>CAYRDW010000014.1:4098-19416 GCA_964423215.1 uncultured Muribaculaceae bacterium
GAAGACTTGCAGCTAAAGGCTGCCATGGAAGCTCTAAAATAAAAACAAGACCAGAATTAGTAAAAGTAAATGAAAAATTGAATAGTCAAAAATCAGTAGGTTCTACTAAAGAAGAACCACTAAAAGGAGTAAAAAATCTAAAAACTACTCCTAAGGCTGAAAAAGTAAAGAAAATTAGGAAGCATAAGGGTGGGAAACCAATCTTTAATCTTCTAAATGGTATAAAAAATATTAAAACATCAATAAAGAATATCGCAAAAACAACTATTGTTAGAAAAAGTTTTCCAGTAATACTAGGTGGGGTTATATCAGTATTATCAATAATAAATCTAGTACCTACTATGAAAAAAATGGAACCAATTACTAATATAAATCCAAAAAGTAAAATTGAAAACATGGTAACTGAAATAAAAGAGGTTCCAAAAAACTTTTCATCTTTAATAAAAGAAGTTGAGAATCAACTACCTGGAATTATTAATAAAAAACAATCAGAAGAAAAACCAGCTCCTGTTACTGTATTAGCAGAGTGGACAAGCCCATTGATAGAAAAAAAAGAGACTGTTACTACTGAACCTATTCAAAAAACAAATATAAAAAAAGAAACCACAAATATTTCATTAAATACAGAAACAGTTTCAAATAAAGATAAAAAGCAGGTAAATGATACGGTTACAAATGTCTATAAAGTACCTCAAGCAACAACCGTATTAAATTCTGAAACAGCACCTTCTATTGAATTTGATACTGAACCAACAACTACTAATACTACTATTTTAGCAGAAGAAAATTATCAAACATATCAAGATAATGAACAGGTAGTAATAGCGCCATTAACTATAAAATCATCTGATACTAATACTGAAGAAGAAGTTAGTATTGATAACACAGAGACAGTTATCAAAACCCCAGAGGTTGTCAACATAGATGAGATTCTTAAAGCGAAAAAAACAATAGTCGCAGAAGTAGATGTACCATTAGAAAGTCAAGAAGTAATAACCGCTACATCGAATGTAGAAAGTGCACCTGAAAATAAAACTGAAAAAGAAATAAAAGTAATTAACTTAGATGACCCAGATATTAAAGAAGAAAAAGTAGCATCAGAAGCAGAAGTACCACTGGAAAATCAGGAATCATTAACAGAGACACCTGTTGTAGAAAGTGTATCTGAAAACCAAATAGAAGAAGATCAAACGGTTGTTTACTTTGATGATACAAATGTTGAAGAAGAGAAAGAAGTCTCAGAAGAAGTACCATTGAAAAATCAAGAAGTAATAACAGACACACCTGTTGTAGAAAGTGTATCTGAAAATCAAACTGAAGAAGAAACAATTGTATCAGAAATAACCCCATTGAGTTTAGATACAGGAGAAACAGCTTTACTTGATACTGAGGGTGGCAACGCTACTAATATTACAGTTAATTCAGAAGAAGATAATCAAAATAAACAAGAAGCTAATCTTGTAGTTGAAGAAGTTATAGTAGAGGATATGGCAGTATCAGAAGTGGCACCATTAGAAAATCAAGAAACATTAACAGAAGCACCAACTGAAAATCAATCTGAAGAGATAGTTGAAGATCAAGTAACTAATTTTACTTGTTTAGCAGAAGTAAGTGCAGGTAAATCATATTCCGTAGATCATGATACCTTTATCAAATTAGCAGCAGCCATCGATTTAGAAGGTGGTGGTATTAGTCCTGATGAAAGATATACTGATCGTATGGCAGTAATTTCAGTAATCTTAAATAGGGTAGAAAACCAAGATTATTGTGAGGAGTTCGGCTATGGTATATTAGACCAGCTACATGCTCCAGGACAATTTGTAGTTACAACTGGAAGTGCGTATAGAAATTTATGTGCTAATCCAGATCAGATAAGCCCTGAAGCCATCCAAGCCGCAACAGATGTAATTTCAGGATTTAGAGTTGTTAACAAATTAAGCTTTGGAAGTAAAAATAGTCATTATTCTAAATCTGGTTTAGAACGAGTACAACTTGTTCCTAACGGTAATAACTATTTCCAAACTCAAAAAATTAATGAAGTAGAAAACGTTTCAACCAAATAAAAACTACATTTCAATAATATTGATTGTAGTTTTTATTTTTATTCTTTAACTGAACTCTCTAAAAGTGAAAGAATTTTATTTTTAGTTTCTTCATCTGACTTTTGCCAAACAAGTTCAAAGAAAACTCCCATACCAGGTAACGTAATTTCATCATTATTCTTAATACTTTCTTCAATAGCCTCTTTTAATATTTTAACATCGTCACCTTTAAAGTTATTTATAATGTGACTTCTAATATCTAAATTCACTTATATCATTCCTTTCTATTGTTATTTTGATATATATATCGATAAAATATACAAGAATAGTATTTTTTTACTTAATCCTAGTCTAGTAACTATCGTTTTCATGTTTTATATGTTAAAATAATATAGATAACAGAGGTGGTAATTTGTATATAAAAATAAATGATTATGAAATAGAAGTAATTATTACTAAAAAGAAAGGTAATAAAAATACCTATCTTCGAATTAAAAAAGATTTAAAGTTACATGTTACTACTAATAATTTTATAAGCAATCGAAAGATAGAAAAAATAATTAAAGAAAATATGACTTCCATTTTAAATATGTATGAGAAGCAACTAAAAAAACTCGAAGTCAGTGATGAATTTCATTTTCTAGGTAAAAAATATGATCCAATCAGCATCAATGGAGATAAGATTTCTTTAGGAGAAAATAAAGTTTTTATTGGAAAAGATGCCGATCTTGATAAATGGTATAAACATCAAGCTAAAAATTTATTTCAAAATCGTCTTGATTTTTGGTATAACGAGTTTTGTTATAAAATCCCTTATCCAAGTCTCACCATTCGTAAAATGACATCTCGCTGGGGTGTATGTAATTCAAAATTAAAAAGAGTAACTTTAAATTTAGAATTAATAAAAAAAGAACCAGAATGTTTAGATTATGTGATTGTACATGAATTAAGTCATTTTATTGAAATGAATCACTCTGATAAATTTTGGAAAGTAGTCGAAAAAAACTATCCTAATTATAAAGAAATAAGAAAACAAATGAAAAATTATTAAAAGAGGTAAAATATGTTAATTACAAGTTTAGATAATGATAAAATAAAAAAATATGCTAGGTTAAAAGATAAAAAATATCGTGATGAAGAAAATCAGTTTATTGTAGAAGGAATGCATTTAGTACTTGAAGCATATAAACAAGGTCTTATTGATGAACTAATTTTAGAACAGGATGAAGTAAGTTTACTTAATTGTCCTAAAGTATATGTAACCAAAGAAATTATTAAAAAAATAACAACATTAGAGACACCAGCTAATATCTTAGCTGTATGCCATAAAAAAGAAGTATTATCAGAATATGGAAATAGACTTTTACTATTAGATAAAATACAAGATCCTGGTAATTTAGGAACTATAATTCGTAGTGCTAAAGCTTTTAATATTGATACTATTATCTTAGGTGATGAAACGGTAGATATTTATAATCCTAAAGTAGTAAGAGCTACGCAAGGAACTATGTTTCATCTAAATATTGTTAGTAGAAATCTAAAAGAACTACTACCTGAATTAAAAAATCAAGAAATTCCTATCTATGGAACTAGAGTCGAATTTGGTGATGATATCAGCTGTTTAAAAAACAAAGATAAAAATAAATATGCTTTAATAATGGGTAACGAAGGTAATGGTGTCTCTAAAGACATTTTAGAGTTATGTGATAAATATATCTATATTGATATGAATCACACCGTAGAAAGCTTAAATGTAGCGATAGCGACTAGTATACTATTATATGAATTAAACAGGAGGGACTAATGGAAGAATATATCTATATTGGAAAAATAGTTAATACTCATGGTATTAAGGGTGAAATAAGAATCCTTTCTGATTTTGAATATAAAGATAAAGTATTTATTAAAGATATGCCTATTTATATAGGAAGAAAGAAAGAGTTAGAAATTATTAATAGTTATCGTCATCATAAAAATTTTGAAATGATTACGATGAAAAATTATACTAATATTAATGAAGTATTAAAATATAAAGGTCTTTACGTATATATAAAAAGAGAAGATTTATTATTAAGTAAAACAGAATATCTAGATGATGATTATGTTGGTTTAAAAGTCATCGTTGATAATAATGAAAAAGGAACTATAAAAGAAATTAGAAATACTGGTATTAATAATAAAATTATAGTTATTGAATATCAATCAAAAGAAGTATTAATTCCTTTTCAATCTGAATTTATAATATCGATTGATATTAATAAAAAAGAAATAGTTTTAAATCCAATTAAGGGGATGTTTTAATGAAAATAGATATATTAACTTTATTTCCGGATATGTTTAACGAAGTTTTAAAAACTTCTATTTTAGGACGAGCTATTTCTAAAGACCAAGTTGAAATAAATGTAATTAATTTTAGAGATTATTCAACAGATCCTCATCAGAAAGTTGATGATACTCCTTATGGTGGAGGAAATGGTATGGTACTAACTTGCCAACCAATCTTTGATTGTATTGAAGATATCAAAAATGAAAATAGTAAAGTAGTAATGTTAACCCCAGATGGTAAACCATATAATCAAAAACAGGCTTATAGTCTATCACAAGAAAAACATTTAATATTACTTTGCGGTCACTATGAGGGTTTTGATGAACGAATTAGAAGCATCGTTGATTTAGAAATATCAATTGGTGATTATGTCTTAACAGGTGGTGAAATACCCGCTATGGTCTTAATTGATTCGATTGTCCGTTTAATTCCTGGTGTAATTGAAGAAGAAAGTCATCTTCAAGAAAGCTTTAATGACAATTTATTAGATTATCCACCATATACTAAACCAAGAGTGTATAAAGGAATGGAAGTACCAGAAGTACTATTAAATGGTGATCATAAAAAAATAGATGAATTTCGTCAGCAAATGCGCTATAATAGAACTAGAGAAAAAAGACCCGATTTATTAAAAAATAATAAGGAGTGACAATTATGTTGGATAAAAAGTATTTAATTGTTAAAGAAAAACAAGACTCATCGATAATTTACTTTGAATATGACAATATAAAAGGTTATGACTTATTACCAAAGAAAAATGTAAAAATAAAAGATGCTATAGATGTTAGTAAGGTAGTAATTATTAATAAAAGTTTAATGAATAAAGTAGCTAATAAGCAATTAGAACTACGCTTTCGCAAACTACTTCAAATCATAACTATTATTTTTGAAAGTGATGATGAAACAGGTACCGTCTATCAACAAGGATTAAATGAAATTAGTAAATTACGCTTAGAAGCTAAAACTAAGTATTATAAATCTATGGAAGAAGATGAAATAAATACTTTTGAAAAGAAATTAGATATTTTAGAACAAGAAATAAAAGTAAGATTATACTATTTACAGCAGAACTATCAATTAAATTATCAAAATGAAAATAGTATGGAAGGTAAATCAAGATAATATAAAAATAGGAGGTATTTAAAAATGAACTTAGTATTACTTAATCAAGAAGTACCAGTTGAACTACTAGTAGGAGAACCAGTCGGTACTATGCAACTATTTGCTTCAGAGACACAAAAACCAGGCCGTTATCTTTTTGGAGTAGCTAATAAAGGTAGATGTGTTAAACCACCAATATTAAAACAGGTCGTTATACTGAATCCCAACTTCTTTGTCTATGAAGATGGTAGTGGTTCTAAATCAATTGCTAATAAAAATGGTAGAGATATTGCTGAAAATCCTGGATATATGCATGATGTTGCACAAGAACATATAGTATCATATGTTTTGGGTATTAATCATGAACATACTGGAGAAATTATAAAAAGAGGGGTTAACTTTGATGGAACTATAATGCCTGAGGAACAACTTATAAATCAGGAATCAAGTTTTCCTAATTGTTATGAAGCAAGAGTTAACTTTAAAGATGGTTTTGATATCGTAAGTTCAGACAAGATTAAAATATCCGATAGTAGAATAATCTTTGAACAAGAGTTGTCTAACAATATGATAAAATAGTATGACTAAAACGTCATGCTTTTTTATCACTTATTGTACTTTATTAATTGAAACTAAAAGTAAAAAAAGGATTGCACTGATAAATAAAGTATGCTATAATTAATCACGTTGGTAATCCGCTGTTTAACTTTAATATGATTACTGTTAAAACATGAAAGGAGAGATATCGTATGGCAAATGTACTTGACAAAATTACACAAAAGCAGATCAATCCTAATGTTCCTGAATTTAGAGTAGGGGATACTGTTAGAGTTGATGTTAAGATCATCGAAGGAAAAAGAGAAAGAATCCAAGCTTTTGAAGGTGATGTTATTGCCCGTAGAAATGGAGGAGTTTCTGAAACATTTACTGTTAGAAAACTATCTTCAGGTGTTGGAGTAGAAAGAATTTTCCCTATCCATTCACCAAAAGTTGCTGGAATAACAGTCCTTAGAAAAGGTAGAGCGACTCGTGCTAAATTAAACTTCCTAAGAGATCGTGTTGGTCGATACAAAATAAGAGAAAGAAAAGATAAATAAGACAGATGTCTTATTTTTTCTTAATTGGTGACTTATGGAACAAGAAAAAAAGAAAAAACTATTTAAAGAGATATTACCTTATATTATAATTGTTATTGTTATTCTTTTAATAAAAAAGTTTATTTTCACTACAATTTTAGTTAATGGTACCAGTATGAATAACACTTTAAAAGAAAAAGATGTAATGATTTTAGATAAAGTAAGCTATCGCTTTAAAGAAATTAAACGTTTTGATATTGTGGTAGCTAATGTATCAAAAACTAGATTAATAAAAAGAGTTATTGGTTTACCAGGTGAGCATATTAAATATGAAAATAATGAACTTTACATCAATAATAAAAAAGTAAGTGATACCTATGGAAGTGATGTAACCTATGACTTTGATTTATCGGAGTTTGAATTAGCTAAGATACCAGAAGATTGTTACTTTATCATGGGTGATAACCGAACTGATTCAATTGATAGTCGTGTAATAGGGGTAGTTAATAAAAAAGATATAGTTGGTCACGCTACTTTTATAATTTTCCCTTTTAATCGATTTGAAAATATTAAATAGAGGTTAATAGCCTCTTTTTGCTTTGTCAAAAAATGTTTAATACTTTCTTTTTTAAGAAAAAGTATGTATAATGAATATAGAATCATAAGAGGTGTGCTATGGCAAAGAAAAAAAAGAAAAAAACAGGAGATAAAAAGAAGTTTGAACATTGGAATGAACTGATAGGCTTAATTCTAGTAATTGTTTCTGTATTAAGTATCGTTCCTTCACCATTAGGTTTTATTGGCGAAATTGGTGCCTCATTCGCAATGTTTTTAATAGGTACGTGGTATCAAGTCTTTCTTTTATATACTTTCATAATAGGATGTTATTTGATTTATAAAAGAAAAGCACCTAACTTTTTTACTAGTCGTCTAATAGGTCTATATTCTTTATTAATTGGTTTACTAGTCTTAGGTCATATTAATTATGTAAAGGTTAATAGTAACGATGTTTTAATTGTTTTTAAAGATACTATTCAAAATCTATTAGATAATTTTTCAGCTATTATAAATGGTAGTGTTTTAACGCTAAAAGGAGCAGGTGTTATTGGGGCTACTCTTAGTATTGTTTTCTATAAATTATTTGATATTGTAGGAACCTATATTGTTTCCACAATTCTAATAACTTTAAGTATAATCTTATTAACTGGGGTTGATTTAATAGAAATAATTAAAAAACCATTTAAAATGACTCTTCTATTTTAAAAGAAGTTCCAGTAGAAGATAATAAGATAAGAATTCATAGTATTGAAGAAGTAACACAAATAAAAGATGAGTCTAAAACCGGAAAAATATCAGAAACAGGAGATGTATCTAATCAGTCAGATGTAAAGATAAGTGATAATACTAATCATAATTATATCTTACCATCATTATCACTATTACCACACTTAAAAAATGCAAAAAATAGTAATAGTAACGAGGTAATAGAAAATAATATTATAAAACTAGAAAAAGTTTTAAAAGATTTTGGGATTTTTGGTAAAGTAGTGGAAGTAAATGTTGGACCAAGTGTAACTCAATATGAATTAGAAATATCTTCAGGAACTAAAGTAAATAAGATATTAAGTTTAAATCGTGAAATATCTTTAGCACTCGCTAAAAGAGATGTTCGTATTCAAGCACCTATCCCTGGAAAATCAACAGTTGGAATTGAACTTGCTAACGATACTATTATGCCAGTAGGTTTAAGAGAAATTTTAGATACTATTCCTGCTGGTAAGGAAAACAGTAAATTGCTGGTAGCTTTAGGTAAAAACATCATGGGTAATAGTATCTTTTGTGAAATAGATAAAACCCCACATTTACTAGTAGCTGGAGCTACTGGTAGTGGTAAATCAGTTTGTATTAACTGTATCATTGCTTCTATTTTAATGAGAACCAAACCTAATGAAGTTAAATTAGTACTAGTTGATCCTAAAAAGGTAGAACTTAGTATGTATAACGGTATTCCCCATTTACTAATCCCAGTTGTTACTGATCCACGTAAAGCAAATGATGCTCTTAAGAAAATTGTTTGTGAGATGGAAGAAAGATATGATGTTTTTAGTGATAAGGGTGTAAAAAACATTGCTACTTATAATGCCTGGGTAGATAAAGAAAATAAAAAAAGACCTGAAGAAGAAAAATTAAATCGTATGTCATACATTGTTGTTATTGTTGATGAACTTGCTGACTTAATGTTAGTAGCTAGTAAAGAAGTTGAAGATTCAATAATGAGAATTACCCAAATGGCCCGTGCTGCGGGAATTCATTTAATTGTAGCTACTCAAAGGCCTTCAACTGATGTTATTACAGGTGTAGTTAAAGCTAATATTCCATCACGTATTTCATTCTCAGTTTCAAGTAGTATTGATTCTCGTACTATTTTAGATGCAACTGGAGCGGAGAAATTATTAGGAAAAGGGGATATGTTATTCCTACCTATGGGTGAAAACAATCCTGTTAGAGTGCAGGGTGCTTATGTATCAGATGAAGATCTACAAAGAATTGTTGACTATACAATATCACAACAAAAAGCCCAATATGATGAAAAGTTCTTAAGTATCAATAATGATAATAATAAAGATGTAAATGATGCTAGAAATGCACCTGAAGAATATGATGATCCATTATATAATGAAATAGTCGAATTCGTTATTATGACTGGTAAAGCTAGTGCATCACTTCTTCAAAGAAAATTTAGACTAGGTTATAATCGTGCTGCCCGTTGTATGGACCTTTTAGAAGAACGAGGTATTGTCGGTCCACCTAATGGTTCTAAACCAAGAGAAGTATTAGTTAAACTAGATGATTCTGAATATGAATAAATAAAAAACAGTGTTAATTATAATTAATACTGTTTTATCTTTTTATATACTTTTTTAAATTTTCAAAACCATCATCCATAAATGTCATCCCATTTTCTCTACAAACTTTTATTACGTTATCTTTATGATCACTATTTCTTAGATTGTTTAAATAATAAAAAGCTTTTTCTCGATCATTATGATATATATTAAGTAAATCTAATGCTCCAACGAAACCTAAGTTATAAGTTAAATGTTCATCAGCATTCCCAAAAATAGCTCCTTCAACACTGCGTTTAGTTAATTCATATTCAAAATCACTACTAATTAATTTATTAAAATTATCAATTGAAAAATAACCATCACTATCAATTGCTTTATAACTATTATAACCAAAATATAAAAACATTACTTGAATAGAATATAAATCTATAAGATATTCTTTCATCATATTAGCTAATTCAGGTTGGTCTTTATAATATTCACAAACAAGTAAACTGCCTAGATTTCCCTCAATTTCCGATGAATACATCATATTATTAGACATTGAAAACAATTGTTTTGGATCAACGAATATAAAATGAAAATAATCATGAGGTAATAATAAATTATCAAGAGGACTATTATTTCTCTGAAAATATACATATCTTTTATCTAAAAAAGAATCAAAATATACTTCACCCCAAGCTTCGTTAAAACTATTACCATTTACTATATTTAAATAATTAGGATTAGCACTAACTAACTGTTGGAAATTTTGCTTTATACTTTTAGTAGTCATCATATCAATGAAATCATTAATAAATTTTAGTGAAAAATCAGTACTATAGTCAGTTATATTATCATTACTACTTTCATAATTCCTAATAAGTGGATAACTAGCTAAAAACAGTTCAATTAACTGTTCTTGTTGCGTTGCATTTGTATTCATAAACATTTTTAATCTATCTTCAAAGGACATATAATTAGTATTAGTTTGTCCTTCTACTTTTGAATTAATCTTATCAATTAAATAGTTATATAAGCTTATAATAGTACTGATGCTATCTTTCTCATCAATACTATCAGTTATTTTTAATTTTTCTTGTAGAGATTCTAAATTTTTAGTTAAGTCAGAACTATTCCATTTGTAACTTTTCACTTCCATCACCTAATATCTATTTATTTTAAAGTATCTCTAATAAAAAGTCCAGTCAAAAGTAGATATAAAAATATTGTTGGTTAGAATACAAGTTTTTTGGTATAATAATAGTGTCAGTAGTAATAAAATAAGAAAGAAGGTAGTAATATGGCAACACCACATATTGAAAGTAATCTAGATGAAATCGCCAAAACAGTAATCATGCCCGGAGATCCACTTCGTGCTAAAATGATTGCAGAAAGATATTTAACTGATGTAAAAATAGTAAATGATGTTCGTAATATTTTAGGATATACCGGGTATTATAAAGGTAAGAGATTAACCGTTTTTGCATCAGGAATGGGAATACCTAGTGCTGGTATATATGCATATGAACTTTATAAGTTCTATGGTGTAGAAGAAATAATTAGAATTGGAACTTGTGGTACTAATAAAGAAGAATTAAAACTTTTAGATATAATTGTTGCGACTGAAGCTTATAGTCTTAGTTCTTTCGCTAAACTTTTTAGTGGCGAAACTAAACAACTGTTTTCAGCATCAAAGGAATTAAATGAAGAAATAACACAGGTAGCTAATAACCTTAATATACCAATCCATAAAGGATTAATTTTTACTAGCGATGTTTTTGATTTATATGTTGATTTTCCAAAATACTTATCAAATTATCCAGAAGAAATTAGAAATAAATCTTTAGGAAATGAAATGGAAGCTTTTGGTTTATTTTATCTAGCTGATCTTTTAGGAAAAAAAGCAGCTTGTATTTTAACAGTAGTTGATTCCCATTTTGATAAAAGACAAATTAGTAGTGAAGATCGTCAAACATCATTATATAAAATGATTGAGATAGCTTTAGAATCAACTTTATTATAAAAAAACAAAAATCGTATATACTAAAAATATCGGGGTGAATTAAAATGAATTATAAAAAAATAGATAAAGGATCATATCAAGTCCACTTGATTAATACGGATCGTTTTAAAACAATAACGATGCGTGTTTGTTTACGTGATAAAGCAGCTAAAGAAGAAATTACGATTCGTAATTTTTTAGCTTCTTTTTTAACTTATTCAACAAATACCTATCCAACTAAACGTGATTTGGTTTTAAAGGCACAAGACTTATATGCCGCTAATGTTTATACAAAAGCTTATCGTGCTGGTAACTATAACATGATTAGTTTTTTCCTATCGCTATTAAATGAAAAATATACTGAAGTAGGTATGTTGGAAGAATCAATCGCCTTTCTAGCAGATGTTATTTTTAAACCTAATTTTAATAATGAAGATAAATTTGAAGAAGCATATAGTTATCTTTATAATAGTATGGAAACAGCTATTAAAGGTTTAAAAGAAAATCCTACACTTTATAGTGCTGTTAGATTACTAGAGGTTATGGATCCTGATAAACCATATTCTTATCGTGAACATGGTTACATAGAAGATTTAGAAAAGATTAATTTAACATCTCTAAAAGAATACTATAAAAAAATAATAAATAATAGTTTAGTTGATATTTATATTATTGGGAACTTCGATGAAGAAGAGATAATTAAATTATTAGATAAATATATGTTGTTTGAGACTTTTAAACGTCCTAAAGAGTCACAAATTTTATCACACGATAAACTTCCTAAAAAGATAAAAACAGAAACAGAAACAACTGATGGGAACCAGTCTAAGCTAACTATAGGATGTAAAATAGGTGATTTAACAGAATATCAATTAAATTATGTTTTAACGTTATACAATTTAATTGTTGGTGGTGGTAGTGAGTCTAAATTCTTTAAAATAATTAGAGAAGAAAACTCCTTAGCATATTATGTCTCATCATCATTAAATAAATTAGATCACTTGATGTTAATTCGAGCTGGTATTTCTAAAGATAATTTTGAAAAGACGATAAAATTAGTTAAAAAACTTATGAAAGATATGGAACTAGGTGATTTTACTGAAGAAAATATCGAAGTAGCTAAAAACAATTATCTAACATTATTAAAAGAAATTGAAGATAACGAAAATGCTATTATTGAAACCTATCTTGCGAGTGATCTTCTAAATTTAGGTGATATTGAAGAAAGAAAAAAAATGATTAGTGGCGTTACTAAAGAAGAAATAATTGACGTAGCTAAAAACATAAAAATAGATACAATATTTTTATTAGAAGGAGTTGTGGAAGATGAAAGAGATTAGTTTAAAAGGATTAGATCAATCTTTATACTATAAAAAACTAGATAATGGTCTAGATGTTTTCTTAATTCCTTATACAAATAAATCAAACTATACGATGCATTATATCTCTAAATATGGTTCTGTAAACACAACTTTTAAACCAGTAAACAAAAAGAAAACGATAACTGTTCCGGCTGGAATAGCTCATTTTCTAGAACATAAAATGTTTGAATCAGAAGATGGAGTTGATCCTTTTTCTTTCGCTGCTAAAACTGGAACCTATGCTAATGCTAGTACCTATTATAAAACAACTCGTTATTACTTTGAGGGTAATTCTGGGTTTAGAGAGAATTTAGATTATTTACTTGATTTCGTTAATACTCCTTATTTTACAGAAGAAAATGTTGAAAAAGAAAAAGGAATTATCGCTGAAGAAATTAAACAATATGATGATGAAATCGGTTGGTTTTTGGATGAAGAAGTTAGAAAAGCGTTATTTCATAAAGATCCAACTCGCCTTGATATAGCTGGAACAGTAGAATCAATTAATAAAATTGATAAAGATATACTTTATGATACTTATTATACCTACTATCAACCAAGTAATATGATTTTGATGATTAGCGGCTCTTTTGATAAAGATGAAGCCTTAGAAATTATAACTAATAATGAGTCACTAAATAACGCTAAAACTAATCAACCAATTGAAGAGAAAAAAGAAAAAGAACCCGTTGAAGTAAAAGATAAAGAAGTAAATTTAACTTTTAATATCGTTAATACAAAAGTAGCTTATGCCATCAAAATACCTACAAAAGATATTAAAGATAAATATCTATTTAATCTGTATCTAGGCTTATTTAGTAGTATCAAATTTGGACTTTCTTCAAATTTTAGAGAAAAAATGAAAAAACAGAAACTAATGACGTCCTTTTATATCGATCGTGAAATAATGGGAGATTATATTATTATGAGTTTCGTAGCTGATAGTGAAAAACCAAGAGAATTCATAGATGAAATAAAAAAAGAACTCCAAGAAATTAATATTGAAGAAGAGGATATCGAAAGAGTAAAGAAAGTATGGATATCATCGGAAGTAATAATGGTTGACAATATCGCTTTAACCCTAGATAATATTCTATATGATATTACTTCTTATGATAAGATAATCGATAATAAAATAGAAATTTTTAGAAGTTTAAATCTAGAAACATTAAAAGAAACAATCGATAATATAGATTTTACTAATTCTTCTTTAGTAATTGTTACCCCAAAAAGTTAATAAAAAGGAAAGCTTGTACATATAGTGAAGTAGGTGATTATATGAAACAGAATCAAAAAATGATTATTTCCGCAGTAATTGTAGTGATTACTGCTTTTTTTGTCTTTAATAATAGAGTTGAAATACCTACTGATCCAGATGAAAAAAGAGCTGTTTTCATTTCTTATTTAGAATATAAAAAACATTTTGCGAATAAGAACGAACAAGAAATAAAAAAAGAAATAGATAATATGATCAAAACTATAAAAGATTATAATTTAAATATGATAATTCTTCAGGTTAGACCTTTTTCAGATGCTATCTATCCTTCAAAGATTTTTCCAACTAGTTCTGTTTTTACTGGTACTGAAGGTGATAAATTACCTGTCGATGTTTTAAAGTATTTTATTGAAAAAGCTCATGAATCAAATATTGAATTACATGCTTGGGTTAATCCCTATCGTATTAGTAATACCACCGATATCAGTCAAATAAGTAAAGCTAATCCAGCTTATAAATGGTTAGATACTAATTTAGTAAAAGTTATTCCGGGTAAAGGAATATACTATAATCCAGCTAGCGAAGAAGTAATGGATTTAGTTATATCAGGAATAAAGGAAATAGTAGAAAACTACGATGTTGATGGTATTCATCTAGATGATTACTTTTATCCCGATGAAACCATTGATTTAGAAGATTATCAACAATTTAAAAACACTATTTCCTTAAAAGACTTTCGTCTTAGTAATACAAATAAACTGATAAGTAATATTTACCAAACTATAAAAAAGATTAATCCTAAAGTGTTATTTGGGATTAGTCCTGAAGGAAATATTGAAAATAACTATCAAAATAATTATGCTGATGTTAAAAAATGGGTGACAGAAAAAGGATATGTTGATTATATAATGCCACAATTATACTATGGTTTTTTCAATGAAAAACAACCATTTATTAAAACTTTAAATGACTGGAAAGATATGATAAAAATAGATATTGATCTAATATCTGCTTTAGCTTTATATAAATCTGGTCTAGCTGATGAATATGCCAAATCAGGAAGAGAAGAGTGGTTACAATTTAATGACATTATTACTAAACAAATAAAGGTAATTAGAAGAATAGATGAAGCTGATGGTTTTAGTTTGTTCCGTTATGATTATTTATTACCTAATGAAAGTAATCCTAATCTTACAGTAGAACAGAAAAACTTAAAACAGATACTTAATATCTTGCCTTAAAAAATATAAAGTGTTATAATTTATCAATAATAGAGGTGTCATATGAAGAAACAGGGTTTTACATTAATTGAGATGTTAGTAGTAATAATAATGATTGGAATAATATTAGTAATTGCGAT
>CAYRDW010000015.1:0-3275 GCA_964423215.1 uncultured Muribaculaceae bacterium
TTTACTTGTTTCTTTTCCATAACCACACGCTCCTAGTTTATATAGTTTCATTTTACCATTTTTAACTACTTCATTCAAGGATTTTCAACTAATTTTATAAACTAGAATTCATTTCAAAAAACTTATTTGAAATGAAACGTGCTATTCTTCTATTAACATAACTATGGAATTCTATACCTGTACTAGGATCTTCAACGTCAGGTGAAGTTACAGCTATACTCATGATAGGATTATCATATGGAGCATATCCAACAAAAGCATTACTTACCGTTTCAGTATCTATTTTACCATCACCATCTTTATCTAAGAAACTTTCACTAGTTCCTGTTTTACCTGCTGGGTCTGGTGCATCTCCCATGACTTTCTTTCCTAAACCAATAGTCATTACAGCCCTAAAACCTTCTTGAACTCTTTTTAGATACTGTTCTTCAGTAGTAACTTTATTTAAAGTAATGGTTTCTATTTCATAAGCTAATTTACCTAAAGTATCACTTTTAGTTGGTTCATAAACAGCCTTTAATAAATGTGGCTTTAATCTATTTCCATTTGAAGCGATAGTATTTATATATTGAGATAATTGAATTGGTGTATAAGTATCATATTGACCGATTGCATAATTAAGCAAAAACTCAGGTTTAGTACTTTTACCTATATAACCTAAACTCTCTACTGGTAAATCAATTTCTGTTTTTACACCTAAACCAAATTCACCAAAAGTCTTACGATAAATATTAAAAGCTTCTTTATCAATCTCAACTGGTGCATTATAATAGTAATCCGCTTTACCTACTCGTAACGCTATTTTAAACTGATAAACATTTGATGATTCAGCTAAAGCTATTATATCGTTAAGTCTACCAATTTTATGTGATGAACATTTAGCAGGAATTGATTTTAGTTTTATACATTCATCAGTCATATATTCACCTATTTTTAAATTATTTGTATTATAGCCAACCAATATCGAAGCACCTTTAACAACACTTCCTGGAGCCATTGGATCAGTTAAAGCATAAGACGTTATATCATAACCAACATAACCTTGTTTTTGTTTTATTATTTCTCTACCTGACATAGCTAATACCTCTCCTGTATTAGGTTGTTGTATAATGGCATAAGTTTTATTAAAATATTTTGTATTAGCTTCACCTTTAGCTCTTATTAACTGTTCATCAATTATTTGATCTACTTCTTTTTGAAGATTAATATCTACTGTTAGTACAATATCATTACCTCTTTCAGCATCTGATACTTTTTCTAAAGTATCATTACTTTTTTTCTTATATTTAGCTTTGGTTCCCTTTAGAATATCTTCATATTGTCTTTCAATATTACTAATACCTACTCTATCAGTTAATGAATATCCGTTTTTTAGATAGTTATCTTTGAGTTCTTTAGGTACAATATTTACAGTTCCTAAAATACTCTTTAAGGTATCACCATATGGATAAATACGATGCCATGTTATTTTAGTATTAAATCCTTTTAAATATTCACTATTCTCAGAAAAATAGGAGTATTCTTGATCAGTAACATCTTCTTCTTTAATTACCTTTTCTTCATATGAATAACCTCGGTTCATCAAATAGTAAAGGTATGCTGCTTTTTTATCAGTATCATTATATTCACTTAATTCTTCATCAGTAATACGATCTATTTTTAAGTTTTCAATATCACTATTATCAAGTATTCTTCTTTTTAATTTTTCATATTCTTCTTTGGTTATTTTATTTCTGGCTTCCTCTTTATGATTAGCTAACCAAAATTCTTTTAAATTTCTAGTAGTTAGTTTAGTAGAATCTAAATCCAAGTGTTCTAAAAGTTCATAAACTAACTCTATTTCTTCTTTACTAGAAATGTTTTTATCTTTCTGATAATAGATAATAGGGACTGATTCATTATCAACTAACAGATTATAATTACGATCATATATTCTTCCCCGAGGAGCGCTTTCACCTTCTACTATTACTTCTGTAAGCTGAATTAGTTTATTGTGGTAATGAGTTTTATTAAAATAAATAGTTTTTACTAATGCTAGTGCTATTACTAAAAAAAGGATTATAATAGTTATTTCTATTACTGTTATTCTTTTTTCGACTATATTTTTTATTTTTTTCATGTAATCACCATTTATAGTGTGTGATTTTTTTAAGAAAACTTACATATATATTTATAGGAGGATTGTATGTATAAAAATTTAATTAAACAATTTATAGAAAATGCTAGTAAAAATGATATTGCACAATATATTAATAAATATGGTTATAGTGTTAGTGATAATGATTTAGATACAATTTTTTATTACTTAAAGAATTGTTGGGAAGATGTTTATGAGGGTAAACCAGAAGTTTTTCATGAGTTAAAACAAAAATTAGAACCTGATACTTATTCTCAGTTATATCAACTTTATTTAAACGTAAAAGATAAGATTAACTAATAATCTTATCTTTTACATTGGGATCATATTCTTTTTTTCTTATCATTTCTATTTCATATTTATATGGTGGATATTCTTTATTAACCCATGGTGTTTCTAATATTTTAGGAACATTAATTAATCGCTCGTTATAAATTATTTTTAACAAGTTATCAAAACCTATTTCACCATAACCAATGTTTTCATGACGATCCTTATGGGAACCTTGTAAATTCTTAGTATCATTTATATGAACACAATGGACTTTATCTAAACCAATTAAATTATCTACTTTATCTAATATTGAATCAAAGTCAGAAATATCATAGCCAGCATCATTTAAATGACAAGTATCAAGACAAAGACCAATTCTAGCTTGATTTTCTATACCATCAATAATTCTTTTTAACTCTTCTAAGTTACTACCTATTTCACTACCTTTTCCAGCCATCGTCTCAAGTAGGATTGTTACATCACTTTTATTATTTAAGAAACTAGTATTTATTCCTTCAATGATATTATTAATTCCAATATCAACGCCAAGTCCAACATGACTTCCGGGATGAAGAACTAAATACTTAATTCCTAATAATTCACATCGTTCTAATTCTTCGGTTAAAAAACGAATACCAAACTCTAAATTAGTACGATTAGCTAAATTAATAATATAAGGAGCATGAACGATAACATTACTATAATCAATACCATGTTCTTTCATTAAAGTTAAAGCTTCTAATGTTTTTTCATCACTAATAGGAGCACGAAGCGTATTTTGTGGCGCTCCAGTATAAAACATAAATACATTAGAGCCATACGAGATTGCTTCTTTAGTACTTCTAACTAGTTGATCTTTCTTATC
>CAYRDW010000015.1:3285-19345 GCA_964423215.1 uncultured Muribaculaceae bacterium
TCAAATGATACATGTGAACCTATTAATAGCATTTTAACACTTCCTTTATGAGGCACAGTTGTCACCGCTATAAATAGTCGCTAGCCAATCTGTTTTATTGTTTGATCCATCTGTTAACTGTGTGTTTTCTAAACCTTTAATAGTTGATAAAGAAGTTATTTTACCATCTGTTTTACCACACAAGGCTTGAATAGTAACTTCCATTTTATTTTTAGCATTTCCAATTACATCTTCTTTAGTGATTGATTCGATATCCATTAAAGGAACAGCATGTCCTTTTTTATCTTGAGCTGCTACAAAATATTTGTATTTAGCATATTCTGATGAACCAACATTAACAACAGCTACATAACTCTTACTATCAACCCATTCACTGGCATATGATGATTCTCTTTTTCCTTTATCTAACGGAATAAGATCAAATGAAATAATGGTAACCATATTAGGGTCCATTGGTACTTGATATTCTTCGCTTACTAAACCACGGCGAACTGCCTCGGCATATTCTTTCATGATTACAACAAAAGACTCTCTTCTAGTACTATTAATATAATTACTAGCAGCAGGTATCGCAATCGTTAAAAGAATTCCTAATATTACAATAACAGCTAATAATTCTACTAATGTAAATCCCTTTTTATTCATGTGATCACATCCTCTATCTAAATATAGCATATAACAAAACAAAAAGGAAGAAAAAAACTAGAAAGAAATCGTTTTATTTTTAGGCATAAAAAAGACTATTATTGAAAATAGTCTTAATTAATTATTATTATCCTTCTACTTTAGTAACTTTAATAGTGTTTCCACCTGGAACTAATCTTTTTCCAGCATTACTATCTGATTTTGCTTCTTTAGAGAAACCATCATCCATTTTAGGAGCGTGTAAAGCACTAGTTGTAATACGAACTACATCGACATTTCCTAAATCAACTTGCGCTATGATTTGTTGTACTGCAGCTGTATCTGCACCTTTATATCCAGTAGCATATTTTCCATCATAAGCATGAACATAATATTCATATCTAGGTGATTCGTTTGTTCCTTCATTTACGATCATAACGAATGAATCTGCAGTCCAAGCGTTTCCATATGGACTCTTCTTACCACCTTTTTCTAGTTTATCTTCTAATAAGCTAAATGGTATTACTGTAGCAGTTCCTGCATCTGATGGTAGTTCATAGTCGGTATTAATAGCGGCATTTCTTGCAGCATCAATATATTGGATAACATTGGTAACATAACCACTTTTCTTTGACGAGTTAATATAGTTACTAACTGCTGGAATCGCAATTGTTAGTAAAACAGCCAAAATTACAATAACAGCTAATAATTCTATTAGTGTAAAACCTTTCTTGTTCATTTTCATAATATAAATCCTCCTTTTATTTTATATATTAATCCTAGCATATAAACTTTAAATTAGTCAATATTGTTTACATTTTTTTCCAAACTCTACATTTTATTTACACTTCTAATTACTACAAGTACGAATACCACCTGTTACACCAGTAATTGTCCTTATTTCTGCATCAGTTGGAACTGTGATGTTTTTCTCAATTAGTTTCATACGATCATCACTATCTAAATTACTTTTCTTGGTTAATCTGATTCCTCTGTTTTTATCATTACTCCCCTTACCAATTAAATTAACATAATATACTAACTCATCGTTTTCTCTTATGATAACTACAAAAGAATTTTCTTCATCATAGGGATTACCTTCTGGATCTTGATCAATGTCTTCATTATCAACACAAGATAATTTTATTTTTACAATCTCCCCCACTGCTGGTTTATTTATTTTACTACTTATTTGGTATTTAGCTTGTGATAAGAATTTTTTAGCATCTCCAATATAACTATCCTTTTTGTTTCGATCTAATGTTGAAATTACATTGGGAACAGCGATTGTCATGATAACTGCTAAAATTACAATCACAGCTAACAACTCTATTAATGTAAATCCTTTTCTATTCATGTATCCTCCTATTATTAAATTAATTATAGACTATTTTTCGATTATTTACAACAAAAAAGAAGAAACTATATTTCTGTTTCTTCAAATATAATTAATTTGTGATTTAGAAAAATCAGTTAACGTTATTTAATTTAATCATTTGTTTGTTCTTTCTCAATTTTTCTAGTAAGTTATTAAGAATAGTATTATATGTTTCTTCATCAATGTTTAATTCTGTATATATTTCATTGTCTTGATACTGCTCATAAAATTTCATGTTTATTATTTGTTGCTCAATTTCCTCCAAATTTGATATTACATTGCTTATTTCTTGTTTTATTTCTTTATTTATATATGACTCTTCCATATTAAATTTACTTGGAATTTTACCTCCTAATTCTAGGTTTTCATCAACTATAGTTTTTGAACTTAATGATACATTATTACTTCTTATTTATAAATATGAATTTTTTATTATTGATTGAATATATTTTAAAAAAGTATTTGATAGAAATTTATAATTATCTTTTTTTATAATGAATCTATTTAGTAAACCATTCTCTATTTCATTCATTAATTTATTCATATCAATCAATCCGTAATTCTTTTCCATACTCTCAAAAATTTTAATTATTTGTTTATATAGCTCCTCGTTATACAAAATATCATATATTTTATTGTCATAACCAATAGTATATAAAAATAAAACATCTTCAAGTTTTGATGAATTAAATTTGTGTTTTAGCTGTTCTATTTTATCTATAGTAACACCTTCATTAAAGTATGTTTCTAATAAAATTATACTAGTATATTTTGAAAATGATAATTTTTCTAATTCCTCTGTTTTATCGATATCTATATCTTTATTTTTACAATACTCTATTAAATATTCTTCATTTTCATTATTTTCTTTTAATTTTTTTCTTTCTTCTATTAATTGATTGTTTTGATCCCTTTTATTTTTATTATGTAAGTAATAATTTAAATGATATTCAAACCATTCTTCTATTAGGAATTCAATTTTATTTTGATAGTTTTCTTCTCTTTGACAGAATAATCTTATAATCTCATAGGCTCTATTAATTTCTTTTTCTGTTTTGAAAACATCACTATAATTTTTTCGTAAGTAATCCTTTAAATTTTGACCTTTATAGGTCCATTCTACTTTTTCTGAAGATACATACTTTCCATATTCTTCAGAAAACCATTTATCAATTAAAAGTTCAATTTTACTTTGATAATTTTCATGTTTTTGACAGAATATTTTTATAGTTTGATAAACATTACAAATTTCTCTTTCTGTTTTAAATACATTACTATAATTTTTTCGTAAGTAATCAATTAATTTTTGACCTTTATAAGTCCATTCTATCGTTTCTAATGATATATATTTTTCATACTCCTCAGCAAACCATTTGTCAATTAAGAATTCAATTTTATTTTGATAGTTTTCTTCTCTTTGACAGAAACTTGTTATAACCACATATGCTTTATTAATTTCTTGTTCTGTCTTAAATATATCACTATAGCTTTCTCGTAAGTAATCCATTAATTTTTGACCTTTATAAGTCCATTCTACTCTTTCTAATGATACATATTTTTCATATTCTTCAGTAAACCATTTATCAATTAAAAATTCAATTTTACTTTGATAATTTTCATGTTTTTGACAGAATGTTTTTATAGTTTGATAAACATTATAAATTTCTCTTTCTGTTTTAAATACATTACTATAATTTTTTCGTAAGTAAATTATTAATTCTTGAGCTCTATAAGTCCATTCTACTCTTTCCAATGACATATATTTTTCGTATTCTTCAGTAAACCATTTGTCAATTAAGAATTCTATTTTACTTTGATAATTTTCTTCTCTTTGACAGAATCTTCTTATAGTTTGATAAGCTTTATCAATTTCTTGTTCTGTCTTAAAGACATCACTATAGTTTTCTCGTAAGTAATCCTTTAATTCTTGACCTTTATAAGTCCATTTTACTCTTCCTAATAATATATATTTTTCATATTCTTCAGCAAACCATTTATCAATTAAAAGTTCAATTTTATTTTGATAATTTTCGTGTTTTTGACAGAATGTTTTTATAGTTTTATAAACATTACAAATTTTTCTTTCTGTTTTAAATATATTACTATAGTTTTCTCGTAAATAGGCCTTTAATTCTTGACCTTTATAAGTCCAGCTAAAATGTTGTTTTTTCATAACTTCATACCACTCTTTCATTTAAATAGAGTATTTTATATCAGAGTTTCTTTTTAAGCCTTATTATAACTATTTTATTTTAATTATGCAAATATAATAGTGCTAATTATAATTAATTTGGGGTTAGATAATTAATTGACATTTCTAGTCTTAAACTATTTACAACAAAAAAGAAGAAACTATATTTCTGTTTCTTCAAATTGTGAATTATATAGATTTGCATAAAAGCCATTCTTCTTTAATAATTCTTCATGTTCTCCTTGTTCTACAATATCACCGTTATCCATTACTAGAATTAAATCAGCATTACGGATAGTTGAAAGACGGTGAGCAATTATGAAACTGGTGCGTTCTTTCATCAATTCATCCATGGCTTGTTGTATTAATACTTCAGTTCTAGTATCGACAGATGAAGTAGCTTCATCTAGTATCAATATCTTAGGATCGTTTATGATTACTCTCGCAATTGTTAATAATTGTTTTTGTCCGCCTGAAATATTATCTGATTCTTCATTAATTACCATATTATAACCATCTGGTAAAGTTCTGATAAAGTGATCAACATGAGCGGCAATGGCAGCATCTTCTACTTCTTCATCAGTTGCATCTAATTTACCATAGCGAATATTTTCACGAACTGTATCGGAATATAGCCATGTATCTTGAAGAACCATTCCGAACATTGTTCTTAAATCATTTCGATCAAAATCTTTAATATTATGACCATCTAATTTTATTGAACCTTTATTAACATCATAAAATCTCATAAGTAGTTTCACTATCGTCGTTTTACCAGCCCCAGTTGGTCCAACGATAGCTACTTTCATACCGGGTTTAATTTTAGCATTAAAATTATTGATAACCATTTGATCGTCATTATATCCAAATTTAATATTTTCAAAAGTTATAGTTCCTTTTAAATTATTGGTTGTGACAGGATTTTCTATAGTAGGAACTTCTTCTTCCTCATCAATAAATTCAAATACTCTTTCAGCCGCGGCTGCTAGAGCTTGTAGTAAATTCATTACTTGAGCTGCTTGAGCTAAAGGATGAGTAAAACTTCTTACATATTGAGTAAAGGAAAGGATATCTCCTACTTGAATTCTATTTTTTACTACTAACCAACTTCCTAAGATAGAAACCATAACATAACCAATATTACCAATAAAGGTCATAATAGGATGCATCATCGTTGAAAGAAACTGGCTTTTCCAAGCCGTATTATATAGGGTTTGATTATTCTTATTAAATTCATTATAAGCTTCTTCTTCACCATTAAAAAGTTTAACAATATCATGACCAGAGTAAATCTCTTCTACTTGACCATTTATATGTCCTAAGTATTCTTGTTGCTGGGCGAAATACTTTTGACTTTTCTTAACAATTATCATAATAAAGATAAAAGATAATGGAATTATAAGTAGTGTTACAAATGTCATTAGTGGACTTATTGTGAACATCATCACAACAACACCTATCGCTAAAGTGAATGAAGAAATAACCTGAGTTAGACTTTGATCTAAGTTTTGGCTAATTGTATCAACATCATTTGTAATACGTGATAAAACTTCACCAGTAGTTTTTGATTCAAAGTATTTTAATGGCATGCGGTGAATTTTTTTTGATATTTCATTTCTTAAGTTGTAGGTAACATTTTGACTGATACTAGCCATAATCAATCCTTGAATATAAGAGAAAATCATACTAATACCATATAATCCTAATAGGGTTAATAAAATACCACTAATCTTGGTAAAGTTGATTCCAGCTGAAGCACCAGTTACCCTACCAATTAAACCATTATATATTTCTGTCGTAGCATTACCTAATATTTTAGGTCCTACAATGGAAAAGATAGCACTACCAATAGAGAAAATAATAACTAGTAGTATTAACATTTTGTATTTTGATAAATAATTAAATAGCTTTTTCATTGTACCTTTGAAGTCTTTAGCTTTTTCTGTCATAGCACTTGGTCCATGATTAGTGTTGTTTTTATTTTTGTCATCTTTATTCATCAGCTAATTCCTCCTCTGTTAATTGGCTTGAAGCAATCTCACTATAAACTTCACAAGTTTTTAAAAGTTCTTTGTGAGTACCTTTACCAACAATTTTTCCTTCGTTTAAAACTATTATTTGGTCGGCATTAAGAATTGTACTGATTCTTTGGGCAACGATCAAAATAGTTGATCCTTTGGTTTCTTTACTAATAGCTTTTCTTAACTCGGCATCAGTTTTAAAGTCTAGTGCTGAGAAGCTATCATCAAAAACATAAATTTCTGGGTCAGTCGCAATCGCTCTCGCAATTGATAAGCGTTGTTTTTGTCCCCCAGAGACATTGGTTCCACCTTGAGAAATCGGAGAATCATACTTTTCTTCTTTGCTTTCAATAAATTTCTCTGCTTGAGCTATTTTAGCGGCTCTTTTAATTTCTTCTTTTGTAGCATCCTTTTTACCATAACTGATATTAGAAGCTATCGTTCCTGAAAAAAGAACTCCTTTTTGAGGAACAAAACCAATTTTATTATGTAACTCTAATTGCGGAACATCTTTAATATTAACACCATCTATCAAGATTTCACCTTCAGTTACATCAAAGAATCTTGGAATTAGATTAATCAAAGTACTTTTACCACTACCAGTACTGCCGATAAAAGCAGTTGTTTTACCTGTCTCAGCTACAAAATTGATATCAGTAAGAACATTTTCATCTGAATCAGGATAACGGAAGCTTACATTTTTGAATTCTACTAAACCTTTGATTCGTTTACTAAATGTTTTAGCATTTTCAGGATCTTTTACTGCTGGTTCTGTTTTTAGTACTTCCGCAATACGACCTGCTGATACATTAGCACGTGGGAACATAATTGAGAACATAGCGACCATTATAAAGGTCATAATTATCTGCATTGTGTATTGAATGAAAGCTAGCATATCCCCTACTTGCATAATTCCATCATTGATACCATGAGCACCCTTCCATACTATTAAAATACTAACCGTATTCATAATAAACATCATCGTTGGCATAAGCATTGCCATAGCACGGTTAACAAAAAGAGTTACCTTTTTTAAGTTTTTATTAGCTTCATCAAAACGATTTTCTTCCCTCTTTTGATTACTAAAAGCTCTAATTACAGGAATACCACTTAATATCTCACGTGTAACTTGATTTAAACGGTCGATAAGTTTTTGTATTTTCTTAAATTTTGGCATTACTAAGACAAACATTAAAATCATTAAAGACATAACGGCCATAACGGCTGCTGCGATAATCCAAGCCATCGATGAATTGGCACCTAAAGCTTTTATAACTCCACCTATCCCAATAATTGGTGCATAAAATAAAGTTCTAAGCGTAAACACCATCATCATTTGAACTTGTTGAATATCGTTGGTTGTTCTAGTAATTAGTGAAGCAACTCCAAACTCTTTGAATTCTGTTGTTCCAAAACTCATTGTTTTTTTGAAGACTCCCTGGCGTAAATCACGGGCTAATTTAGCTGCTGTTTTAGCTCCAATATAACCTACTGCTATCGTAGTTACCATACTTAAAAGGGCTAAACCTAACATCTTTAATCCAGAAATTATTATATAATTAGTTTGAATTTGATTCGTATTAATACCTACTTCTTTATATTCAGCTTTAACAGAAGTAATAGCACTTTGATTAGCTATAGACTCTGGTAACTTTTCGAATTGATCGTTAATACTTATCATCATTTCTGATAATTGTTCTTTAGGCATGTTTTTAATGATATCAATTAAAGGTATTTCCTTCATCGATTCTGGTAACTCTTCTTTTACCTTGTCTTGTATTTTTATACTTTCTTCATTACTTGAAGTTATCATGTAATGAATTAACATTGGGCGCGATAATTTATCAGCTAAAATATCTTCTGTTTTTTTATCAATATCTTTTAAAATATAGATTGCTTCTGTTTCTAAAATGGGATATTTCTTGACTAACTTTTTATATTCATCTTTAGTTATTTTATCTTTATTAACTAAACGATAGTTATTAGTAACATCCTGATAACTTGCTTCATCAACAAATAAAAGAATAGATTCCAAAGTATTTTTACGGACTACTTCAGGAACTGATTCTGTAATACCTCCTTGTTGAACACCAACATTAATAATTCTAGATGTAAAATCAGGTAGTGATAAATCGCACATAGCTTGAACCACTAGTAACCCAATTATTACTATTATTGATAATAATGATTTTTTTAAATAACTGCATACTTTAAGCATTAGTTTCCTCCTTTTTATTATATAGACCGTATTTTATTATATATAAACGTCTAATATATTTTTCTTGTTCCTGTTTTCTTTCAGCAGGATTCATAAATGTATAAACAATAGAACCGGTTGTGATCATCATAATCATAGAGAAAGCATCAATTAATTCTTCATCAGTAGTAAAAGAATAAAGTTTATTATTAATACTAGATAAGATTTCTTTTTTATTTTTTTCAATTACTTCTTTTGGTTGCTTCATATTCATTTTGTGATTAGTTTCATAGCGCATACTTAGAAATAAATTTCTAAATAAACTATGATGTTTTGAGTTCATACAAAAATCAATAATATGTTCATATAACTCCTCAGCTGCTTTTATAAAATCGCCATGATTGCTTATTATTTTATCTAATAATAACTGATAAATATTATTAGTATGTTTTTCAAATATGTAATAGTATAAATCTTCTTTATCCTTAAAATACATATAAAAACTACCACGTGATATTTTAGCATCTTGAATTATTTGATTAATTGAAGCTTCCGCAAATAAAACTCTAGAAAATTCTCTTTCACTAGCTTCGATTAAGTTTTTTTGCTTCTCTAGAGGTAAATTAAAAAAAGTTTTAGTAGGCATTTTTTATCCTCCTTTTATGACTAAATGGCACACTTATACATTATATGATGACAAGTTGTCATATGTCAACAATTTTCGCAAAAAAAAATAAATAGTATTAACTATCTATTTCATTTTCAAGCAAGTTTCAATCATACTTACTACTACATTATTGAAAGATGTGTTATTTGTCTTAGCTAGTTTATCTATCTCTTTAATAAGTTCATCCTTTATATATAATGTTTTGTATGAAGAAGGATTTTTATCTTTAGTTGCTTTGGGTACAAATTTCATTTTCTATCACCTGTTATTATTCTAATACATTAGAAAAACATATTGTATATGAGAATATTCTAATGTAATCGTATTCTGTTATTAGTATAAACATTATTATTTATTTTATAAAAAAATAATAGAACCTACTCTATTATTATTTACTACTTATTTCATTTTTAGACAAGTCTCAATCATACTTATTACTACGTTATTGAAAGATGTGTTATTAGCTTTAGCGATTTTTTCGATTTCCTTAATTAGTTCATCTTTTATATATAACGTTTTATATGATGAAGGACTCTTCTCTTTGGTTGATTTAATTTTAAAATTCATTATTATCACCTAATACAATTCTAATATATTAGAAAAATAAATGGTACATTAGAAAATTCTGATTTACTTTTTGTTAACCTCGTGTATAATTAATATAGACCGTATTTATTATTTGATGTGAGGTGGTGAATAAATGTTTGATAATCAAAATAGTTGGTACTTCTTTTTCTTTTTACTAATAATCTTTGCGATTTTTTATTTGAATTACGCAATAGGAGAAGCTACCTGTAACTTTTTTAACTGGGAAGGGTTTACTTATTATTCAAGCATGGTTATGTCTGAAGTAACGATTTCTATTAGTTGGTCGATTGCGATAATGCTTGATATCTTAGCATCATATTTAATTTACTTGTTTATGATAAAAAGAAAATAATAGAAACTTATCTATTATTTTTTAGTTAATTTTTTACGTATTCTACTACAGGACGAAATGTTTTGCGATGTTCGTCGAGAATACCGTATTTAGCTAATGCTTCAACATGTTTCTTAGTAGGATAACCTTTATGAGAAGAAAAGCCATACTGAGGATATTTTTTATCTAAGTCTTGCATCATTCTATCTCTTGTAACTTTAGCTATTACACTAGCAGCGGCAATAGAGATACTTTTGGCATCACCTTTAATGATTGAAGTATTAGGAATCGATAATTCTTCTAATTTCATGGCATCTATTAGGACATGTTCAGGAGTTATCTTACTGTTTTTTATTGAGTCGTACATAGCTAATTTAGTTGCTTGATAGATATTAACCTCATCGATTACTTGCGCACTTTTTATACCAATAGATACTGATAAAGCATGTTCGTTAATGTATTCATAGTAATCTTCTCTTTTCTTTTCAGTTAATTTTTTAGAATCAGTTAAACCGCTAAGTTTAAAATCTGATGGCAAGATAACACAAGCTGTTACTACTGGTCCTATCAATGGACCTCTTCCAACTTCATCAACCCCAGCGATATATTTTATTCCTTTACTCCATAACTCATTTTCATATTTATATAAATCTATTTCTTCCATGTTCTGATTCCTTCCGTTATTTTATTATAACATGAAGATATTAGTTTAGGATTAATTTTTTAATCTATATATGTACCATCCACTGTAACTAAATCACTATTAGTTTGATTAACATAAATATTAACTACTGGTGTTAGAGCATCCTCATAGTCATAGATTTTTTTGTCTTTGATACTTTTTTTGATTAAATTATAGATACGTTTACGATTTTTAGAATTATGACGATAATCAAAACTATAATAGATTTTTTTATTTTGATCACTATCTTCTTCAGTTCTTTCTTCTAGGTTAAGTCTAAAGAATGTTTCATCATATCTTACTTCTACTTTTATATTATCAATTTCATTATCAATAATCATATTTACTCTGGCATCATAACTTTTAAAATTATAATTATTACCGGGTTCTATTTCATAATAGTAATCACGAGTTGCATAATCAAAATCATCTTTTGAATAAGTTTCTAAAAAGTCATAATTCATTATTTCAAATGGGATATAACCACAACCACAACCAAATAGTATTAGACCTATTAGGAAAGTAATAATATGTTTTTTCATTATTTTTTACCTCCATTTCCAAAGACAATACGATAGATAATTCCTAACACTGATAGTCCAATTAGAATAAGACCACCAATAATTAGAAATAAGCTAACTATATAAACACCGCTAAATAAAGCTGATATCATCATTCCAAAGACTACCATTAAAGCTATTAAACCAAATATTATGGGGGTTGAAATGATTACCATAAATATTTTAGCCATAGTAGTAATTAAAGTTAAAAGAATACTGGTAGGTCGATCATAGTTATCTTCACGATATTTAACAGAATTGTTTTTAGGTATATCTTCTTTATAGATAATCTGATCATTGTTTTTTACTGAAGCTTTAGGTTTAGTTACGGGTTCTGTTTTTACAGGTTCAGGTTTTACTGTTTTGGAATCTGAGGTATTATCTTTAGTAAATATAATTTTTCTTACTAAATTGTAAAACAACATTATCCCAACTAATATATAGGCTATATTAACTATTAACGACCAGATGACTGTTAAAATGCCCTCTATGTAATGAGGTAGAAAGTTTAGTGTTTGATTTCCGATTACTTCTAATATGTAAAATGGTAATCTTAATACCCAAATTAAAATCATAATTAAGATAATTTGACAAACAATTCTAATTATATCCTCACCCGTTTTATTATTGATTATATCTGTTAGCTTCTTAAAGAAATCTACCATTTCTTCAACGATAGTATTTATAATGCTTTCTGCTTTTGATTCGTTGGGTTTATTTTTAGATTTTACCTTATAAGCACTAAGAATATCATTGATTAGTTCATCAATATCACCAAAATCAGCAATGGCTTCTTTTTGGGTTTTTCCAGCTTTTATTTTTTCTTCAATATGACTTTCGTATTCAGTTATTATATCTTCGATTTCATTATCTTCTAAGATATCTAATTTTTCCCTTAGTAATTTAAAAAATTGATTTTTAGTCATTCTTTTCACTCTCCTTAATAAAATTATTGACTCCCTGATTAAATTCCTGCCACTGGCAAACTAATTTTTCTTTTTGTTTTAAACCATTATCAGTAATATGATAATACTTTCGAGATGGTCCTTCATTAGATTCAATGAGATAGGTTTCAAAATAATGTTCGTTAGTTAATCTTTTTAATAATGGATAGATAGTTCCTTCATTTACATCCACTACTTTTGAAACTTCTTCTACTAGTTCATAGCCATACATATCTTTTTTAGAAACAGATATTAAAACAATTAGTTCTAAAACACCTTTTTTAAACTGACTATTATTCATAATCCCTCCCTCTTGAAACCTATTCTATTACAACTATTATGTATTGTCAAGTACCTTGTATAATATTTAGACAAAATAAAAACTAGTATTACTAGTATTATTTGTTTAATTCTATATTCTATCCAACGTTATTAATCCAAAATTATTTTCTTTTAAGTCTCTGATAATAATGTTATAGACTTTATCATAGTCAGCTACTCCACCTTTTTTAAGAGCTCCTCTTTTTTTGGCGATAGATTCTATGGTTGGGATAATGTCTTCTAAATCGATATCACTAATGTCATATCTCTCATATAAACGTTCTGGATACAAATTATTCATTATTTTAAGAATAAAAATCGCTAATTCTTGGGTATCTAATATTTCTTCTTTAACTGAAGAGAGACTAGCTAAAATGTAGGCTTGGTGTTGATTTTCTAATTTAGGCCAAAGAATACCTGGTGAGTCTAATAAATCAATATCTTTACCAATGCGGATCCAACCTAAGTTTTTAGTTACTCCAGGTCTGTCACCAACATTAACTACCTTTTTACCAACTAGACGGTTGATTAAGGTACTTTTACCAACATTAGGTGAACCAACAATCAAAGCTCTGATGCTTCGGGCTTTTAGTCCTTTTTGTTTTCTTTTCTCATTCATATCGATTAAAAGTTTATTACTCTCAACCATTATTTGTTTAAGATTCTTTCCAGACATCAAGTCAACTGGTATTACAATGTAACCTTTTTGGCGATAATAGGTAATTAACTCTTCAGTTTTATCTTTATCACAAAGATCATATTTAGTCATTATTAAAATACGTGGTTTGTTTTTAATTAGATCATCAATATCAGCTACTTTTGAACTAAGGGGCATTCTAGAATCTACTACCTCATAAACAATATCGATTAGATTAATCATCTCTTTAATTTCTCTTCTAGTTTTAGCCATATGGCCTGGATACCAGTTGATTACGGTTTTTTTAAACCCCCCCTGTTCATCATTATTTAATCTATTTTGTTTTCTTTCTTCTCTTTTTTGATACATATTTTTTGCCATTTTAATTACCTCCTTTATTTTGTGTTTTCATTAATCCATTTAAAAAATTGTTTATTACCACCTGCAATTATCTGATATGATATTTCACATGCTTCATAAGTATAAATATTTAATATTTTTTCTTCAATTTCTTTATATAATGATTCTTTAGTTCTTACTTGGATACGAAATTCAGTATTTTTTTATAATTTATTATTCCACCAATATAAAGACTCAACTGTCTCAATTTGAACACCTGCTACTAGTTTTTCTTTTAATAATAAATCCCTAATTTGAATTGCTATATCTTTTTTATCACAAAGAGTTGTTATAATTATATATTCATTATTCATGATTTTCCTCACTATTTCCAATTTTCTCAAGTCTTTCTATATATTTATCAAAATCACTTAAATATATTTGATCCTGTATTATTCTATATTTTTCAAATTCGCTTTCAGCTTTATTAACCGCAATTTGATGTGAAATTTTACCTGCATTTTGAAGTATCTCTCTATCTGTTAATTTTAAAAATTCATCTAGTCTTTTGAACCAATCTTCCATTGTCATTGGAATATGTCTATTTGCTCTATCTTCTGCTAAATCTAAATATGCAGAAACAATTCTTCTTAATGATGTTATTTCTTCTTCGTTTAAATAATTTTTAGCTATTATAACATCGCTTTTTATTATTTTTCCATCTGGTGCGGCATCCCAAGTTTTAAGTCCCATATGTTCTTTATCTGCGTCTGCTCTATTATAAATAATTTCAGCTGCAGTGTTTCCTGTAATTGCATAATGCATTTTGTTTTGAATAATCTTAAAGAATTCAATTGTTCTTTTAGAGTTTTTATCATAATCAATACTTGTGGAATATATATCTGTTATCTTTTGATAAAATCTTCTTTCACTTAATCTAATTTCTCTAATTCTTTCTAGTAATTGGTCAAAATATTTTTGAGTTAATATTGAACCAGTATTTTTTAATCGTTCATCATCCATTGCATAACCTTTTATAGTAAATTCTTTTATTATTGTATTTGCCCATTTTCTAAACTGTATTGCCTTTTCATTATCTACTTTAAATCCAATAGCAATTATCATTTGGAGATTATAATGAATTACTTCACGCTCAACATTTCTATTTCCTTCTTTTTGAACTATTCGAAATTTTCGAATAGTTGAATCTTCATTTAACTCTTTATCATCATATATTTTTTTAATATGATAATTTATTGTATTAGCTTCTACCGCATATAAAGACGCTAACATTTTTTGAGTTAACCAAATATTTTCATCTTCATATCTAATTTCAATTCCTACTTCACCAGATGAAGCAATATAAGTTAAATACTCAGCAGCACTTGATCTTATAGTAATATCATTTTTTTTCATTTATTTCATCTCCATCTATTTATTTTTGTCATAATCGTTAAAAGTTTTCCATAAGTCGGTATTTACCAGTTGATTACGTTTTTTTTAAACCACTCTGCATTATTATTAACACCATTTTCATGTTTTTCTTTACGTTCTTTTCTTTTTTAATACATATCTTTTGCCATTTTAAATCACATCTTTCTATATAATTTCTAGAACTAATTTTCTCATTAAATCAATTTTTTCTTTGTCTTCTATATAATCATTTCTTTCTTTTATAAAATTTCTAGATCCTCGTTTTTCAAATGAATATCTTGGTATTAGCTGAATATGGAAATGATTCATTGGTCCATCACACATCGTACAAAGATATACACTTTCTGAGTTGTATACTCTTTTTATTATATTCATTACCTTCTTTGAAAAAATAAATATTTCAGAACATAATTCATCTGAAATTTGCATCATATCTTTATAGTGCTTTTTTGATGAAATTACTACATGTCCATTTGCTCTTGGATTACTAACTAAGAAACATTCGAATTTTTCATTTTCAAATATCATTTTATCCGTGTTATTGCCATATAAAATATTTTCGTTTTCTTTATTAAAACATGTTGGGCATATTCCAGAATCAACAATATCAGCAATACCAATTTTTTTATTCCTTATTAAATCTTTGATTTCCTTATTTTTATATTCTTTTAAATTATTCATCAGTCTTACCTACTTTATAATTTTCAATTTTTTCCATTAATAAATCAAAATCACTTTGTAATTCTTTCATTTCTCTTTCTCTATAAGTGTTAAATTCTTTTTCTGCCTTTTCAATAGCCTCATCATGAGATATTTTACCATTTCCTTCTAATACTTTTCTTCTATTAATTATTATTTCGTTATCTAATTCTTGTACCCAATCAAGCATTTTCATTTTTCTTTGTTCTAATGCTTGTAATTCTGCAAAGTCTAAAAACTGAGAGACTAATAGATTTAATCTTTGTAATTCTATTTCAGATAAATAATTTTTAGCAATTTTTACATCATCTATTGTAACATAATCACCTTTAAAATTTGTCATCCCAACATAAGGCTTTTCGTTATCAGCTCTATCATATATAAGTTCTGCTGCTGTATGTTCATGAACTGCATAATGTAATTTATTTTGAACTGTTGCAAAGAATT
>CAYRDW010000016.1:0-2179 GCA_964423215.1 uncultured Muribaculaceae bacterium
TTCTAACGCAAGAGTCCCAGAAAAGTTCTCAACGGGGAATAAGTCATCAAAAACTTCTTTGATACCATCAGTAACAAAGTCTTGATAAGACTTAGTTTGGATCTCTAGTAAATCCTTTAGCTCATAAGTATTTCTAATTTTAGAAAAACTTCTTCTCTGACGGTGGTCACCACAATTAATCATTTTATATGCCACTAAAATTCACCCCTATACACATATTAATCAAAGAACATATTTATACAAATAATACGTTACCAATTTATATTATTAGCACAAAACTAGCAACAAGTCAACGGAAATCGCATCGAATAATGAAAAAACCCTTATTTTTAGAAAGTATACTAACATTATAGTATTTTTCAAGGTCGAATACCATCGATTTAGCACCCTGGTCTTTATGAACCACTAAAAACAGACTACCATTAGGTAGTAAATGTTCCCTAGCTTCCATTACTATCGAATATACTATTTTCTTACCAGCCCTTATCGGTGGATTAGTAATTATCATTTGATACTTATCAGTTACTGAATTATAACAGTCACTTTCAAAAACATTAACTGTTACGTGATTGAGTTTAGCATTCATATTTGTTAAATGAAGCGCCCGTTTATTAACATCACACATATCAACCACACAACCAGTTACTTTATTTATGTATATTCCGATTGGACCATAACCACATCCAATATCTAATATTCTTCCAGTAAATTCATTTAGAGGAAGATTCTCTAATAAAACCCTAGTTCCAAAATCAAGTTTATCTTTGGAAAACACACCATTATCAGTATTAAATTTCATTATAGTATCAAAAACTTTAACATCGATTTGCTTTATCTCACTCTTTAAATCAGCATTATCAAAATATTGCGCCAAAATATCACTCCAAACAATTAAAAGAACTAACTATTGATAATAAAATAGTTAGTTCTCCTTTCGTATCTATATGATACACTATAAGTTTACTTTTTTCAAGAAAATTATAAATAATTAACAAAAATTGTATAATTACTTTACATATTTACTGATATCATAACAGTTACCATTAATATCATATGCATAAATAATACTATAAAGTATCACTTTACTTTTCTCCTTTACTAAAGGACAGAACATATGTTATAAACATTATAAACAAAAAAAGACTACAATTTCTTGCAATCTTCTTAACTTATTGAATTTTACTTAAATTCAACAGTAGCACCAGCTTCTTCAAGCTTAGCTTTAATTTCATTAGCTTCATCTTTAGAAATATTTTCTTTAACTACACCGTTAGCATCAACGATATCTTTAGATTCTTTTAAACCTAATCCAGTAATTTCACGAACTACTTTGATAACGTTAACTTTAGCAGCACCAGCATCAGCTAATACTACATTTACTGTTGAACTACCTTCATCAGCAGCATCTCCAGCAGCAGGAGCAGCAGCTACCGCTACAGAACTTGGATCAACACCAAACTCCTCTTTCATTGCATCTACTAATTCTTTAATTTCTAAAAGACTCATTTCTTTTAAGCTTTCAATAAAGCTTTCTTTTGTTAATTTAGCCATTTTTATTTCCTCCTTAAATTTTTAATTTATTAATTTTCTTCTTTTTGATCTGCATATAGATTTAAACAAATTGATAAATCTTTTGGTATACCAATAAGTGCACCAGCAAGCATAGTAAGTAGTCCTTCTCTTGATGGAATCTTTGATAATTCAGCTAATGCTGCCTGATCAGATACCTCTCCATCTACAACCCCTACTTTTAAAACCAATGCTGGATGTTTTTTCGCAAAGTCAAATAAAACTTTGATCGGAGCAATTGCATCTTTACCATATGCTAAAGCACTTGGACCAGCTAAACCAGAACTTAAATCGATTTTTAAATCATCGAACGCTCTAGCCATTAAAGTATTTTTAAATACTTTATAATCAGCTTCATTATCTCTTAACGCTCTTCTCAAATCTTTAGATTCATTATCAGTAAGACCACGATAATCAAATAAAACGATTGTAGAAGCATCTTCAACAGTTGATTTAATCTCATCGATTACTACTTGTTTTTGGGCTAAGATTTTTGCACTTGCCATATTAACACCTCCTCATTTAATTTAATCTAGGGATGCCACATAAAAAGTTCCCAGGAATATCCAGAGAACTTTATTAACTTCTAATTAAGTCCTCGGTAGGATTT
>CAYRDW010000016.1:2189-8101 GCA_964423215.1 uncultured Muribaculaceae bacterium
AAATTACAATTATTATAACTCAACACTTACTATTTGTCAAAAGAATTTGATGAAATCTTAATTCCAGGACCCATAGTAGTTGATACTGATACATTTTTGATATAATCACCCTTTGCAGTAGCAGGTTTCACTTTTATAAGTGTTGCTATGAAAGAATCAATATTCTCAACTAACTGTTCTTCTGTAAAAGAAGCTTTACCGATAATACCATGAACATTTCCATAACTATCAGTTCTATACTCAACACGACCAGCCTTTACTTCACTAACTGCTTTAGATACATCTGTTGTAACAGTTCCTGTTTTAGGGTTAGGCATTAATCCTTTTGGTCCTAATACTCTACCTAATTTACCAAGAAGTGGCATCATATCTGGAGTAGCAATCATTACATCGAATTCGAACCAATTTTCTTTTTCAATTTTTTGTAAAATATCAACATCACCAACGAAGTCTGCTCCAGCTTCTAGAGCTTTTTTAGCATTATCTCCTTTAGCAATAACTAATACTCTTTTTGTTTTACCTGTTCCATGTGGTAAAACGATTGCCCCTCTTAATTGTTGATCAGCTTTTTTTGTGTCTAAATTCAAACGAACAGCAATTTCTACTGTTGCATCAAATTTACTTACAGAAGTTTCTTTAACTAACTTCATAGCTTCTTCTTTAGTATAAAGTTTAGTTTTGTCTACTTTAGCGATAGCTTCAGTATACTTCTTTCCTCTTATTTTCATTTTAATCCTCCTTATGTGGTTTAAGCACGTAAAGTGCTAACGCGAGATACAAGATAAGCGGACATCTCTCCCACATAGGTTAATAAACCTATATGAATTTAATTTATTAATCTTCTTCTACTTCAATTCCCATATTACTAGCAGTTCCAGCAACTATTTTCATTGATTCTTCTACTGTATAAGCATTTAAATCTGGTAATTTAGTTTCTGCGATTTCCTTTAATTGCGCTTTTGTAATTTTTCCTGCAACTTCACTACCAGCCTTTGCAGCACCCTTATTAACTTTTGCAGCTTTCTTAATAAGGAATCCAGCAGGTGGAGTTTTAACTACAAAATCAAAACTTCTATCATCAAATATTGAAATTTCAACTGGTAAAATATCCCCCATGTTTTCTCTAGTTGCGTCATTATATCTAGTACAAAATTCTTGTAAATTAATTCCAGCAGGCCCTAGAACAGTTCCAACAGGTGGAGCCGGTGTAGCTTTACCAGCAGGAATTTGTAACTTTATTTTTCTTACAACTTCTTTTGCCACGAAAAACACCTCCTATAAATTTTATTTCGTTTTCGCGAGTGGTTCAAATAGCTTTTTCCGCTTCTTTTCGCTTGGCTTCCCACTTAAATTTATCTATATAATTAAATATAGCCACTAAATAATATCATTAAAGTTTTAAAAATGCAAGGTTTTATATACATTTTCAACTTTTTAATAGAAATAGATATAATTTAAATTTAAGCTAAGACTATTCAGCCATTTCTATTTCTGATAAAGCAACTTCAACTGAAGTTTCTTGACCGAATAAGTCTACTAATAATAGAATTTTCTGATTTGGCATATCAATTTCATCAATAATCCCAAACATTCCCGCAAATGGACCAGCCGTAATTCTAATTTTAGCACCCTTTTCAAGTTCTTTATCAATATCGATACGACTCATTCCCATAGTATTTAATATATTATCTACTTCGTAAGGTTGAAGTGGCGTTGGTTTAGCACCTTTTCCACTTGATCCAATAAATCCTGTTACACCTGGTGTATTACGAACTATATACCATGCTTCATCACTCATAATCATTTCAACGAGAATATAACCAGGAAACATTTTCTTCATTTTTTCCTTAGCTACGCCATCTTTCATTTCAATTTCTTTTTGTTCTGGCACAATTACACGAAAAATAAATTCTTGCATATCCATACTTTCAGCACGCATTTCTAGTTTTTCTTTAACTTTGTTTTCATGACCTGAATAAGTATTAACTACATACCATTGTTTATCCATAACTACACTCCCATCTTTAATAATGCTAGTATCAATTCTATTATATAAAAGAATCCCGCAAAGAATAATATAAATACAAGTGTTGCTACTGAATACTTAACCATATCTTTCTTACTAGGCCACTTTACCTTAGAAACTTCTTTTCTAACTTCACGAAAGAAACCACCAGAAGAATTTTTCTTCCTATCTTTAGATTTCTTTTTTTTCTTATCTGTTTTTGCCGTAGTTAATTTTTTTGAAGTATCCTTATTATTAGTTTCTTTCTTAGTAGCTTTAGTAGTATCAGAAACTTTTTTACTTTTAGATTCTACTTTCGCTTTTTCTGTTTTCTTTTTACCCTCTAGTTTTTGAATTTCCTCATTAACATCTACTACATCTCTTGTAGATTTAACAACCTTTGCCATTATAACCCACCTCTATTTTTATCAAAATAAAAACACCCTTTCGTGTTCACTTAGTAAGATAACACAAAAACCTTTATTAGTCAATTATTTTCACTACTATTTTATGCATAAAAAAGTAGTATAAACATAATTATACTACTAACCTAAATAACTAAATATAAACAAGAAAGCTAATACTCCTAACATAAGAAGCGAAAATACAACACTAGTAATTAAAATATAACTAGAATAAGCTGCTTCATTATTTGGATACATAGCTCGTCCCTCTGGAGTTGATTTACCTTTAACATTAGCATATAAATTGCTACTTTTACCTGTACTAGCACTTAGTTTTTGAATGTAATCACAGTAATATAATGCATCTTGTGATGAAGCCATATATTCAGGAGATAGTACCTGTCTGTAATACTCTACATCATCACTGGGAATACTACCACTAATATTATCAAAATTATTATATAAATCAGATGCACTAATAATAGCTTGATCTAGTCTTGATTCTGGTAAGAAACAATTAATTGCTAGTGTAGCTAACATTATTGTATTCCATTTTTTTATTTTCAATTCTTCATTTGTGAAGTTATTCCCAAAATTTTGAATTATTTTAACTGATGGCATCATATTATCAATATCAATCATAAAATTTTTAGGACCTATATCGGGTATAAAAAAAGGATTTTTACGATTATGAAGGTATTTAGTATATATACCTAATCCATAAAAATATTTTCTCTTTTCATTATCTGGTCTATTAGAAAGTCCAAAATCAACAATATTTATCTCTGCCATAGTATCACCTATTATAATTATAACACTGATGTGTGTTTTTTCAATGATTTAAAAACTTTTTTAATCTTTGTCTAATTCGATATATATGATTACTCACATCTTTTGGAGTAAGTTCCATCAAAGAAGCAATCTCTTTATTATCAAAACCATGATACTTTAACTCAAAGATTTGCCCTTGAATTAAGTTAAGCTCCCACGTAAAATTTTTTAATAAATTTCTTAAGTATGCACCTTCACTCTCATCCTCTGGTTGTAAACTCTTTTTATTCTCTATACAGTCTTCCACAAAAAGACCCTCTTCATTAATTGGTGTTGAGAGCGATAAAGCCCCGCTAAAAGCCAAATTCTTTTGCGCTGTCATACCCCTCGCATAGTTAGCTAATTTACTTCTAATTGAAATACAAACAAAAGTATAAAATAAAGTTTGATTATCAGCTTGATAATAGCGAACCGCTTTCTCAAACGCTAAACACGCTTCCTGATAAATATCATCAAATTCTACCCCATATTTTTTTAATGATCGATGATACATTCTCGCCATGTTATGTATAATCGGTTGATACTTATCAAAAAGTATTTCTAATGCATAATCATTTTTCTCTTCCACTAAATAAATTAACTCATAATCATTGATATCACGATAATTATTCATTCCCTATCCTTTCTTTTGTCTAACCACCTCGTATATCATAATACCTGCAGCTACTGAAGCATTTAGACTATTTACTTTTCCATACATAGGGATTTTAGCTATAAAATCACAAGATTCACGAACCATACGGCTCATTCCATCACCTTCATTACCAATAACCAGTGCTATTTTACCAGAATAATCGATAGTGCGATAATCAACACTATTATCCATATCTGTTCCCACAATCCAAAAACCATTATCCTTTAAACTTTTAATAGCTTGATTCAAATTAGTAACCATCGCAATATCCATATTTTTAGAAGCACCAACACTAGTTTTTATTACTGTGCCATTAACTAATACACCACGATCTTTAGGAATTATAATTCCATCTACTCCGGCTGCTTCACTAGTACGAATGATAGCTCCAAAATTATGAGGATCTTCTAAATGATCAAGAATTACTAAAAAACTATCTTCTCTATTCATAAGTGAATCTAATGAACAATAACTAAAATCCGCTACATCTAGGATTATACCTTGATGAAGTCCATTTACAAGTTGATCTAATTCATATTTCTTCTTAATAACAACGTTAATTTTACTTTTCTCTATCATAGAAATTATATTTTGTTCCTTAAAAGTATCTGCTAAATAGATTTTTCGTATCTCTTCATTATTTTTTAAATACTCTTCCGCTACATTCTTACCATGTACTAACATATCTTTTCCTCCAAAATAAATTTCATTATTGAATCTATTCTTTCTTTATTATTAGTCAAATCTAAATACCCAATCAATGCTTCTAATCCTGTAGCATGCTTGTATGTAATAACATCACAGTTCTTAGGATGAGAATTACTTTTATAGTTTCTAGCTCGTTTTACTATTACTATTTCTTCCTCACTAAGAAAATTATTATTTATCATCGTATTTAAAAAACCTGCTTGTGCTTTCGCACTAACATAAGAAACTGCTTCCTTTTGAAGATCATTAACATTCGATATCCCTAACGCCACTAAATGATGACGAACATAATTCTCATAAATAGTATCTCCTATATAAGCTAACACTAAAACATTAATTTCTAAAACATTCATAAAATCACCATTAACATTATAACACGTATAGAAAAAGACAATCAATCACGATTGTCTCTGCCTACTATAATTAATACAAATCTTAACACTTCTAAGAGCGTTGCTGCTACACCAGCTACATATGTCATTGCGGCTGCTTTTAACATATCTTGACTACCAACTAACTCATTTTTATTTAAAATCTTATTAGTTTTAAGTTCTATTAGAGCTCTTGAAGAAGCATTAAATTCAACAGGAAGGGTAATAAGTTGAAAAATCAAAATCAAAAGTAATAAACCTACTCCACCCCAAGCTAAATTCATCATATTAAATAAAAATCCTATTATTATTACGATATAACCAAACTTTGAAGCAAAACTAACCAGTGGAAAGATAAATCCACGGACTTTAATAAAGAAATAACCTTCTCTATCTTGAATTGCATGCCCAACTTCATGTGCCGCTACACTACATGCCGCAATACTAGTACCATGAAATACTTCCGTTGAAAGACGTACAACTTTACGCCTAGGATCATAGTGATCGGTTAAAGTCCCTTTTACTTCTGTAACATAAATATCATCAAGTCCATTTTTATCAAGAATCATACGAGCTATTTCTTGTCCTGTAAGATCTTTTTCATTTCCCTTTTTACGATATTTATTATAACGATTATTGACAAAATATTGAGCTACTAATGTAATAATAGTCGCTAATATTACTAACCCATAACCAAACATATCATAACTATAATATGGCATATAATACCTCCTTATATAACCTCGTAAGTAGTTCCTTCTCTACTATCGATTAATTTAATTCCTTTATCAAGTAATTCCTGTCTTATCTGATCTGCTTTATTAAAATCTTTACTATCTTTAGCTTGTTGTCTTTCTAATATTTTATCCATAATATATTTTTCTAAATCAGAATCTATCTCTTTTTCTTCTTCAATTAAGTCCAAAGATAACACTTTATCAAAATCTTCTATTAAATAA
>CAYRDW010000016.1:8131-18577 GCA_964423215.1 uncultured Muribaculaceae bacterium
GTTTAGTAAAATCAGTTATTTCTTCATCTTTTAAAACATCATAAATAACTGTTAACATACTCGATGTATTCATATCATTAGAAATAGCCTCTTTAAATAGATTTTGATAGTAATCTATTTTATCATCATGTAAATCCGGCTTACGATCTAAAGATTTAATTCTAGCTTTTAATTTTTTATAAGCAGCTTCTGCTTGATCTAGTGCTTCAAATGAGAAAACTAAATTATTACGATAATGACTACCTAAACAGAAATAACGATAACTAAGTGGATCATATCCTTTAGATTCTAGTAAAGAAACAGTCAAAAACTCTCCCTTACTTTTACTCATCTTACCGGTTTGATCATTTAAATGCGCCCCATGAACCCAGTAATTACACCATTTATGTCCGAAATAAGCTTCACTTTGAGCTATTTCATTTGTATGATGTGGAAAAATATTATCAACACCACCACAGTGAATATCCAAATATTCTCCTAAGTATCTAGCACTTATTCCACTACATTCAATATGCCAACCAGGATAACCAACTCCCCAAGGGGAATCCCATTTCATTTCTTGATTAGAAAATTTACTAACTGTAAACCATAAACCAAAGTCATACGGATTTCTTTTTGCTTCATCTTCTTCTACTGTCTCACGAACACCTATTTTTAAATCTTCTGGATTTTTACCCGATAACTTATAATAATCATTTGCTTTACTAATATCAAAGTAAACATTACCACCAGACTCATAAGCATATCCTTTTTCAATCATCTTAGAAATCATTTTGATATATATATCGATATGTTTACTAGCAGGTTCAACAATATCTGGTTTTTTAATATTAAGCTTATCAGCAGCTAAAAAGAATTCCTTAGTATAGAAGTCAGCTATTTCATAAACTGTCTTACCTTCCCTTTCAGCACCCTTAGCCATCTTATCTTCACCACTATCAGCATCACTAGTCATATGACCTACATCAGTAATATTCATTACTCTCTTAACATCATAACCAAGATATTTAAAACCTTTTTCTAATATATCTTCAAAAATATATGTACGTAGATTACCAATATGGGCATAATGATAAACTGTTGGTCCACAAGTATATATCTTTACTACTTTCTCTTCATTAGGAATAAAATCCTCTACTTGTTTATTTAATGTATTATATAATCTCATTTCCTCACCTACTTAATTGTATTTCAAAATTATGGAATAAATATGTTATTATTGCCAATTTATCCTATTATATCATTCTAAGTAAAAATATAAAAGAAAAAGTAGGAATAATCCCTACTCTATATTCTGCACTAAAATAACACTTTTTCCAAGTAATATATGATCTATTACATAATTATCTACTTTATCTTCCATAATCTTATCTATTCTTCTTGCCCCAAATTCCTTATATTCCGATAAATTAACTATTTCCTGTATTACACTATCAGAAAAGGATAATTTAATACCTCTTTCTTTAAAACGATTCTTAGCTTGTTGAACCTTTAATTTAACTATTTCTTTAATAGATTCTTCTTTTAATTTTTCAAATTCTATTACTTGATCTATTCTATTTAATAACTCCATTGATAAGAATTCCTTTAATTTAGTTTTTACACTACTAGTACTACGAGAGAAACCTAACTCTTCTTTTGAAAAACCAACATTAGAAGTCATAATGATAATATTATGATCAAATCTAACTATATTCCCACCAGCATCTGTTATCTTTCCTTCATCTAAAATCTGTAAAAATAAATTAAGTACCGAAGGATGAGCTTTTTCAACCTCATCAATTAAGATAACAGAATGCGGTTTATTCTTTATTTCTTCTAATTTATTTTTATTATCATCATATCCAACATAACCAGGATTGGAACCAATAATTTTACTTATTGAACTACTATCACGATACTCACTCATATCTAAACGAATAATATTATCTTTCCCAAACAAATAATTACTATATTCCTTAGCTAACATTGTTTTTCCAACTCCTGTAGGACCAACAAATAAAAACGATGCCGGTTTATTAGAATCTCTAAAACCTAATTGAATCCGTTTAGTAAAATCAACTAATTGTTTAATAGCCACATCTTGACCCTTTAAATTACTATGTAATTGTTTATCTAATTTAGTAATAAAACTAGTCTTACAGGAATCAATCTCATAGATAGGTATCTTTGTTTTTAAACTTATTACTTGCGCTACATCTTCTATTTTAACTACTTTACTACCCTTACTACGCATTCTTTTTAATTCAATAGAATTAATTTCACTATTAAGTTCCTTTTCCTCAAGTCTAAGTAATGATGCTTGTTTAAAATCTTGATCCATGATGAATTTATTCTTTTTATCCACAATTTCTGTTAATTTCTCATGATATAAATCTAAAGTCTTACTACTTTTATCCCCAGTTAATGATACTTTAGAACACACTTCATCTAAAATATCGATAGCTTTATCTGGTTGCCTTCTAACATAAACATATTTATCAGTTAAAGCTATTATTTTGCGTAAAATAAAGTCTGGTACTTTAACATTATGAAAATCTTCATATAAAGGACGAAGTTTATTAAGTATTTCATAAACTTTATCTGTATCAGGTTCTTGAATAAATATCATTTGAAATCTTCTATCAATAGCTTTGTCTTTCTCTATTGATTGTTTATATTCTTCCGTTGTAGTAGCACCTATTAAACGAATCTTTCCCCTTGCCAAAGCTGGTTTAAAAATATTAGCTGCATCGATAGCTCCTTCTGCCCCACCTGCTCCTACTAAAGTATGAATTTCATCGATAAATAAAATTACTGAATTATCATTTTCTATTTCCTTTAACATCTTCGTAATTCTCTCTTCAAACTCACCACGATATTTAGTTCCAGCTACTAAAGAAGCAATTGAAACCGATATAATCCTTTTATCTTTAAGTTTATCAGGTACTCTATTTTGGGTTACCATACGGGCTAACTCTTCTACAATAGCTGTTTTACCCACTCCAGCATCACCTATTAATAACGGATTATTCTTAGTTCTTCGACATAAAATCTCCATCATATGTCTTAATTCATCTTCCCTACCTACTACCGGATCAATCTGATTAAGGGATGCTTTTTCAGTTAAATCTATACCATACTCTTCTACTATAAGTTTTTTCTTACCATTTTTCTTTTTATTCACAATCTTTGTGGAAAAGTAACTCTGTAATTCATCAATATCCACATCCATCTTATTTAGGATTCTTATAGCTATTCCTTCACCTTCTTCTAAAATAGAAAACAAAAGCTGTTCGCTGGTAACTTCACCATTACTAGATTCTTTACTTATTAGAATCGCTGTTTCTAAAATTCTTTTTAATAATGGAGTATATAAAAACCAACTGTTTTCCTCGTTACCCATTCCAATTATTTCCATTATCTTTTCTTTAAAATTCTTATATGTAACTCCTAAATCTGCTAGTTTTTTACTAATTGATTTACTAACTTTCATTAGGGACAACATTAAATGCTCACTTCCTACATAAGGATGTTTCAAATCCTGCATTTCTTTTTTAGCATTCATTAGTACTTTCTGTGCTTCTTCACTAAATCTTGAAAACATAAAAATCCCTCCTATACCAATCTATGATTAGTATGATAAAATTAGGATTCATTTAAACATAAATACTATAATTTACTAAAATAAGACAAAGAAAAAAAGACCGAAGTCTTTTTACTAAATAGCTAATATTATTAAGAAAATAATTACTAGAATAGCAAGTAATTCTAAGAATACTTTCCAAATATGTTTTAACCATTGACCATATGGTACCTCTAAATAAGAAAGTGTTCCTATTAAGATAATACTAGTCGGTGCTACTAACATCATAAGTCCATAAATTGATTGGAAGATAATTCCAAGCAGTGGATATAATGAACTATCAGTAATTACACTCATTACATATGGGATAGTACTTTGAGCAACATAAGTGGTTTCAATATTGAATAAACTCGCAAATATAGCTGCAATTGACATTGTCACAACATTCAGTCCTGAAGTTAAATCAAGTAAAAACTTAGTAATAACTAGTTGGAATGGATGATAAGTAACAATAATTAATACAACATATGTTAACATCATAAGTGTCGCAGGTTTAATTGCTTTCATAAACCCTTCTTTAATACCATCAAGTAAATCATTTAATTTTACACGATATACTAGAGCTAGTATTAATGTTGCTATCATAATAAATGCAGGTAATTCAATATTTAAAGTCCATTCACCAAATTCACCAACTGTACCTAGAATTTTACCAAAGATAGGAAATCCTAATACTTTATATTCTAATACCGCTTTAGTGGCATCAGTAAACCATGTTATATCAAATAGGCCAGACCAATCAACTATAGACATACCAAGAATAATTAACATTAAATCAAAGATTAAGATAAAAGGCCAAATTCTAACTTTTTTATCTTTTTTATCTTTTTTATTATTAACCTTAATTACTTCTGAATCATTTTTAGCCATTGCTGCTTTTGTTTTAGTTGACTTTGTTGTCTTAGTAGGCGCCTTTGTTGTTTTAGTAGATGTTTTCTTAGTTGAAGTTTCCTTTTTAGTTGTCTCCTTCTTAGTAGTAGTCTCTTTCTTAACCGGTGCCTTTTTAACAGTTTCTTTCTTAACCGGTGCCTTTTTAACAGTTTCTTTCTTAACTGTTTTAACTTCCTCTTTTTTAACTACTTTTGGTTCTTCTTTAGTAGTTATAGCTTCAGCTTTAATAGTAGGATCTTTTGTTTTCTTAGCATATAGTAATACATTAGCTACTAAAACTATTGTGAATATTACTAAAATAATTACTTTAGAAACCATTTCATCCATGATATCAATACCAAGTACTTGTGTCATATAAGTAACAGTACTTACTCCTAGTGTAGTTCCCGCAATACCAGCTATAGTTGAACCAACTGTAACACTAGTTGCTACTAACTTATTATATCCCATCTTGAGAACGATAGCGATAATAAGTGGAAATACAAAAATCATCCCAAATGATAAGCCTGTTATTGAAACAAGAACTGCAATTAATACCATAACTACTGATAGAAAAATATATTCTTTATCTTTAAAAGATTTAACTATTTTTTCAATCAAAGCATGATAAGCTGGGATTTTATTAGCTACTCCGTAAAATATCCCTACAGCTAGTACATATAAAATTACATATACAAAGTATGTAAGAGCTACCATCGGATAAGCAAATAAATCAAATAAACCTACTTGTACCCTTTCTCCTTCCATTAAGACAGTTTGAAATGACGCACTAGGAAAAATCCAAGTACAAAGTGTTACAACTAATATTGTTGCTAAAACCACTTTTAATATGTTCTTATTCTTCATATTAACCCTCCCATATCAATTATACAATAATTACCATAAAATACAAACCTTTTTAGATAAAATTTTGATGAAATAATCTACTAATTTTTTAAGATTATTGTCATATTATAAATTAATTTAGAGAATTATGTATAATTACATATAACTATTTTTAATAATTAACAATAAAACCCATTACAAATTAAATACAAGGAAAAAGATTCAACTATTATTTGAATCTTTTAATATTTTCTAAAAGTCTTTTTGTTTTTTTTCGTACATTCTTATCAAAAGATTCTGCATTAACATTAGCGGCTTGATTTTCTGGATCATAATAACTAATAGGAACAAAATTACCTGGTTTAATTATAGTATGATTTTCGAAAGATCTATATGATTTAATATAATCACTAATTACTGGATCACCCAAGGTTTCTTTAAGATTATAACGATACGGTTCTGGAATTGGAACATATCTAGGTTTAAGCTCTATTTCAGGAGTTCTTTCAAGTGTCATTCCAACATTCATATTACCCTCTTTTAACTTTAAATCACTCATACCAAAACCATTTATATCTTTACCTTTTTTACTCATAAAATCACTCTTTCACTAATTTATTCGTTATCGATAGGTCTCATTAATGGGAACATAACAACATCACGAATACTTTCACATCCAGTTAACAGTTGAACTATACGATCAATTCCCATTCCCCATCCTGATATTGGTGGCATACCATATTCCATTGCTCCAATATAATCATAATCCATATCCATAGCTTCTTCATCACCTGAAGCTTTTAAATTAGATTGGTCTAGTAATCTTCTTTCCTGTTCCTGTGGATCAACTAATTCAGAATAAGCATTAACTATTTCTGCACCATTAATAACAAGTTGAAATCTATCACTTACTTCAGGACTTTCGTCATTACTTCTAGCTAATGGTGATAAACTAGTAGGATGCTTAGTTAAATATACTGGTCCTAACATATGTGGACGTGCCACTTTCTTATATAAAACATCAACTAAATTCCCAAAACCTAAGTTTTCTAAAGGAGTCTCGCTCTCTAGTTCAATTTTATTTTCAAGTATTTTAGCTAATAAAGTCTCTTTAGTATTATAAACTTCAATATCAATATCAGCATATTTAATTAATAATTCTCTAAATGAAACTCTATCCCATTCACCACTCATATCTATTTCCTTATCACCAAATTTTATGGTTAATGTTCCAAAAATATTCATAATAACAGTCTGTAACATTTCCTGAATAAATTTCATATTATCTTCATAATTAAAATAAGCTTGGTATCCTTCTATCATTGTGAAATCTTGTAAATGTGAAGCATCCATACCTTCATTTCTAAAACATCTAGCTACTTCATACACTTTTGGAATCCCACCAATTACCGCTCTTTTTAAATATGTTTCTGGAGCTATTCGTAAATACACATCCAAATCAAGTGCGTTATGATGAGCTGTAAAAGGACGAGCTGTCGCCCCACTAGCTTTATTATTTAAGATTGGAGTTTCAATTTCCATATATCCAAGATTATCTAAATAGTTTCTAAGTTCTTTAATAAACTTAATGCGTACTAGAAAACGTTCTCTAGTTTCTTCATTCATAATTAAATCAACATAACGATGACGATAACAAGCTTCTAAATCAGTTAATCCATGAAACTTTTCTGGTAAAGGTTTTAATGCTTTTCCTAAAAAAGTAAAAACTTCTGCTCTTAAAGTTTTTTCACCAGTATGAGTAGTAAAAATTTCTCCTTCAATACCAATAAAATCCCCTATATCAACGTTATTCTTAAAAAACTCATAAGTTTCTTCGCCAAGTAAATCAACTTTAATTGATACTTGTAAATCTCCTTCGATATCACGAAGTTTCAAGAAACTCATTTTACCCATCTTTCTCATAAAAACAATTCTTCCAGCTACACGAACCCCATTTATCTCATCAGCTAATAAACTTGCTTCTTTTAAAGAATGCGTAACTTCATATCTTTCTGGATATGGATTACAAAACTCTTTTATTTTATCTATCTTTTCTCTTCTAACTATTTCCTGTTCTGAAAAACTTCTCATTACTTCACCTCATCATACATAATTACTTTAGTATTACCAAGTAAATCTTGTATTCCTCTACCATCTTTTTTATACATCATCATAAACATAGATACTACAATTAACGCTATTTGAATTCCTTGTAACCCAAAACTTGCATAATAATAAATTTGTTTATTCATAAATAGAACCATCCCAATAATTAATATATTTGCCATTAACGAATTAACTATTAATGAACGAAAAATATAATTATTTACCGTTAAATCACTACCATCTTTTGATACAACCTTTATATGCATCAATTTTTTACCAAATGTTTGTCCCTTATTATATGCTTGAAAGATCACAAAGTATAATATAATTACTACTACTTCAATAATCATCGACATCACATTACTATAATCAATATCATGTACTACCGCTACTGATTTATTAACATACTCATCTGTATTTATCTTTTTATCTAAGAAGTCTGTCTGAATTTGTTGATATTCTTTTAAATAAGTTTCATAATTCTCAGACTGTGGAACTACCATCATCACTACTGTTAATAACATAGTTATAATAACCATATCGATAATATAAGCTATTAGACGTGGAAAAAAATAAGCCTTTTGAGTATCATCAACATCTGATTTTATTTCCTTTTTCGAAACAATAACTTCAGGTTCTACTTTTATTTTAGTAGTTTCTTTTTTCACTGTTAATTTTTTTGTCTTCTTTTCTTTTTCAACTACATCCTTAACTTTATCTACTTTTGGCAATTTTCATCACTTCTTTCTATATATTTTTTATATTCCGTCAATATTTCAATTATATCAGAAATCTTACTACATAGGAATATTTTGTTTTTTATTTCATTAGAATTTTTCATTCCCTTTAAATACCACGCAATATGACTACGTATTTCTAATACCGCTAGTTTCTCACACTTTATTTCATATAAACTATTTAAATGTTTTAAACACATATCAACTTTCATTATAGGAGTAGGTTTATCAATAATGATGCCTTCTTCTAAATAAGCATTTATTTGTTTAATAAGCCATGGATTTCCTAGTACTCCTCTACCTATCATAATTGCATCACAGCCCGTTTCATCAAGCATTCTTTTAGCACTATCTATATCAACTATATCACCATTACCTATAACAGGTATTGAAACGGCTTCTTTTACTTGTCTTATAATATCCCAATTAGCTTTACCACTATATCCTTGACTTCTAGTTCTAGGATGAACACAAATCGCACTAGCTCCAGCACTTTCACATATTTTAGCTACTTCGACAGCATTAATATGTTCACTATCCCAGCCACTTCTAATCTTAACTGTAACAGGTATAGGTACTGCCGATACAACGCTAGAAACTATTTCCCTTATCTTTTCAGGATTTTTAAGTAAAGCACTACCAGCTTGTGACTTAACTGCTACTTTAGGAACAGGACAACCCATATTAATATCAATTATATCAGGACGCATGTTTTCATATATAAATGTAGCAGCTTCTACAAAGGATTCCTTATCACTACCAAATATCTGTTGAGTAATAGGTCTTTCCGATTCCTCCATATAGAGCATATCAATTGTTTTCTTATTACTATAAAAAAGAGCTTTATCACTTACCATTTCAGCATAGATTAATCCACAACCCATTTCCTTGATAATTTTACGGAAACTAGAATTACCTATACCAGCCATTGGTGCTAATACTGTTTTATGCTCTATTTTTACATTTCCTATTTTAAAAATAAATACTCACCTCCAGAAACTATATATCTATTGTTACTACACATAAGTTGTGATCAAACCTTGTTTCAATCATTTTTGAATCTATACACTTAATATTTTTACCAACTAAAACATGGTCTATTTGAGCCTTTCTATATGTATCCCTAAAAACTGTTTTCTTCGTAATTTTTAAAATTTCTGGAAATAATTCCTCAACATTAGAATAATTCATATCTCCCGCAATTATAACGTTTGAATTGTTTTTAAAAATATCAATGAATTTACTTTCCATATTTCTGAATATTTCACTGTATTCCATTGGACTTTTTTTAAATATATGAAAAGGTAAACAATGACCACTCGCTATAACAATAGGTATTTCATCAATATATGCAATAACAAATCCCTTATCATGAGAAACATATGTTGTAGTTTCATTCTTTTTATATTTTAATTTTGGATTTTCAAACATAATGTTTTCATAATTATCTATTTTATATTTTGAACATATAGTAACTCCCATCATACAATCGTTATTAATATGAGATGGTGACAATTCAAAATTACAGCTATATTTTAACTCTGTATTTTTAGTTATATAATTAGAAATAGAAATCATATTACTTGAAGATGTTATATTCTCTTGAAAACATATAATATCTATCTCATTTTTTAATAAAATTTGTTTTATATATTCATATGAATCAAGATTTACAACATTACCAATGTTAACTCTATCTTCCCCGATATTCCAACTAGCTATTTTTATCATATTTACTTTTCCTTATCCTATAATATTTTTCAGAAAAACAGAATTATTAATCCCTCAAATTCACATAAGATAATATCATAAAACAAATAAAAAAGAAACCATTACCTATTAATAGCTTACTTTTTTTGAATAGTATTATTTTTACCCAAACTTTCTAAATACTCATATTGCTCTGGTGTTAAACTACTAACGACAAGTTGAGATCCATTTGGAAAAGTTATAACAGGATCATTCACAAGATTCTTAACTGCTTGTTCTTTAGTTTCTATAAAATAATTAAAATATTCTTCATATACACTTTTAGTAATTATTTTTTCTAATTCCAAGTTTCTTACTTTTTCTTCATAAGCTTTTAATTTATCTTCTAAATATTCTATATACTCTATATACTCTTTCTTTCTCATACGTCTAGATTTGCTCATAATATCACCTGTTTTTATTATGCCCCAAAAAACAAATATTAAAAAAGAAACTGTTATTCTTTAACAGCTTCCTCTAATTCTTCTTTATTCATCTTAGTATAACCTTTAA
>CAYRDW010000017.1:0-11665 GCA_964423215.1 uncultured Muribaculaceae bacterium
TGGTGACAATGACGAAGAGGATATACCTGTTCCCATCCCGAACACAGAAGTCAAGCTCTTCAGTGCCGACGATAGTGAATGCGAAAATAGGTCGTTGCCAAGAATTTTTTTATTTTGTTTATATGATTTTAGGTTTATTCTCTAAAATCTTTTTTTATTTTCACAAATTAGAATAATATGTTGTAATATATACAATTTTTTGATACAATAGCCTTAATAATAGGAGGAGATTTCATGGATCAAGCAGAAAATTTAACAAAAGGGGATAATGAGGTATTTGAAAACCAACAACAAACTAATGTCTCAGTACCTAAATATAGATTAGATGTAACAAAAATAATTGATAAAATTTTAATACCAGGAAGACATACAACTGCAGAACAATCAGAAGTAATTCAACATCTTTGGAAAGTTTGGAAAAACTATACCCCTGAAAATATAGCCAAAGCGGATGAAGCTATTAATAATTTAGATAATAGTGATGTTAAAAGAATAATGTTAGAAGAATGGAATCATTTTATCGAAGCAAATAAAGAACCAGAAGTACAAAATCAGCAACAAACTATGATTTCAGAGCCACAATATCCATTAAATGTATCAGAAATAATTAATAGAATGAAAAAACCAGGTTCATATACAACAGAAGAGGAAACAAAAGTAATTGAGAATTTATGGAATGTTACAAATAATTATACTCCTGAAAAAATAGCTGAAATAGATAAACTTATTAATGGTTTAGCTAATACGGATAATAAAACAATAATATCAGAAGAATGGAATCATTTTATTGAAGCAAATAAAAAGGAAGAAGTACAAAATACTTATAATCCCGAGTTATCAGCAATATTATCCGATATAGAAGAATTCTCTAAACGACAAACAGACATCTTAAAATCTGAATTAGAGAGTTTGGAGTTAACTAATCAAGCTCAAATTACAGAAAAAGAAAAATATGAATCGGAATTAGAAGGAAAGCTGAATCAAGATTTTAAAAAGTATCTAGATAAATTAGAAAAACAAATTTCTCAAGGCGACCTTAATAATAAAGATATAAAAGATGTTTTATCAATTTATGCAAATATTAGTAGAGAATGCAGAAATATGGAAACAATTATTTCGAATTTTGATAATGGTGAAGAATATAGTCCAGAAAAGTTAATAGAAAGCCAGAAAAAAATATTGGAAGGCTTGCAAGAAATACTGTCTATAGCCGAAAATAGCAAACTTTTAACTGATGAGGAAAAGGCAACACTAAGAGGAATTTATGATATTGAAAAAATTAGCTCATTCATTTCTGAAAATAATTATAATACAGGTATCTTGGAAAGCCAACTTAAAAAACAGGCATCAGTAGGATCAATTCAGGATGAAATGCAGCAAGTATTGACAGGAAGCTACACAGAAGATAATGCATATTCTAAACTTTATCAATTAGTAAGTCCAATTTATGATTATTATGATACTGAAATTGATAAAATTAATTCTGAAATGAGAAATTTAGCTCAAAAAATGAGTAATAAAGATAACTATATAAGTCCAGCACATTTTGATGAACTTACTGCTAGAAAAGAACTACTAGAAGAGCAAATTAGTGAAGAAGATAGAAGTATAAAACAACTTGAAGAACAAAATAAAAGAGCAGATACATATATTAGTAAGAAAGAAGAAGTTTCTAACACATTAAATCATCATCTAGAAGAAATGGAAATAATCCTAGACTGGAAAAAAGAAGCAGGAAATCAAGGAGAAATTCAACAAGAAATTTTAGCGAATTTATATGAAGAAGTAGTGCATAATATTAACCATTGCAATTTTCATTTAGATGGTATTATGAAAGCAGAAAAAGATAAAGAATATATAACTGAAAAATTAGCGGCATCTTATGCTCAAAAGAGGGAACTAATATCTCGAAAAGATGAAATCGATAAAAAATTAGCTAATCATTCTCAAAAAGCTAACGATGTAAACAGCTATGTTGCAGACATAACTAAACAAAAAGAACTAGAAAAAAGGCATAATGAATTATCGGCTCAAAAGAAGGAATTGGATGATTTACTAAATAAATTTAAAGATACTTACAGTAAAGATAAATCAAATGAAAAAAAAGAGGAACCATTACAATTACCAGGAGTTCTAGAAGATGGAACTAAATTAAATAGTGATGGTAATATATATCCTACATTACCAGGAGTTCTAGAAGATGGAACTAAACTAAATAGTGATGGTAGTATGATTCATACATTACCGGGAGTTCTAGAAGATGGAACTAAACTAAGTAGTGATGGGTCTTATACTACTCCAAGAGAAAAAAAAGATGCTAATTTAAATAATAAGTTATCTAATGATGATTCGGACGAAATAGAAAAATTTACTCCAGCATCACAAGAATTAATAGAAAAGTCAAATAAGTTAAAAGATAGTGTTACTAAAGTATGGGAGTTTATTAAAAAACATGCTAAGAAATTTATAATTGGTGGGGTAGTTGTTACTTTAGCAATGGTTGGGGCATTTCTATACGGAAAATCAAAAGAAACAGATGAAGAAGAACAAAAAGAAGCACCTGTTGTTGCTGAACAAATAGCAGACAATATCGTAGAGGAACCTACTCCAGATGATACAAATAGTAATGATGATATCGAAGAAGATTATGATTTTGATAAAAAATATGATGAAGCTATAGCAAATGCCTTAGGTGGGGACTATAACGTATACGAGAATAGTTATAATGCTATTAATGAAACAAATCCTTTAGATCATGATACATTATACGTTCCTTCTTGGGAAACTTCTAAAATGGCTCAACCCTTTACTGTTAATGATAAAGGTGGATTAGATAGGATTACTAAAGACGAAGCTAGAGAACTAACAGAAGCTGGTGAAAATATTGCTGTTAGAGTAGAAAATGAAGATACAGGAATTGGTTTTGTTACTATCCCTGGAGCAGAAACAGTAGCTAAATCAAGATAAAAAAGGAGAATAAAATGGAAAATAGAATAAATCAAATTATTACATTAAAAAGTGGTTCTAAATACCTTATTTTGAACCAAGCTTATTATAAAAATAAAAGCTATTACTTTGTTGTAAAAATAACTGATGACGAGAATGATATTATTGATGAGTTCAGATTACTGGAAGAACAACAAGTAGATGGTAAAACAATTGTAACTACTGTAAAAGATCCAGGAGTTATAAAACTTCTTGCAGAGTATTTAAGTCCTAAAGAATAGAAAAAAGGTGATATAATGCAAAACAATAATAATGTTGACTCACTAAAATTAGAAAAACCAATCGAACGTGGTAGTATGACTGATATTGAATATTTAGAATATTTAAAGTATTTTTGGGCTAATCATTTTCCTGAGGAAGCAGAAAATTTAAAAAACATTGATAATGGAAAGACTCCTATTGATCGTGGAAACATGACTGATGAAGTATACACAGAATATTTACAAAATTTTTACTCGGTTCATTATCCAATCTCTACTACTAAAAAAGCAGAAGATAATACAATTTTTAGATATGAAGGTGGACCAGAAATAGACTTTAATGTATCTCCTTCATCAGTAAAAAATACTACTAGTGATAATGAGATATCTTTTAATATAGATCCATCTACTGTTAATAATCAATCTCCATCAGATGATAATGATTTAGTAAAAGGAGTAGAAGTAAAATCTTTTACACCGGATAACTCAGTATTAAAAGGTATAATTTCAACTGCTCAGTTTGTTGCAAAAGGATATAAGAGTCTAATTGATCATGTTGAAAAAGCTAAGGAAAGAATACTGTCTGCTGTAAATCCATATTTTGAAGATGATATGTATTATGAAAATTCAACAGCAGAAATGGGTAAAGCCCGTTAAAAACTGTAAAAGATTGAAAATAGGTTGTATAATCTATTTTTTTTTTGCTATAATTAACTAAGGTGATATAAAATGATATATAAAATAACAAGCAGAAGTGAAAAGGATACAATTGAGTTAGCTCAAAATATTGAATCAGAAAAATTTCCTAATATGGTAATTTGTTTGAAGGGTGACTTAGGAAGTGGAAAAACAGTCTTTACTAAGGGTTTTGCAGCTTCATTAGGAATAGAAGAAGCAGTTACTTCTCCAACCTTTAACATTATTAAAGAATACACATCAGGTGAATTAGATTTGTATCACATGGATGTATATCGTTTAGATGGCAAAGTAGATGATTTAGGAATAGAAGAATACTATAATAAAAATGGTGTTGTAGTTATTGAATGGTCTGATATGATTCCCGATTATCTACCAGAAGAAAGACTTGAAATTAAATTTAAAATATCTGAAGATAACGAAAATACAAGAATAATTATAATTGAGCCAATCGGGGGAGCTTACGAAGACTTATGTGAGGCGGTATTATGAAAGTTTTGTATATAGATACAACTTCCAATTACTTATATTCTGCACTAGCAGATAATGGAAAAATAACAGGCGAAATCAAGTTGAAGTTGGAAAAAGATTTGTCTGTTTTTGCTTTAAAGAGAATATCAGAATTAATTACTAGTTGTAATCTAACACCAGAAGATATCGATAAAATTATGATAGTTAATGGTCCTGGTTCATTTACTGGTATTAGAATCGGTGTAACGATAGCTAAAACCTATGCCTGGGGCCTAAAGAAAGATATCATAACTATTTCATCACTAGAAGCAATGTCACTCTCTACTGCTCTAGAAGTACCTTATAGAGTGCCTGTTATTGATGCCAGAAGGAATTATGTTTATGCTGCTATTTATGATAAAGATAATAATCCTATTTTAAAAGAACAATATCTTAGTATTGATGCTTTGAAATGTGTATTGGACAAGCTTCCTGATGATTACACGATCATTACTAATAATGATTTAGAGTTAGATAGTCTTGAATCATATACACCAAACTTTTCACTAATAATAAATAAATATGAAAATCGTAAAAGTGTAAACCCTCATTCTGTCAATCCCATTTATTTGAAATTAACAGAAGCTGAGGAAAATCTAGGAATAGAAATCATATGATATCCACATTAACTGTGGATAACTGTAAAAAATATGACTTAGAAAATATTTTTCCACAGATTTTGGGTAAAATTGACGTCAAAAAAGAACTACTTGACAATCCTTTTACACGCTATCTTGTTTATATTATCAATAATAAAGTTATAGGTTTTATTCATTACGATACTATTTATGACCGCGCTGAATTATGCCACATTGAAATACTAACAGAATACTATAAACAAGGGTTTGCTAGTAAACTGATAGAGTACATGATTAATGATTGTACTAATAAAAATATACTTAATATAACACTGGAAGTAAGAATTGATAATCATAAAGCTATTAATTTATATGAAAAATATAATTTTAAGAGAGTAGCCATTAGAAAAGGTTATTATGAAGGAATAGATGCTATATTAATGGAAAAAGAGTTGATACAATGAAAGATACATATATATTTGGGATAGAAACAAGTTGTGATGAAACAAGTTGTTCGATTGTTAAAAATGGTTGTGAAGATATTGCTACGGTTATTTTATCACAAATTGATATTCATAAAGACTATGGTGGTGTAGTACCTGAAATAGCTAGTCGTCATCATGTTAAAAATATTACTATGGTAATTGAAGAATGTCTAACTAAGGCTAACATGACTATGACAGATATGGATGCTATAGCGGTAACTTATGGACCAGGTCTAATAGGTTCTTTATTAGTAGGAGTAGAAGCAGCTAAAACTTTATCCTATATTTATAATAAACCATTAGTACCAGTTCATCATATTTCTGGTCATATCTATGCTAATAATCTTGTTGAAGAAATGAAATTTCCACTTATTGCTTTAGTAATAAGTGGTGGTCATACCGAGTTAATCTATATGAAAAATCACTATTCATTTGAAAAGATGGGTGGAACATTAGATGATGCAGTAGGTGAATGTTATGATAAAGTGGCTAGAGTTATAGATGTACCATATCCTGGAGGACCAACCATTGATAAATGGGCCTATGAAGGAGAAGCAACCTATAAATTACCATTACCACTAAATGATAAAAGTTATAATTTTAGTTTCAGTGGTTTAAAGAGTGCTGTTATTAACTTGGTCCATAATGAAGTTCAACGTGGAAATAAAATTAGAAAAAAAGACTTAGCGGCTTCTTTTCAAAATACAGTTGTGGAAATCATCACTAAAAAAACATTAAATGCACTTAAAGATAGAGATGTAAAAAACCTAGTTGTAGCTGGTGGTGTAGCAGCCAATAGATTTCTTCGTGAAACCCTAAAATCACAATGTAAGGAAAACAATATTCATTGCTGTGTTCCTGATATTAAATATTGTACCGATAATGCAACCATGATTGCTGCATCTGGTTTTTTTGCTTATAAAGAAGGAAGAAGAGCTACTTTAGAAATAAATAGTAAATCAAATGATATATTACATTAAACAATTATTAGTACAAGCTTGTAATTTCCATTAAATAAACTTATAATATATATAAGATAAAGAGGTGTCATATGAAAAATAAAATAAAATTAAATGACAAACAAAAAAAACTACTAATATATGGAGTTTTAATTATATCTATAATGATAGTTTTAATAATCTCAGTTATTGTTGGTAAAATGAATAATAAACAAGATGAACAAGAACGTTTAACTTCATACTTAAAACAAGAAGTAAAAGCCTTCTATGAAAAAAATTACTATCCCCAAATATTAGATAGTATCGAAGATGCAAAATTATTTCTATCTAATTTTGAGAAAGATGGTATAACGATATCAATCGAAAAACTAATTGAGAATAATGTAATTACAGAAGAGACCGCAAAGAAAAAGTTTATTAATAAAGATAATCATAAATTATGTAACTTTGAAAATACAAAAGTAATTATTTACCCAAAAGATCCATATGAGAAAAACTCTTACACTCTAAAAACTATATTAGATTGTAATACTCAAAAAAAATAGACAAACTAAAAGCAGATATTTCTGCTTTTTAATGCTTATTTATTTTCTTTTCAATATAAGAGATTATATAGTACATAAGATAAGAAACAATTCCTAATAACACAACTGACGTTATTACTAAATTAATATTAAATACTTGTGAACCATACATAATTAAATAACCTAATCCTTCTTTAGATACTAATAACTCTCCCATAATTACTCCAATTAGTGACATACTAACATTAATCTTTAAACAATTAATAAGAACACTATTATTACTAGGAACAATCAGTTTAATAAAAACTTGATGTTTCTTAGCATGTAATGTTTTAAGTAATGTAATATGATAATGATCAGTACTAATGAAGCCGCTATATATATTTATTATAGTCACAAAGACAGATATTAATAGAGCCATAAAAATAATAGAATTAGTATTAGCTCCTACCCAAATAATAATAAGAGGACCTAATGCCACCTTAGGTAAAGAGTTAATAATAGTTAAATATGGATCAATTATTTTAGCTAATTTAGGATACCACCATAAAATTGAAGCTATTATAAAGCCAATACCTGTCGCTATTGAAAAACTAACAATCGTTTCATAAACTGTAACCCAAATATGATTCCATAAATTATTCTGTTTTAGTAAAGATAAAAAGGTTTTAGTTACCTGACTAGGTGAACTTGATAAAAAAGTATTGATCCATTCTTGTCTAGCTGCTAATTCCCATATTCCTAGAAAAGCTACTATAATAAAGATTTGAAAGAAGATAACGATTACCTTATCTATCTTTCTTTTTCTTAGGTATTTTTTATGTTCATCACTATAAGTGTACATCTAAATCCCTCCAAATCAAATCATAGTAGGTACTAAACTCTTTACACTTTCGATTATTAATTGGAGTTGATTTATTAGTTAATTCAATATCATAAATTTTCTTTATCGTAGCTGGTCTTTTTGTTAAAACTACAATTCTATCTGATAAAGAAAGAGCTTCTGCTAAATCATGTGTAACCAAAATAGCTGTTTTACCTTCCTTTTTAATAATGTTAAAAACATCATCAGATAATGCTAGTCTCGTTTGGTAGTCTAAAGCAGAAAAAGGCTCATCTAAAAGAAGTATATCAGGATCAATAGCTAAGGTACGAATAAGTGCTGCTCTTTGTCTCATTCCCCCTGACAAAGAACTAGGATATTTGTTAATAAACTCACCTAAGCCATATGTCTCAAGTAGTTTAATAACTCTTTCTTTATTTTCTTTATTTAGTGTATGATTAATCTCCAGTCCAATCAAACAATTTTCTAAGATTGTTTTCCATGGGAACAAAGAATCTTTTTGTAACATATAACCAATAGTAGTTTTATCATTTTCAAATGATATACTACCACCAGACTTTTTCTCTAAATTAGATAGGATAGAGAGTAGAGTTGTCTTTCCACAACCAGAAGGTCCCACAATAGATATTAATTCTTTATCGTAAACATCCAATGTAATATCATCTATTGCGCTAATTTCACCATCTATATCATGATATATTTTCTTTAAGTTTTTAATACTTAAAACTGGTTTCATATTAGTCCTTAATATAAATTAAATCATTATATTTTACAGTTTCATCAAGTTCTCCAGCTGCTTTCATAATATCTTGTAAATGGTAAAATGAATCTTCTGTAAAATTAGTTGTAGTAGGCCAAGCTTCTATACCACGATATCTAGCTACTACACTAGTTAAATCATCCATAGATGTATCTGGGAAGAAACTAACAATAGCTTCAGCTACAGTTTTATCATCATTATTATGAACAAAGTCTAATCCCTTTTGAATAGCTTTTGTAAATTTTTCTATTATTTCAGGATTATCCTTAATATAACTAGTTCTTGCACTATAAGACGTATATGGAACAACTCCACCAAGTTCTCCAATTGAAGCAACCACATAGCCTAATCCTTGTTTTTCAAGTTGTAAAGCATTTGGTTCAAACAAAGTAACAAAGTCACCTTGTCCTCCAATAAAAGCCCCACTCATTGCCGCAAAGGCTACACTTGTATCAATGTTAACATCTTTAACAGGATCAATGTTATTTTGTCGTAGTGCCCATTCAAATGTCATCTCAGGCATACCACCTTTTCTGCCCCCAATAACATCTTTTCCTTTTAACATGTCTAAACTAAAGTTTTCAATTTTAGTTCTTGATACTAAGAAAGTACCATCTTTCTGAGTTAATTGTGCAAATGTCTTTAAGTAGTCTTTTTCTCCACCATTAAACACATATATGCACGCTTCACTACCAGAAAAACCAATGTCAACATCACCAGACAAAACAGCTGCTGTAACTTTATCAGCACCTGGTGTTAATATTAATTCAATATCTAACCCCTCATCTTCAAAAAAGCCTTGTGAAATAGCTGCATATTGTGGAGCATAGAAAATAGTATGAGCTACTTCTGCAACTCGGATTTTTTCAAGATTTTTCTTATCATTTCCTTTATTTAAATCAATAAAAAATAAACTTATAATCGCTATTAATATAACGATACTAACCAAAAAATAAATTATTTTTTTCATATGTCCTCCTTCTAGAATAATATATGACAACTATAAATATATGTTATTGTAAAATATGTTACTAAATATTGATAATTATAATAAAAAATAAATATTTATACATGTTATAATAACTCTAAGGAGTGATTCTAATGTACGATGTAGTTATAATTGGTGGTGGCGCTTCTGGTCTTATGTGTGCATCTAGACTTAGTAATTTTCCTAAAAAGAAAATTCTAATTATCGATAAAAAAGAGAAACTAGGTAAAAAGTTATTAGCTACTGGTAGTGGTAGGTGTAATCTATCTAATCAAGATTTAAATATCAAACATTATCATAGTAATAATACATTATTCTTAGATACTTTATATAAACAGTTTAAAGAAATAGATGTAATAAAGTATTTTAATAACATTGGTTTAAATACTACTGTTATTGATGAAGGTTATTATCCCCAAACAGAACAAGCAATTAGTGTTTTAGATATTTTAAAATTAAAAATAGAAGAAAATAATATCAACATACGTACTGATATTGAAGTTACTTCGGTTTTAAAGAAAGAAGAATACCTACTAAAAACTACATCAGGTGATATTAAAACAAAGTCAGTAGTTTTCGCTACCGGCGGTTGTGCATCACCTAAATTTGGTTCTGATGGAAGTGGTTTTAAATTATTAAATTCACTAGGTCATACAGTATTATCTTTGTATCCTAGTTTAGTCCCACTTATAACTAAAGATAAAGCCTTAACTTATTTAAAAGGATTACGATTAAAAGCTAAAGCTACTATTTTAATAAATGACAAAGTAATAGCTAGTGAATTAGGCCAAGTTCAATTTAATAATGATAGTCTATCAGGTATTTGTATTATGAATTTATCATCTGCTTTTGTTCCTAATAGTAAGGTTACTATCGAATTAGATCTGATACCTGATATTTCCAAAGATGATTTAAAAGAATCTCTAATAAAAAGGCAGAAAGATTTTCCAGATAGATTGATTGATTTTTATTTAACCGGATTACTAGCTAATAAAGTATCATTTGCGTTATATAAAAGACTAAATATTAATTATGAAAATAAAGTAAAAGATTTAACTGTTAACCAAATTGATTCATTAGTAAATGAAATTAAAGCTTTTTCATTTCTAATTGATAAAACTAAAGACTATTCTTATGCACAAGTATGTGGTGGTGGAATAGATACAAATGAAATAACAGAAAACTATGAATCAAAAATTCATAAAGATTTATATATAATTGGGGAACTATTAGATGTATGTGGAGATTGTGGTGGTTATAACTTACACTTTGCTTTTACAAGTGGAATTATAGCCGCAAACAGTATCGGAGGAAAGTATAATTAGAATACATATTTGAAAGGAAAATAATTATGTATGATTTTAATTTAATAAAAGAAATATTGATAGAACAGAATGTTGAAGCTTGGATATTGTACTCTGATGAACATTCTGATTATATTTTTGAAAAGTATATTTGTGATAAAAAAATTGTCGCTTCTTGCGCAGTTGTTACTCAAAAGGATATTTATTTAATAATCCATGAATTAGAAAAAGATAATATTATAAATAAAGATTATAAAGTTTTAATTTATGGAAAAGATAATACCTTAATACAAGTTTTAAATGATATTCTTATTAAAAATTTACTGTTACCAGAAAAAATACATTTGAATTTTACAACTATAAACGATACTCAAACAGATAATCTAGGACATGGAATTTATGAATATCTGACAGGTTCGATTAATAAAGTCTATAAAGAAAATGGTAAAAAAGTTGAATTTTCATCAGCAGAAAATATTATATATGCTTTATTTGATAGAAAGTCAGATAAATCAATTGCGAGACTAAAAAAATCAGCAGAAGTTGCTTTAAAAATTCTAGAAGAAGCTTTCAAACAACTAAAAGAAGGTCTTACAGAGTTAGAAATTGTTAATCTAGTACACAGTATATTTGAGAACACTAAAAAAGATATTATAAATAATGAAATTATAGACTTAGACTACTCATGGAGAAAAGAATTTTGCCCTATTGTATTAGTAGGACCAAGCTTATTAAAGGGTGGGCATGCACTAGCTAGTAATCAAAAACTGCAAAGAGGTCATACCATTTACTTTGATTTTGGAGTTACATT
>CAYRDW010000017.1:11765-18572 GCA_964423215.1 uncultured Muribaculaceae bacterium
GTAATCAAAAACTGCAAAGAGGTCATACCATTTACTTTGATTTTGGAGTTACATTCTATTGGAGAGAAAGCGCATAATCCTGGAACTGTTTTAGGTAAAAAGGAAGTAAATTATCGAATATGATTATACAAAATCATGGTGTTTATACTATAGAACCAAGGGTAACAATTATTAACGGTGGTTCTATAGAAGAGATGGTCTATGTAACTGAAAATGGTGGAGTATCCTTATCAGAAAGACAGAAAGATTTGTATATAATTAAATAATTTAAATTTGTTTATCTGATACTAAATTAGCAAATTACCTAACTATACGGAAGGAATAATAATCTCAGCATTAGAAATAATTGATTTTTATAAAAATATTCGACATAAATAACAGATTAATGAAAGAAGAAAAATTCTTTTTTTTTCTTTTATGCTATAATGTATAAGAACACATTAGGTTAAAATACATATCAATAAATAAGAATAAGTAAAAGGAAGTGTTTCTATGGCTACCTTAAGAATCTGTACCTATAATGTTAGAAATGATAATTTAGTTAAAGATTTAACTCCAGAGAAAATAAAAAATAACTATCATCGTTTAATAAGAGAATACAAAATAAATATTTTATGTACTCAAGAAATGATTAAAACAACGATTGATATCTTGAAGAAACAATTTCATAGCTATCATATGATTGGTAATTACCGTTATGGAAGTAGTAAACTAGTTGGCAGAATAGGAAGTCTAAATAAGTTTAATGAGGGTAATCAAATTATTACTAATTTACCAGTTTATAAAGATGAAACGACTGAATTACCTTGGTTTCCCCGTAGCTTTAAAGACTTTTATAAAGGTATTTTTAAATATAAATCAGTAACTCCACGTATCGTTACAGAAACAATCTTAGAAATAGAAGGTTATGGTCGTGTTCGCTTTCTGAATACTCATTTAGATTGTCATTTAAAAAGAACTAAATTACTTCAATTAAATAAATTACGAAGAAAAATTAATAGTTCTACCATACCTGTTGTTTTAACTGGTGACTTTAATACTGATATTAAGGATAAAGTATTTTTAGATTTTATTAACGATATGGAAAAACAAGGACTAAAGTTAATAGAGTTTAACGATAAAACTTTCAAAAAGTCGCGAAAAAAACTAGCTATTGATCATATTTTTATTCCTTCTAGTTGGGAAGTAACAGAAATAAAAACGATTGATGAAGATTATTTAGATAAGTATAGCGATCATTATCCATTATTAGCGACCGTAATACCTAAAAAATAAGAAAGGGAAACTTTTCTTTTTTTGTTGTTTTCTAGTATTATTAAAAAAACTCTGGTATAATATTAGTAGAAAATCAAACATCTAGGAGGCTATATGGGACTATTTAATAAAATAAAAAATATGTTTAAAACAACCAGTAATGATGAAAAGGTTGAATTAGAACCAAAGTATCAATCAAAAAGTGAAGAATTAGAAGAAATAAAAGTCGAAGAAACTAAACAAGAAGAAATAAAGGTCTATGAAAAAGGTTTAACCAAGAGTCGTAAAGGTTTTGTTTCAAATCTTTTAAGTTTGACTAATCGTTATCATAAGATTACTGATGAATATTTTGATGAGTTAGAAGAAATACTTATCATGGCTGATATTGGTGTAAATACAGTAATGAATTTTATTGAACGTCTTCGTGATAGGGTTAGAAAAGAACATATTGAAAATCCAGAACTATTAAAAGAGATTATTGTTGATGAGTTATTTATCATCTATGTAGAAGATAACATTTTATCTAATAAGATTAATTATAGTAAAGAAGGTCCAACCGTTTTACTATTTATTGGCGTTAATGGTGTTGGTAAAACAACAACAATTGGTAAATTAGCATGGCAGTTAAAAGAACAAGGTAAAAAAGTATTATTAGTAGCTGGAGATACCTTTAGAGCCGGTGCTACTAAACAATTAGAAGAATGGAGTGAAAGAGTTGGAGCTTCATTTGTAGGCAAAGAAGAAGGTGCAGATCCTGCAGCCGTAGTTTTTGATGGTATTGAGAAAGCTAAAAAAGAAAACTTTGATGTCGTAATGATTGATACTGCTGGTCGTCTGCAAAATAAAGTCAATTTAATGAAAGAGTTAGAAAAAATAAATAGAGTAATTGCTACTCAAATACCTGATGCCCCTCATGAGACATTACTAATTATCGATGCTACAACTGGTCAAAATGGTATTAGCCAGGCTAAAAGTTTTAAAGAGATTACCGATGTTACAGGAATAGTTTTAACTAAACTTGATGGCACCGCTAAAGGTGGAATTGTCCTAGCGATTAAGGAAGACGTTGATATCCCTGTAAAATATATTGGTTTAGGTGAAACAAAAGAAGATTTACAACCATTTGATATTGAAAAATATATCTATGGTCTATTTAAAGATATGATGTAGGTGATATAATGGATAAGAAAATATACTTAAATAATTTATATGATTATTATCGTGAACTATTTACTGAGAAACAACAGGATTATTTTGAAAATTACTATTTCGATGACTTATCATTAAGTGAAATAGCTGAGAATAACGATGTTAGCAGAAATGCAGTTCACGGTCAAATAAAAATAGTCGAAGAAAGATTAGACTATTATGAAAAAATATTAGGTTTATATGATAAAGCACAAAAAATTAGACTTATCATCGAAGGTATTGATCAAGAAAAGAAGAATAAAATTGAAGAATTAATATAAAAGGGGAAATAAATATGTTTGAAAAGATTATTTATATTGGTGAGTATGATGCTCATATCAAACTAGCTGAAAATGTAGGCTTAGAAACAGATATTATGAATATGCCTATTATCTTAGAAGATACTGATAAAGCAATTTTAGCTGAGGTTAAAGACTTATTAGATGGAGCAGTTAAAGTAAAATTACTAGGTGAAATTGTCGATAATCATTTTATTGGTGGAGTATTAAGAAAACCGCATTTAAATGCTCATATTCGTATGTTAAAAGTCGAAGAACTTTCACTTATTGTAGGTGAAGAAAAGTTTGGAAATATTGAACTAGGAGTTAGTCCTTTTTATGCAAATAAAACAATCTATTCTTCAATGAATGATTTATTTAGTAACCATATGTGTATCTTTGGGAATACTGGTAGTGGTAAAAGTTGTGGTGTAGCAAGATTAATTCAAAATCTATTCTACAATAGTAAATTTGTCCCTTTTAGATCTAATTTTGTAATTTTTGATTCATCAGGGGAGTATTATAATGCTTTTTCTAAGTTAACTGAAGTAAATCCTAATTATAATTATCGCTTTTTAACTACAAATAAAAATAGTCCAAACCAAGGTGATTTATTAAAAATACCAGTGTGGCTATTAAGTGTTGAAGATATTGCTTTACTTCTTTCGGCAACTACTCATACCCAGTTATCTATAATTGAAAAGATGATGAAACTAGTTAAGATATTCTCACAATCAGGAGAAGATGCTGTTAGATATAAAAATCATTTGATAGCTAATGCTATTATGACTATCATGTATTCAAATCAAGGTTCTGCAAGTAAAAGAGATGAAATATTTTCAATTTTTAATACTTGTCCAACCGCTGAATTTAATTTAAATTCTACCGTTCAAGGAATTGGATATACTAGAAGATTACAAGAATGCTTCTTGATTGATTCTAGTGATCAATTTTCAGAACGAGTACTGTTAACTGAATATGTTAATAAGTTTATTGATCCTGAACTCAATCAATATGAGCCAGATAAAGTCCATTTCTTTACTTTAAAAGATATGGAAAAAGCTTTAAACTTCGCTCTTATTAGTGAAGGATGGTTAAGAAATGAAAATGTTTATGCAGATGCAATTACACTAAAAGTAAAACTACATGAATTAGTAATAGGTAATAATGCAAAGTTTTTCGAATGTAATGAGTTTGTTAGATTAGATCAATATTTAAGTGGTTTAATAATCAGAGATAGTAAAAAATATCAGATTATTAATATTAATTTAGAAGATGTTGAAGATAATTTTGCGAAAGCTGTAGTTAAAATAATTACTAGACTTATCTTTGACTTTTCTAAAAAAATAGAAAGAGGAAGTGTTCCTTTTAATATCCTTTTAGAGGAATCTCACCGTTATGTTCAAAGAGACAATGATGAATTTCTATTTGGTTATAATATCTTTGATCGTGTAGCTAAAGAAGGAAGAAAATATGGAATAATTTTGACTCTTATTTCGCAAAGACCAGTAGATTTAAGTGAAACCGTAATTTCCCAATGTTCTAATTTCCTAATATTTAAAATGAGTCATCCACGTGATATAGAATATATTACTAAAATGATTCCTAATATTACTGAAGACACAATAGAAAAACAAAAGGCTCTTCAAGTTGGTAACTGTTTAGCTTTTGGCTCAGGATTTAAAATTCCTATTATTATAAAAGTAGAGATGCCTGATCCAATGCCTCAAAGTAATAGTTGTAACGTTGTAGAAAAGTGGACCGATAACTAAAAAGGTTTACTTTTTTAATATTATAATATACAATATAGACATTATTAAACAAGGTGGAATTAATATGTTTGAACCACCTTTTGGTCTTCAACTTAGCCTTCTACCTGATGATCATATCACTCAGGAACAAATGCACTTTATAAGAGGAGAACAAATTTGTAATACTATCAGAAGATTAGATGAAGAAGAATTTATAGAATATCAGGAAGTTATTGTCAAAAACATTATGAAGGTTGATGAACTAATGGAACTGGTAAGATCAAAAACCATAAAACCTATTAGTAAAAATCAACTTCAGGAATTATCAAATGAATTATCAAGTGAAAACTGGATACCTCAATCAGAACAAGATAGGTTAGTTTATTATTCAGAAAAATACTATAAAATAAAAGCATTAATCGATAATAGTTTAATAAACCAAGTTGCTAGTGATTTTGAAAATAATCTAGAACAAGAGTTTAATGAACACAAAATATCAAGAAAAGCTATATTTGAACATATCTTTAATAAAGAAAAATTAATCGATATTATTAGAATCGATAATCCAGAACTCCAAAAGTTAGATGTAGTTTATAACATGTTTACAGATTTAAATAATAAATTAAAAGAAGCTCACCTTCCAGAAATCTCTGGTGATAACGAGAATTTAATTTATATTCTTTCGTTACTAAAAAATTATAATCCTAATCATGATGATGTAATATCAGAACAACTTAAAAATTATCAAAGAAACTACTACGAAGCTAAAATTGAATTAATAGAAACACAAACCCAAAAAAAAGACAAACTGTTTAATATTAATGAAAAAATCGAAAAATTAGAAAAAGTTCATAAAAAAAGACCTGCCTTTTTATATAAGAAAGAAGTAACTTCATGTAAAGCAACAATTAATTATGAGGATATATATAAATGTTTTAATGAAATTACAAAAAATGATCCTGAATTTCTAGTGTTTTTGGCGTACTCTTATACCATGCAAAAATTTGCTAAAGTGGAAGAAAACATTAACTTAGCCAATATTTATATGTGTTTGAATGCATTAGAAGAATTTATAGTAAATGAAACTAATAAAAAATTAGAAGAAATTAATAGACAAATGGTTGATGAAATGATTAAATATCTTACTAATTGTCAAGGACTTGTAGGACCAGACCAATATGTACATCTAGAAAATGTTTCGGAATCTGAAATAGGTAAATTAATAATGACTGTATCTAAAAGAGCAATAATGAAAGAGATTATTAATAGTACTTCTAAATTTGATCCTTCAAAAAAACTGTATCTGAAAGAATTAGTTAAAGGTAGCTATGATAATACAATAGAAGAGATAATTAAAAGTGCTGAAAAACAAGATGTTATTCTTCCTATTTCAATGGACCATCAAAAATATTTCGCCATGAAACAAAAAGTTTTAGAATGCACACCAGTAGATGAGAGAGAATTGATAATAACCCCTATTAAATTAAAATATAAAACAAAAAAATAGTAGTCATACTAGTTTTTTTTTATCTATTCTTGTATAATAGAATATAGTTTGACAGGAGGGATAATATGTTTGAATCATTAGGTGATCGCTTACAAGGTGTGATGCATAAAATAAAAGGTTACGGAAAAATAACTGAAGATAATATCAGTGAGATGATGCGTGAAATTCGTTTAGCTTTATTAGAAGCAGACGTTAACTATAAAGTAGTAAAAGAGTTTACTAACAACGTTAAAGAAAAAGCTTTAGGTGAGGATGTTCAAAAAAGCATTAAACCAGGTGATTTGTTTGTTAAAATAGTAAAAGATGAATTAACTGAATTACTAGGTGGGGAAAGTAAAGACTTAAATATGACTGGTAACCCTGCTATTTTAATGTTAGTCGGGTTACAAGGTAGTGGTAAAACAACTACGATAGGTAAATTATCTAATTTTCTAAGAAAAAGACATAGTAAAAAACCACTATTAGTTGCTTGTGACGTATATCGTCCAGCCGCAATCGACCAGTTAAAACAGTTAGGAAAACAATTAGGAATTGAAGTCTATGAAGAAGGTAAAAAAGATCCTATTGAAATAGCAGCTAACGCTATAAATTATGCTAAAGAGAACCATTTTGATTATGTTTTAATCGATACTGCTGGTCGACTTCATATTGATGAAGAACTAATGGGCGAATTAAAAAATATTAATGCGAAAGTAAAACCCCAAGAAATATTACTAGTAATTGATTCCATGATGGGTCAAGATGCTATTAATGTAATTGATGGATTCAATAGTAGTCTCAGTTTAACAGGTGTTATTTTAACCAAGTTAGATGGTGATACTAGAGGTGG
>CAYRDW010000018.1:0-18486 GCA_964423215.1 uncultured Muribaculaceae bacterium
ACCATTCATAAGGTGCAGGATAAATATATTGAACTGGATCCATAGTTTGATGAAAAGCTGTATCAAATACACCAACCATTTGAATATTAGGTAATGCTTTTCTCATTGCTTCAATCCCTAAAATATTAGCTGGATTATGAAGCGGAGCTAATTCCGAATATTTCTTTAAATCTTCTACTACTTCATCAGTAATAATAACCGACGACTTATATTTATCTCCACCATGTACTAAACGATGTCCTACTCCATCAATTTCCTCTAAAGAATCAATTATTTCTAATTTAAGTAAACGATCAAGTAAAACCTCTACCGCTATAGTATGATTAGGCATATTAACCTCTTCAACTATCTTTTCACCATTATACTTAATCGTATAAAAGCTCCCATCTATCGTTACTCTTTCAAAATAACCTGAAGCAATCAAAGTTTTAGTATTCATTTCAAATAAACTAAACTTTAAAGAGCTACTCCCTGCATTAATTGACATTATTTTCATGTAATTACCTCTTTCTAATATTACCATTATAACATAAAATATTAAATATTAAAGAAAAAGGCTAGAGAATTTAGTGTAATATTATATATAATAAATTAACTAAAATAGCTTTTACTATTTATATAATAATTAACACATGGTAAAATAAAGATATATGAAAAAAACAAATAATTTATTTTTTAAACAAACATCAAAACTATAAAATATTTAAAAAAGTAAAGTAGGTATAATATGATTTATCAACAGTTAATAAAAGAATATAACAAACTATCAGATGAAGAAAAAAATGCCTTACTCATCTATAAATCAAGATTAGGAAGAGCAATAAATTCACTTGATAATAACGAAGAAGAAATAGCAAATATTTATGAAAAATATAATGATTTATTAAACAATCCAAAAAATATATTTATCAAAATGACAATATTTAAAGATATTTCCTTTGTGAATTTAGTTAGTTTTAAAAACAGTTTAAGAATGATATTGAAAAAAGTAGAAGAAGTCACAACAAAAATAGAAATCTCGGAGGATATAACTGTCTATAGATCCCTTTCTGTTAAAAAAGATGACTCCCTAGTACCACTATCCAGAGGTAATTTGATTTCAACAAGTTTAAATGTAAATGAATGTTTAAAGTTCTTTATTCCTAACCAGGATTATAAACATTACCTATACCAAATAAATTTAGAAAAAGGAACAAGTGTAGCAATTTGCCCCTATGCTGTTTTACTAAATTCTAAAGAAGAGCAATTAATTCTAACACAAAAGAAAGATCAACAAGAATTGATTTTATCAAAAGATAGTCATGATTTCAAACAAACCTTATCAACAACAACAGAACTAATAAATGGCGAAGAATTAAAAATTATTATTTTAAATGCAAGTAAAAAAGTAAAAAGTAATTATCAAGAAATCAGAAGAAAATAATTCAATACTTTAGGATAAAGCATAAATACAAAGTAAAAGAGGTTGTTTATATATGGGAAAAGTTTCTAACGTAATTACATTAGCTTCCCTACTAAGTAGTGGTAGGAAGTATAATATTAATGAACTAGCTAATATCTTAGAAGTAACACCTAGAATGATTAGAGTTTATAAAGATGAACTGGAAAAGTGTGGGATTTATATTGATACTATTAGAGGACCATATGGTGGATACGTATTAAATCAAAGTATTAAGATCCCAAAACGAAAACTTAGGCATGATGATATTAAACTTTTAGCTGAAATCGAAGCTAAAATTAAAGATAATGATCTACGAGAACAGTTTATAGTTCTAAAAGATAAGATATCAGGTATTTACTTTGAAAATAATAATGATAATCAAAATCAACCATTAACTAAAGAAATCCAAACTAAATATAATAATCTATCTAAAGCTATCAAAGAAAAAAGAAAAGTAAAAATAATATACTATTCTCTTACTAAAGGATATAATGAAAGAATAATTCATCCCTTAGATTTATTTCTATATGAAACCAATTGGAGTGTTGCGGCATTTTGTGAAAACCGCCAAGATTTAAGACACTTTGATTTATATAGAATAAAAGAATATATATTACTAGATAAAAAATTCTAATCCGCACATATATTACCTCTTTAAGTGTTATTGTTACCTTAGGAGGTCTTTTTATGAAACAAATGGAATTAGAAATTAAAGTACTGGATATTGATAAAATAAAATTTATTGAAAAATTAGAAAGTTTAGGAGCACAGAAACTAGAAATTATTAATGAAAAAATGTACGTCTATGACTTATTTGGAAATAATGCTAGATATTATGATATTCTAAATCATATTAATTTTTATAGTAACGATAAAAATAGAAAACTAAAAAAAGAATGGAATGAATCTAGTAAAATAAAATATATAACGGCAGTTGAGAGATTACGCTTACTATTTAATGATTTAGATTTACTAATTGATAATAAAGAAAAACAAGAATTAAAAGAAAAATTTAATTGTGAATGGTTTGAAGACATTCTAGAAATGGATAATTTGAATGATTTTCTAAATAATAAAGCTTTTAAAACATTTATTGAAAAATTCTTTCTAAATAAAAACAAATGGCTTAGATTAAGACAAGTAAATGGTAAAGCCGAAATTACTGTTAAACATATTTTACCTGATAATGGAAAAATTCAACAAATTGAAGAAACAGAGATAATTGTTCCCAACATTGAAGAAGGAAATGAGTTTCTAGAAGCTATCGGTTTTAAATATAAAAATTATTTTGAAAAAGAAAGAATTAAATATAGTTTAGATGGTTATGAAATTGATATCGATTCTTGGCCTAAAATACCAACCTATTTTGAAATAGAAGGAAAAGATGAAGAAGATTTAGAATTTATTTTAAATAAACTTGGTTATACTTTAGATGATACTGTCTCTTTTACTGCTAAAGAAGTCTTTATTCATTATGGTAAATCAATGTTTGATAATAGGGAAATGAAATTTGATAATTAAAAAGGATATATCACTGATATATCTTTTTTCTTAATCTATTAATTTATAAGTATCTCTAGCTATCATTAATTCTTCATCTGTAGCTAATACATATGCTGGTATTGTAGAACTTTCTTTAGTAATGATTCCTTCAATACCTTTACGAACCATCGTCTTATCATTTATTTCTTTATCTAAAACTACTCCGATTGGTGAAAGTTTTCTTAATACTTCAGCACGGATAATCTGATCGTTTTCACCACCACCAGCAGTAAAACATATTGCATCGATTACACCACCAATTTTAATATAATACTTAGCTATATAATCAACAATCTTATTAGTATACATATCAAATGCTAATTTAACTTTTTCTTCTCCTGCTTCATATGCACGGTCTAAATCACGTAAATCACTCATTCCCGCAATTCCTTCTAAACCACTTTCACGGTTTAGTATATTATCGATTTTTTCTAAAGATAAACCAGTTTTCTTCATAATATAAGAAATCATTGTATAATCGATATCACCACTTCTAGTTCCCATCATAATACCTGCATTAGGAGTAAATCCCATTGAAGTATCTATACAAAGACCATCTTTTATAGCTGAAATACTAGCTCCATTCCCAATATGACAAATAATTAAATTAAGATTATCTTTATTTAAAATTGCTTTCATTTTCTCTGTAATAAATTTATGACTTAAACCATGAAAACCATACTTTCTAACATTATATTTAACATGCCATTCATAAGGAACTGGATATAAATAATCAACTTCTTTCATCGTTTGATGAAAAGCAGTATCAAAACATCCAATTTCTAACGCATTAGGAATAGCTTTTCTAAAAGCTCTAATACCTACTAAATTAGCAGGATTATGTAGTGGTGCTAAATCACAAATATCCTCTATTTCTTTGATAACTTTATCTGTTATCACTACACTACTAGAATATAAATTACCACCATGAACGATACGATGACCAACTGCTGAAATATCATCTAAAGATTTAATAACTTCCTGTTCTACTAATTCTTTTAAAAGTACATTTACAGCTTCTTCATGATTAGCTAAAGGATACTCCTTTTGAATTTTTTGTTCCCCAATTCTAATACTATAGTGACTATCATCAAAGCCTATCTTTTCGATATTACCTTTCATTAAAACTTTTTCTTCTGGCATTTCATATAAACGAAATTTCAAAGTTGAACTACCAGCATTAACCGATAAAACCTTCATATAATCTCTCCTTTTTCTAATTATACACCATAAACTATACTTTTAACAGTAAGTAATCTATTTTTTATTAGACAAAAAAAGATAGGGGACTCCTATCTTTTAAGCTATCAATTTATTATTAAATAATATTAACCTAATTACATTAATATTATTATTTGTTTTGGTAGCTTCCACTAATTTGGTTTAATCCATTTTGAACTAAACGTCTAGTTATTTCACCACCAACTGTACCGTTAGCACGTGAAGTAGCATCTGGTCCTAAATTAACACCGAATTCATTAGCGATTTCGTATTTCATTTTATCAATTGCTTGTTTAGCACCTGGTACTCTCATTTTCATTGAAGAGTTATTTGAGTTGTTCATTTGTTTCACCTCCTATACATTAATAGAATGTGAAAAATGAACAAAATCATACGTGAAAAACGTTGGTAATTATTGGCTTAATTTTTTTTATAATAAATCTTCAAAGTCATTACCATAATCTTCATCAATTACTAAGGTTTGAGTAGATTCTACCGTATTATCTACCATCGCTAAATAATCAAATCTTTCCTCATTTCTTAAACATTCTGCCAAATTAGGATTGATTACTGGATGCTTAGGAACGAATACCGTACAGCAGTCTTCATATGGTAAAATACTTGTTTCATAAGTATCAATTTTTTTAGATATCTCGATTATTTCTAATTTATCTAAACAGGCTACTGGTCTAATTACTGGCATATTTGTAACCTCATTAATTACACTCATACTATTTAAAGTTTGCGAAGCTACTTGTCCGATACTTTCACCATTTATAATTATTAAACCTTTATTTATTTTGGCTAATTTTTCCATAATACGATACATCATACGACGCATAATAGTAATACAATACTCTGGATTACATTCCTTATAAATAGCTTCTTGTATTTGTGTAAAAGGAACAATATGTAATTTGATTTTATCACCATAAATAGCTAACTTTTTAGCTAACTGAATTACTTTATTTCTAGCTTCTAAACTTGTATGTGGAATAGCTTCAAAATAAACAGCATCTAATCTAACTCCACGTTTTAAGGCTAAATATCCCGCTACTGGTGAATCAATACCACCACTAAGCATTAACATTCCTCTAGATTGTGTTCCGACTGGATAGCCACCAAGTCCATAATAACTATTAGTATAAATATAAGTATATCTTTCTAATATTTCTATACTTAGAGTAGTATCAGGTTTATGCACATCAACTTTTAAATTAGAAATATTTTTTAAAATAACTCCACCCATCTGTCTACTAAAATCAGTACTTAAGATTGGAAATTTCTTATCACTACGCTTAGTCTCTACTTTAAAAGTACCAGTCCTATCTTTCATGATTTCTAAAATATTACTTTTAATATCTTCAATATCAGTATCTACTTTTCTAGCTACTTGATAAGTATGAATTCCAAAAACTTCATTAATTTTTTTCAAAATAATTTCTAAATCTTCATCAGAAAATTCCACATACATTCTCGAAATATCTCTAGTTATAATAGCTGTTGTTCCTGTTAATTTCTTTTTTAAATTATTAAAAAGTATATTTATAAAAAACTTACGATTTCCTTTCTTAGTAGTTAGTTCGCCATATTTAATTAATACTACTCTCTTCATTATTGTTCCCTACTTTCTTAGTTTTAAAACCTTAATTGTTTAATACTTTTTTTAAAAATTTCAATAAACTTAGTTAATTCCTCTTTAGTTGTTTTATGACTAATACTAATTCTTATTGAACTCTTATTAATCTCACCAGTTTTTCCCATCGCTATAAGCGCTAAAGAAGCACCAGAATCCTTGGAACAGGCTGTCTTAGTAGATATGTATATATCTTCCTGTTCTAAGGCATGGAGCATTGTTTCTGGCTTAATACCTAAAATACTGATATTTAAGATATGAGGAATAGAAGAAGCATTACTATTAATTATAACACCATCGATTAACTGTAGTTCTTGTTTTAAATATTTATTTAATTCTAATACTCTATTATATTTACTATCTAAATCATTAATAGCTAAACGTAAAGCTTTAGCTCCACTAACAATTAAAGCTAAGGCTGGTGTTCCGCTACGATAATTAGTTTGACTTTTACCACCATGAATTATTGGTTCTAACTCAATATTATTTTTTTTAATTAAACAACCAATTCCCTTTAAACCAAAAAATTTATGACAACTAAAACTATATAAATCAATATTATTAAGTGAAACAGGAATCTTTCCAACTGCTTGAGTTCCATCAACATGAAAAACTGTTGTCGGATATTCCTTTAATAGTAAACCAATCTCATTAATATCCTGTCTAATCCCAACTTCACTATTAACATGATTAATACTAACTAGAATTGTATCTTTAGTTAATAATTTTTTTAAATCATTAATATCAACTAATCCATCAGTCTTAGTATTAACATAATCAATTATATAACCAATACTTTCTAAATAATCAACACACTCCAGTACACTAGAATGTTCAAGTTTAGTTGTTATAATATGTTTACCACGATTCTTATACTTCTGAATAACCCCAATTAAAGCTAAATTATTAGCCTCACTAGCTCCACTAGTAAATATCACTTCATTAGTATTAACACCTAATAAATCTGCTACCTGTTTAGTAGCAGCATCCATTAATTTACTAGACTCAACACCTAAACGATGTAAAGAATTAGGATTACCTATATATTCTAAACTAGTTTTATAAAAAGTATCTAATACTTCCTTTTCCACAGGAGTAGTAGCACTATAATCCAAATAAATCATCAAAATCACTGCCTTTTCTCTAATTCTACCAAAAAAAGAAGTATAATTCTATACTAACTCTTTAATATTTTTTTATCTTATTTTATAATTTCGTATATAGTGCTACTTTTGAATCAGGAATCAAACTATGATTATTCAAATCATTATATAAATTAGCAGTTTCCATATTCTTATTTAAACTCATAAGATACTTTAACCAGTCATTATTAGAACTAAAATTATATTTCTCACCATTAGCATTATATAAACATGGTAATATAAAAAATGGTTTTTCATTAATAGTAAAGTTTTTGATAAAAGACTCATGCACTCCTTCTGGATAAATTGAAACTCCAAAATCAAAAACACTAATATCAGTATCAATACCAAAACACTCTTGTTTAACATCAATCGTTCCAGGTAGACTATCTTTCTTAGTCCTTGGATCCATAATAGTTACTTGATAACCACTTTCATCAAGTTTTCTTGAAAAACTTCCACTACCAGCTGCTACTTCCAAAACTCTAGGGTATTCTTCAACTGGATATGTTTTCACAATAAAACTATATAAAATATCTAATGGATTACTAATTTTAATTGGCTTTACTTCTCTACATAAAGAAAACATATAATCACCCCTAATTTGTGGCCTATTATAACACATAAACTAAAAAAAGTGAAGTTTTTACACTTCAACTTTCTCTACTATAGTATTTTAATAATCGATCATGTATATCTGGTTCCACAAGTTCAATACTATGAATTGAAACTTCTAAAGCTTGATGATATTCACCCTTATGAAATAACATCTCAGCATTATTTAAACCAGCATCTATCTCTCTCATCTGACTTCTGAACTTATTACCATAAACAATTGCCATTTCTGCTAACTGTGCTGTCTTAATCATTTCATTAGTAGTATTATATAGTTTTAAGACTAAATCACGTGCAGTATCAACTCTAGTATTTAAAACCTTTATCATAATTGGTTTCTTCTCTAACTCTTTTATTATTTCTAAAATTGCTTCATTAGCTTCCGATAATTCAATAAAATAATTATTCATAATAATAGGTAATTTATAACTACGTATTCTAATCTTACATTGTTTTAGTAATTCTTGTATTTCATCTAACTGTTCTCTAGCTCTAACTTCATCATCATATAAACTACCTAGAGATTTCAAAGACACATCTAAATCTTCACTTAACTCTTTTAAAGAAACTGATAAATTATCAATCGTTTCAATAACACTAGTATAAGGTTTTTCTAATTCTTTTACATTTCTCTTTAACTTTTTATAATCCTGATGAATATTTCTAAGTCTAAGACTAATATTATCTAAAGCTTGTAAATCAGAATCTTTTAAATCATACATACTCTTAATATCATCAATCTGATCATATATATCTTTTACTACTTTAGTAATCTTTTTTATTTTTTGATCAAATAAAGTTATATTTTCTTCAAATAATTTTCTAGCTAAACGTTCTTTTTCAAAATCATTAAAAATTGAATCCAAGTAATCAAGTACTGTCTTAAGTTCAAACATACAGTCTTCTAGATTTAAAACACGAATTCTATCTAAGATATTCTTAATCGTCTTTTTACTTTCTTCCATATTATATTCGATTTTTAAGTATTCAAGAGGATACCCTGCTTCTGTCATTTCTACACTAATAGCTAAAATCTCTTCCATTCTTTTTGGGATTAATTTCTCTGCTAATAACACTAAATTAGGAACTTCAAGAATAATGATAGCCATATGATCAATCATTGTATCTAAAGCTTTTACGATATGAGTAACTTCATCATATTCATTCTTTTCCATAACATTTTCAAAATCAAAGAATCTCTTCTCAATATTTTCAAACTGTAATTCTATTACTTCACCAATTTCCTCATAATCATCTTTATGATTATGAAATTCTTTAGTTAAACTACGATACTTAGCTTTTAACTTTGTGACAATACTACGATACTTCTCTTCACTTAATGTAATTTCTTTTATTTCCCCTAATAATTCAGCTGCACTTTCCCTAGCTTTATAAATTTCTATTTCTGTTTTCGCTAATTTTTGATGAACTGTTTTAAAATCTCTTTGTTCTATCACCATATCAAGTTCAATTATCATATCATTAATATGAGCTATTTTATGATCTCTGATAATTTCAAAACGATGTTGCCAATTCTTATACTTTTCACCCATTTTTTCATTCTTGATAATCGGTTCTACTTTTGAAAGTTCTGATAACACCGGCGTAGAAGCTATAACATTCTTTTCTTTATCTAACTGTTCCAGCTCATCTTTAATTATTTTTACTTTATGCTTTTGAATCATTACTAAAACAACTGTTATTAAAATTACAGCTATTATCACAAAAGTACTAATTAATAAAATAACACCATTCAAAGTATTCACCCCGTTATCCTACTCTGTTACTATTTTACCACATACGTCTTTTTTTTTCCTCTTTTTTTGACATTTTTCGAAATTTTAAGAGTTTAAATTTTAAATAAACCATAAAATAACCTACTAAATTCTTAAAAAGATTGACTTTTACTTTACTATTCTATATAATTTAAACTGCATATTCATTGAACAGTGCTATTAAAAATTAATTAATGTGTTTCTTAAAATGATTAGTAACTTCACTGTTAGCGAAAATCTGAAAAGAAAACTCCCTAATTATTGGTTTAATAGATTTCAATGTTTATGAGTAACATTGAAGGAGGAAAGAAAATGTCAAGATACACAGGACCAAGTTATAAACAATCACGTAGAGTTGGTTTTTCATTAACTGAAACAGGTAAAGAATTAGCTCGTCGTCCATATGGACCAGGACAACATGGAAACAAAAGAAAAGGTAAATTATCTAACTATGCAGAACAATTAAAGGAAAAACAAAAAGTTAGATTTATGTACGGAGTAAACGAAAGACAATTCAAGAAAACATTTAAAGAAGCTGCTAAATTAAAAGGTATTCATGGTGAAAACTTCTTAAAATTACTTGAGTCTAGATTAGATAATATTGTTTATCGTTTAGGTTTTGCGGCTACTCGTCGTGGAGCTAGACAATTAGTAAATCATGGTCATATTACTGTAGATGGAAGCAAAGTAGACATTCCATCATACCGTGTTAAACCAGGTTCAGTAATTGCTGTTAAAGAAAACTCTAAAGATCATCCAGCTATTAAAGCTTCTTTAGAAAAAGTAATTAACCGTGTAGAATACGTAACATTCGATGATAAAAAGGCAGAAGGTAAATATGTACGTTTACCTGAAAGAAACGAACTTATCGCTGATATCAACGAAGCACTTATCGTAGAATTCTATAGTAAATAAAAATAAAGCAGATGATTTCTCATCTGTTTTTTTTATGTATAAAATTAATTCTTTAAAAATTTATCATATATCTTTTCTATATAAGAATTACCAGGAAGACGTAAACACTTGATTTTTTTATTACCAACTACGGTATCAATTCTACAAACATCATTATAGTAAATATTTTCTCCATCCATAGTAACTAATAAATTCTCAGGATTCTCATTTGGGATAACAGAGATAACTTTATTTTCAGGAATGATTATAGAATTAGGCAACGTTTTATAGGCATTATTATTTAAGGGTGCAATTGATTTTAATTGCAGAGTATGAAAATCTTCAAAGACAACACTTCCACCAAGACTTAAATTATAAGCAGTAGATCCAATCGAAGTAGCTATCAACACACCATCTCCTACATAATGTCCTAGAAATTTATCATCAATAAGTATATTTAACTTGCTAGTTTTTAGATTACTATCTCTAATAACTATTTCATTTAATGAATAAAAGAAATCCTCATTACAAGAAGTAATAACCGATGTTTCTTGAACTCCAATAGTAGCTATTGAAAATTTATCACTAGTTAGATCTTCAATAAATTCATCAATATCTTCTAGTTTTATTTCCTGTAAAAAGCCCAAAGTACCAGCGTTTATTCCTACATAATAGATATTACTATCAAATTTATTAGTCTTAACCATTCTTAAAAAAGAACCATCTCCACCAATCGCTACAGCCAAATCAAAGTTATTATCAACTATATTAAAATTAGCTTTTCTTAAAGAATTTTCAACAATCATCTTTATATTAATGGCTTTATCACTATCATTAACAAATAACTTAACTCTTTTTATCGGTTTTCTCATAATTACCCCTATAACAGAATAGTGCTGAAGGTCTGTGTCCGCCTCCCGTTTTTACTTTATCTGTTTTCACTACTTTATTAGCTATTATTCTTCTAAAAGCTGGATCTAACAGTTTCTTATTTAAAATTACTTCATATACCTGTTGAAGTTCTCCTAAAGTAAAATACTCTGGCATCATATTAAAAACAATATCAGTATATTCAATTTTATTCTTAAGACGCGATATCCCAGAAGCGATAACCTTTGGATGATCAAATGCTAAACGACTATTCTTCTTAACAATATATTCATATCTATCACTAGTTAAACTTCTCAATCTTTTCTCAATCGTAGTAGAAAAACTTTCAATATCATTTTCAAAAAATAATTTTATTTCCTCATCATCTTCTAAAACACTAACATTAAACCAAGCAGCATCTTTACTTAAATTATCTTTTAAATCATTCTTGTCTACCAAAGCTATATAAGCAGTACTAACAATCCTCATTCGAGGATCTCTTTTAACATCCCCAAAAGTATATAATTGTTCAAGATAAATATTATGTAAGTTAGTCTCTTTAATAAGAATATTTTTAGCTGCTTCATCAATAGTTTCATCTATTCCTACAAAGCCTCCTGGTAAACACCACATATCTTTAAAAGGATAATCATTTCTCTTAACTAGTAATATACTAAACATTTTTTTAGATAATTTTCTATAGTTACTTGAACTTTCACTAGATACACTAAAAATAGCTATATCAGCTGTCATAGATAGTTTTTCAAATATACTAGAATCATAATCTTTTAAAAATTCTTCTTCACTCTTATAATCTTTTTTTAACATTGTTTCACTTCCTACTTATATAATAACTTTATTTGTATTATATTTCAACTTAAAGTAGTATCTCCATTAACATTTCTAAAGCTACTTGAAGAACTTGTTTTTTATTCTTATCTCTATCTTTATAACTAACTCGTAAGTTTTTATCATAATATTTATCTGTTTCTTTTATATATATACTTATATAAACTATATCTTGATTATTAGACTTATTTTCCGGATCAACACAATTTAATTGTCCGGTTATTCCTACCCCATAATTACTAGAAGTAAAATTAGATATCGCTTTAGCCATTGCTTGAGCTGTTTCGCTACTATAAACAGTAAACTTTTCTATTACCTCTTTAGGAACACCCATTTTAATTTTAAAATCATTAGAGTATGTTACTGCTGAAAAATTTAAAACATCACTAGAACCTACTATACTAGTAATAATATTAGCTAAAGCACCACCCGTACAAGATTCCATTGTCGAGATGGTCTTTTTACTATTTTCAAGCTTCCTAACTACTTTTTCATATTTATTTTTCATATTATCTCCCTTAATCTTCTATATAAAGCTTATTTTCTATTATATAATCAAGTACTTTTCTATCTAAATTTTCTTCTAAAAATTTAATATTATTAACTTTAATCGCTTCTCTTATTTTAGTAGATGATAACTCTCTAGGAATAATATCCGTAATTACTATATTACTTTTATAATCTGGATATAGATTTTCTAACTCTTCTTTCTTATCACCATTTCTAATCGTCATTAATATTCGATGTGTTTTTAATATATAATCAGCCTTTTTCCAGGTATTAATTTCTCTAAATAAATCATTACCTAAAATAAAATATATTTCATCATCTGGATATCTTTCTTTAAAATAATCTAATGTTTGATAAGTATATACTAAGTTATTTTTCAATTCATAATCAGATACATCAATATTTTCAAAACCTTCAATCATTAATTTTAACATATGTAATCTGTTTTCATCTGTTGAAAGATATTGTTTAGGATATTTTGTTCCAGTTGGTACATAGATAACTTTATCTAGATAACCTTTTTCTATTAAATCTATAGCTATTTGAAGATGCATTCTGTGTGGAGGATTAAAACTACCCCCAAATATTCCTATTTTCATTTTTACCTCCTTGTAATATTTTACTTATATTTTAACTTTTATCTTTATTTAATAAACTTCATTACTATTTGTTTTAAACATATATTTAGATAAGGGAGTGGGCATGAATAGAGATGAAATATTAGAAAAACAATTATTTACTATCGATGGTCAAATTATAGGCACAGCTCTATATATTGTGGCACTACTTATAGCGATTATTCTTCTTATTAATTTAAGAAACAGAGTTTTAGATAATGACCCATTCTTAAATGAAGATGAATCTAGAATTATAGCTTTAGCCAATAAAATATTTATTTTTCTTATCTTTCTCTGGTTTCTATACATTAACTATAAAGCCTATGAATTTGCTGAAGAAAACGGCCAAAATACTAAAAATTTTGAATTACAAGTTATTATAGCTACCATTAGTTTAATATTAGCTGGTATCGCAATTTATATCGTTATCAATGAAGAACAAAGTTCTTTTTCAAAAACAGCACAGTATGAGAATCCAGATTTATAATTATAATATAATTGTATATATATATAAAATATGATAAAATCATTTATATAATCAGGGAGGATTTATGAATGAATTAGGAATTGTTGTTGCCCCTAATGGAGAGTATAGAAGTTTTGGTGAATGGATGAAAAGGGATTTAAGAAGTATAGCTAACGAGACACACTGGCATACTAACAGCTTTATGAATCAAATATATCCTACTTCTTGGTTTCAAGATTTAAACATTCCATATAATAAAAGCAAAGAATTTCATACCCAGTTAGATGTTTTTGCTAAAAGCGGTTGTGTAATAATAGTTAATTCAAGGGAAGATAGTAGTACATGTGGTGAATCCAGATTTATTATAACAGCTCCTGACTCAATAACCGATGAACAAATTAATTTTTTCATTGATAAAAAGAAAGAGTTCATTGATTTTGGTGCTGACTATTATTCATTCATTGATATTTTAGATACTAACGAAGAATATGAAATAATACAATCTTTTTACAACATAGTTAATTACTATGAATATTTAGAAGAAATCTTACAAAATAGGAATCAAGTTAAATTTTGATTTCTTTTTTATAAATCTTTTAACCAATCATTATAACTAGCATCACTAGGCATTCTTAAGTCTCCTCTAGGAGAGAAACCAATCGTTCCTACCTTTGGTCCATCTGGTAAACAACTTCTTTTAAACTGCTGTGTAAAGAATCTTTTTAAAAAGAAACCTAACCATTTTTTTATTTCATCTTTGTCATATACTTCTTTAAAAGCTATTTCTGCCATTAATAAAATTTTATCTGGACTAGCCCCATATCTATAGAAATGATACAAAAAGAAATCATGTAATTGATACGGACCAACACTATTTTCCGTTTTTTGTTTAATCTTACCATCTTTACTTGGAGGTAATAATTCTGGTGAAATTGGAGTATCTAAAATATCATATAAAACTTCTTTAGCTTTAGAATCAATATTAGCTATATACATAACTAAATGTCTTACTAATGTTTTAGGAATACCTACATTGACTGCATACATACTCATATGATCGCCATTATAAGTACACCAGCCTAAAGCTAGTTCTGATAAATCTCCGGTTCCTACTACTATTCCACCCTCTTTATTAGCTATATCCATTAATATCTGTGTTCTTTCACGTGCTTGAACATTTTCATAAGTTATATCATGAATATCAGGATTATGATCAATATCTCTCATATGGAGAAGACTTGCTTGAACGATACTTATTTCTTTAATATTAACACCATAGATTTCCATTAACTTAATAGAGTTATTTAACGTTCTCTTAGTTGTACCAAATCCGGGCATTGTTACGGCGATAATATTCTTAGTATCTATTCCTAATTTTTTATAAGCTTCGACTATTACTAAAAAGGCTAGGGTTGAATCAAGACCACCTGAGATACCAATAACTGTTTTCTCACAATTAATATGTTTTAATCTTTTAGCTAAACCACTAGCTTGAATATTAAATATCTCTTCACATCTATCTTTTCTCTCTACTTCGTTACTTGGAATAAAGGGGTCCATATCATACTTTCTTATAATATCTTTACTATCAGTAATATCTAACGTTATTTCTCTACAAACCTTATTAGGTTTTACTTCTCTATAATTCATATCTCTAGTTCTTAAATTATTAAGTTTTGAAACATCGATATCTTGGGTAATTAATTGACTATTAAAACTAAATCTTTGATTTTCTTTTAAAACAGTTCCGTTTTCTACAATCATTGCTTGACCTGAAAATACTGAATCAGTAGTCGATTCATTAATACCACTAGAAGCATAAATATATCCTGATATAAGTTTACTAGATTGATTAATAACTAAATTTTTACGATAGTTATATTTACCTATTATTTCGTTACTACTAGATAGATTAAAAATAATATTAGCACCATTTAAAGCTAGATTATTACTTGGAGGTAAAATACTCCACAAATCTTCACCTATCTCAATACCGAATCTTATTTCTGGATAAGTACTATCTTTAAAAATTAAATCGGTCCCAATTTTAACAGTTTGACCTAGTAAACTAATTTCATCTTTTAGTAAGTCAGTACTAGATAGAAACCATCTCTTTTCATTAAATTCACTTACAGAAGAAATATAAGTTTTTGGGACTATTCCTAAAATATTTCCCTTATTTATTACTATAGCTACATTAAACAATTGATTGTTTATTCTAAGTGGCATACCTATAATTGAAGTAATAACTAAATCTTTTGTTTCCTTTAATATTTTATCTAGTCCTAGTAGTGAATTACTAATTAATAAGTCTTGCATAAACAAATCAGCACAAGTATATCCTGTAATTGAAAGTTCTGGAAATAGGATAATTCCTACTTCCTTTTTTTCAGCTTGTTTAATATTACTAATTATCTCTTCTACATTAAATGATGTACTGGCTACAACTAACTCAGGTGTAGCAGCTGCTACTCGTACATATCCATATTTTTTCATAAGATCCTCCTACTTTTTAAGAATATAAGGTCTAGCCTTTAATAATGCCAGTTGCGAACTAGCACCCTTTATATTTCCATTATCTAACATTTCATAAGCTTCGTCTATACTACACAGAAAATATTCAATAAATTCTCCTTTATCAAGCTTCTGTTTTGAAACCTTTAAACATCCTGTTGCTAATAATATGTGATTATATGCTTCAGAACATCCTTCATCTTGATAAAAACCACCTAAATCTTTAACCCTTTTACTAATATAACCCGTTTCCTCTTGAAGTTCTCTAATACCCGATTCAATTACACTTTCGTTTTCTTCCTTGTATCCTGCTGGAAAACCTATTCCTACTGTTTCTTTAGTATAAACTCTTGATTCAATTACCATTACTATTTGATTATCTACTGTTATTGGTAAAACTATTACTGCATCACCAGCTGTATAATTACCATTTTGATCCTTCTTTTTGATTACTTCCCTATCTATAGTTTCCCCATTATTTAATTTAAATGTCTTTCTTTCTACTTTTATAAATGACGGTTCTAAAGTAGACGGTATAACTTCTATAGTTCTAAACCTATCAATATATGAATTAAGTTCTTCTATCTTAGCTTGCTTCAAAATAACTACCATATTTCTTTCTATAAATTTTCTTTTGTTCCTCTGTTCTAGCCTGTATTTCCTCTATCATATTCATTTTTAATTCTCTAGCTTTATCACTTAAATCAACATAATAAGTATGTGGATTATGCAAAGTAGTAATTCTATCAGTTAAAGTAGCATATTGTTCATTTACATATAATCTTCTCTTTTCTAAAGATGGCATTTCATAAACTAACTTACCATTTTGAAAAATAGGTACTTGTAATTCTTTAACTGTATAATCAGTTAGATTAGTCTTCTTCCAAGGATTATTATGATCCACTAATGTATAACTATCTTTAGGAATTATTTCATCATATAAAGCTAATACATCACCTAATGCTTTATTTGTTTGCTTATCATAGAAACGATATACTCTTTTATGACCTGGATTGAGAACCTTAATTGTATCTTCACTAATTTTTATTGTCCTATTTATAATACCATTTATTATTACTTCAACTAGTTTATAAACAAAGTTGGCTCTTTCCCTAGGTGCAACTATATTATCACCTACCCCAAGACTATCAATTATTGCTCCTTCATTTAATAATCTTTCTATTTCTATGGCATCTAATCCATTAGATACTGATATTTTCACATAATCCATGCCTGCTTTTACAAACATTTTTTTAGCCATTTTAGTAAGATAAACCAAATCACCACTATCGATACGAATTCCATGTAGTTTTAATCCACGTGGATCTAAATATTCTTTTTGAAGACGAATAGCATTCATTATTCCCAGTTCAACATCATAAGTATCAACTAATAAAATTATGTTATCTGGTTGTTCAGTATATTTAGCATAATTTAGAAAGGCTGTATATTCATCTTTATGTTTCTGAATATATGAATGCCCCATAGTACCACCTACATTAATATCACTATCCTTACCCGCACGTGTATTACTAGTAGCTGAACAACCACCCATGTAGGCATATTTACTATGTAATAATGTTGAAAGTATACCTCCTCTTACTCTTCTAGAACCAAATTCAGATATATCTATACCCTTTGCTGCTTCTACTGAACGCTTAGCTGCTGTAGCTGTTAAAACACCACTGTTGTAACTAGCTAATAAAGCAGTTTCTATAATTTGAGCTTCTATTATTGAAGCTCTTATCGTCATAACTGGTTCATTTGGGAATATTGGCGTTCCATCAGGAATAGCCCAGATATCACCAGTAAAACGAAGATTTCTTAAGTAATCCACAAAATCTGCTGATAACTTATTTGTACTCTTTAAAAAATCAATATCACTTTCATCAAAATGAAAATTTTCAATATAATCAATAACCTCTTCTAAGCCTGCCGCAATCTGATATCCTCCATCAAAAACATTGCTTCTACTAAACACTTCAAAACAAGCATAAGTATCTATATCATCTGTTTTAGAATAGATATCTGACATTGTAAATTCATAAAAATCTGACACTAAAGTTTTATTTTCCATATTTCATTTCGCCTATCTTTCTTACCCTTTTAGCTCCTTGTTGTTCCAATAATAGATAAGCTGCTTCGCTATATTTTTCTCTATTATGATTAGGTGAATTAAATGTTTCTATTCCATCTTCGTGTAATCTAACTAGTGCTCTTCTATTAATTTGATCTAAACAATTCATTAATCCCAGTGCTCCATTAGTAACACATATATCAGTACAGCAACCAATTAAATCATAAATATTAACATTTTCAAGATTCTTAACTAAACCTCTCATCAAATCAACTTCCATAAAACTAGTACAGTTTTTATCTATAATAATAACATTT
>CAYRDW010000019.1:0-17978 GCA_964423215.1 uncultured Muribaculaceae bacterium
AAATATCCCATAATAATCTTAAAAATCGAAGGTGATCCAATATTAATAGATGTTAATATTCACCCTACTAAAATGGATATTAAATTTTCAAAACCTGATACTTTAAAAGAATTAATAACTAAAATCATTAATACACAACTTCAAAAATTAACATTAATACCAGATGCTTCGTTAGAAACAACAATAATCGGGAATGAAACAAAAATAAGTACCAATTACTCGCCAAAGAGCTATGATGAATTTGATTATCAAAAAAAAGCAGATGAATATCAAGAATTTGAGAATATGACTTTACACTTAGAAACAAATGAAGAACCAACTTCTTATAGTAAAATAGAAGAAAACAATAAATTAGAAAACCCCAACGAACGTATTAAAAAAATGTATCCAGTTGGTTTAGTACATGGAACATATATAATCGCAGAAAATGAAGAAGGTATGTTTTTGATCGATCAACATGCCGCAAATGAAAGAATTAATTACGAATATTATTTAGAAGAATTAAGTAATCCTAAACCCAATCAAACAGATTTACTAATTCCAATTACAATCGAGTTTCCTAGTAATGAATATATAATATTAAAAGAAAATTTTTCAATCTTAGAACAGTTAGATATTGGTCTTGAAGAGTTTGGTTATCAAACAATAGCGATTAGAAAAATTCCTCTATGGTTAGTAAAAAGTAATACCGAACAGGCACTTAGAAAGATAATAGATATAATTGTTACTCAAGAAAACTTTCAAATGGAGAAATTTCTAGATAATATAGCTGCTACTGTTGCTTGTAAAGCTTCAATTAAAGCTAATCAACACATAACCATTTCTGATATGGAAATCCTATTAGAACGGCTAAGAAATTGTAAGAACCCGTTTACCTGTCCCCATGGTAGACCAACTATAATTACTTATTCAAAATATGACTTAGAAAAACTATTTAAAAGAGCAATGTAAAAGGAGAAGTTTATGCAGGATGAATTAATCAGGAGATATTATAATTTTAACGAAAAACAAATTAGGCTATATTTAGAGGGAACTTTATATCCTAATATTGCTGAATTTATGAAATTTAAAAACGCAATTGAAAAAGAAAATGAAACTTTAGCAAAATTCATATTAAATAAAAATATGATTATACCACGCCATAAAATAATTGAAATAACACCATCTACTGAAACAAAGAACATAACAACATTTTTAAAAGAAAAAAGAAAAAAAATATTTGTTGATAATAAACCCTCAGTAATAAAAAGTGAATACGGAGAAAAGGGTAAATCAATACTAACCACACCAACAATTGATCCTAATACTATGCTTATTAGTCAAGGAGTGTTGGCTTCGACTGAAGCAACAATAAACAAACTGATTCTTGGAAGTTTTATAGTTGGCGTGATAAAAAAAGAAAATACAGAAAACCCTTTTTATGATAAAAGTGTCTTAATGATTAAGAAAATAGAACAAACATTAAAAAAATCAAGGATAAAATATACTCGATCAAATGAAACATTTGAACGTAATAAAGTATATCTAATTCATCATCGTGGTGAAAAAATATGATAGTAGTTATCGTAGGTCCAACTGGAGTAGGGAAGACTAAGCTAAGCATAGAGCTAGCTAAAAAACTAAATGCTGAGATAATTAACGCCGATAGTATGCAAGTTTATAAATACTTTGATATTGGTACTGCTAAAGTTACTGAAGAAGAAAAAGAAGGAATACCTCATCACTTATTTGATATTTGTGAGCCAAATGATTTATATACCGTTTATGACTACCAAAAAGATTGTCGTCATAAAATAGAAGAAATAAACAGAAAGAAGAAAAACATTATTCTGGTTGGTGGAACTGGCTTATATTTAAAAGCAGCATTATATGATTATAAATTTAAAGAAGAAACAAGTATTAATAATTATGATGATTTAACTAATGAAGAATTATTCGACAAAATAAAAGCCTTTTCTATTGAAACTGATATCCACATCAATAATAGAAAACGATTAATTAGACTTTTAAATAAACTAGAAAATAATTCAATCACTGACAAGAACGGTAATAAACCATTATATAACTTTCAAATTATTGGTTTAACAACTACTAGAGATAATTTGTATGATAAAATAAATAATCGTGTTGATAAAATGATTAATAATGGACTACTAGCCGAAGTAAAAAATCTGTATGACAAAAATATTAAAAGTAAAGCTATTCAAACAGGAATTGGTTATAAAGAACTATATGATTATTTCGATAATAAAGTATCTCTTGAAGAAGCTATTGATAATATTAAACTAAATTCAAGAAGATATGCAAAACGTCAATATACTTTCTTTAATAATCAGTTTCCAACTACTTGGTTTGAAACAAATTATGATGATTTCAATAGTACAATAACAGAAGTTGAAAAATTTCTAACAACAAAAAAAGAGTAATGTATACTCTTTTTAACTTGCTTCAATATAAACCGTTTTATCATAAATATGTTGATCTGTTTCTTGTTTTAATAACTCTTCTGTTGTAATTAAAAAATAATCATACTCTAATACATCTTTACCATCTGTAGTTACTGGATCATCCCAAGTTAAATCCAAATGTAACCATTCGTCATTTACTCTAACTAAATTCCAAATATGATTTTCACTAGCTATTTTATAATTATCTATTCCCATTTTATCTAAAAACAGTTTCATTGAATCAGCATAACCACCACATATAGCATAATGTTCTATTAAAGGTCCATAAGCAGTATCAGAATGATATTGTTTTATCTTATTATCACTTCGATCCCTATCATATTTAGTATTATTAACTATATAATCATGAATAGCTTTAATCTTATTATCAGTTTCCATATCAGCAGTAATATTATTTTTCAAAATAGTATTAGCAGCTTTTTCTATTTTACTAATTTGTTTATTAGTATAGGTATGATTAACAGTAACATCTATTTTACCTAAACTGTCAAACTCAGTTTCAATATTTTGAAAACTATTATAAATATGAACATAATTATTAATATTTGACAATAACACTTGATTATTAGATATATAATTAATATCAGTTAAACAGTTTTTATAAGACTTTGGACAATAGAAAGTAAATTTATCCATTCCCGAGTTAATAACTGTAAAGAATATATTTAATAAATCCTTTTTATTTTCCGGACTAAAATCATCTGTTAATTGAACATATTTATAATTACTCTTTAATGCATATTCATTATTTTCTAGTTTATCAGAGGTTTGACTACCACTAATAAAATGTTTAATCGTAAAACCAACAATTTCATCACTAAAGAGTAAACAACAACCAAATATAATTAATAGTAACGCTAATGTAATTATCTTCTTCATATTTTCACCTATACTCATTATAGCAAAATAAACATAAAAAAAGAAGTAAAATCTTACTCCATTTCGTTTTTCTTCTTAGTTAATCTAGATTTTTCTCTAGCAGCTTTATTTTTATGAACTAATCCTTTTGCGGCAGCTTTATCAATTCTCTTAATTGCTGTTCTTAAAGTTTCTTCTGCTAATTCTTTGTTGTTTTCTATAATAGCTTTATCACATTTTTTCATAGCAGTTTTCATACTAGAAGTTTTTGTCTTATTATTTTCAGCACTCTTTGCGCTTGTTAATACACGTTTTTTCGCACTTTTAATATTTGGCATATTTTCACCTCACTTTTATAACAGTTTAATTCTAACAAATTTTTCCTAAAAATGCAAATAAAAATTAACTTTTTTGCCAAAATAAGAATAGGGTGATTTTATGAATAAAGAAATAGATATGAAAAACTATAATATTAGGACTGACTTAGTTGTAGATTTGTTTGATTTGGAGGACAAAGATCCTAATATTGAAGGAACTAAAGAGATATTAGATGATATTGAAGTAATTGATATTACAATAAAAAACAAAGACAATAATTTAGGCAAGAAAAAAGGAAAGTACATTACAATTAGTTTTAAAGATGCAACCGATAAGGAAAATGTTAAACAAATAATAGAAGTCTTTACTAAATATCTTAAAGAAATGCTAGATAGTTTAAAAATAAAAGAGACTGATAAAGCATTAATAATAGGTTTAGGTAATAGGGAATCAACTCCTGATGCCTTAGGACCAAAAGTAATTGATAACATTCTAGTAACCAAGTATCTCTTTGATACTCCTGGGATTAATGTTTCCGAAGATTATCGTAACACCTCTTCTTTTATACCTGGCGTTTTAGCTAATACTGGGATGGAAAGTAGTGATATGATAAAAGGAATTATTAAAGAAAGTAAACCTGATTTTATAATCGTAATTGATGCGTTAGCTTCTAGTTCAATTGATCGCATTAATAAAACAATCCAGATGACTGATAGTGGAATAAATCCGGGTAGTGGAATTGGGAATAATCGTAAAGAAGCAAGTAAAGAAGTACTAGGAATTCCTGTTATTTCAATTGGTATTCCAACCGTTATTGAAGCAATTGTGCTAGTAAGTGATACTATCAAATATATGTATAAACATATTAGTTATAATAAAGATAACTTAGAAAGAAATAAATTAGTTCCCATCTCATCTAGAAATTTTTTAAAACATGAAGGCGAACTAAGTCCTGAAGAAAAAATCTCATTTTTAGGACAAGTAGGTTCCTTAACTGAAGAAGAAGTCAAAGCACTTATCTTTGAAGTTTTAACACCTATTGGTTATAATATGATGGTAACTCCTAAAGAAATCGATTTTTTAATGGATAAACTAGCCAAAATCCTTGCTAAAAGCATAAATCAAGCCTTACATAAAAATTTCGACATTTAATTCTTATTTACTCTGCTAAGCTACTAATAGAGTAGGTGATAGGGTGAGAAAAAACAAACTCAAAAGAAAACGAAAAATACCAATAAGACTAATTATGTTCTTGGTAATATTCGCCTTTTCTTTTTCTTTTACGATAAATTGTTTAAAAGTAGATATTAGTAATGAAGAATTTTTACGCTTATTGCTAGCTCAAGATAATCCCAATATACAAACTAACTATAAAAATCCTAATTTAATTCTAAAAATAATTAACTTTATTGGTAATATTGATATAAAGAAACCTTTCACTATGATTCAAAACAATTATGTTTTTAAGGATAATAGCACTAACTCCAGTGATGAAGAAGATCCTACTTCTACTACTAATAGTCAATATGTTAAAGATCCCTTTCCTGAAAAAGAAATAATAGATCCTACTGTATATATTTATAACACTCACCAATTAGAAGAATATCAAGCAGCCAGTCAAGCTAATTATAATGTTACACCTAATGTAATGATGGCTAGTTATATTTTAAGAGAAAAACTAACTAAATTTAATATTAATAGTATTGTTGAAGAAAATAACGTCAATGAAATTTTAAAAATGAATAACTGGAATTATGCTTCTAGTTATAAAGTTACTAAACTATTAATGACTGATGCTAAAAGCAAAAATCCAACCCTTGACTATTTTATTGATTTACATCGTGACTCAGTTAGTAAAAAAATAAGTACTACTACTATTAATGATAAAAGCTATGCTAAAATTCTCTTTATTGTAGGTTTAGATAATCCTAATTACACTAAAAATCTTGATTTTACTACTAAAATAGAAACAAAACTTAAAACTGATTATCCTGGTATAAGCCGTGGAATATATAAAAAAAAGGGTAGTGGCGTAAATGGTGTGTATAATCAAGACTTTAACGAGCATACCATTCTAATAGAAGTAGGTGGCGCTGAAAACTCAATTGATGAAGCCTACAACACCATTGAAGCTATCGCCAATACTTTAGCTAAGATAATAGGAGGTACACAGTGAAAAACAATATTTTTAGAATCATTGCTTTAACATTAGTTTTTCTTTTTGTTGGTTTATACTTTGCTTCTAATTCTGGTTATATTGACTATCAAGCCCGTAATAAAAAAATACTAACTGAAAATCAAATAAAACAATTTGAAGAAGATGTAAGACAAAACAAACCAATCGATATAAAAAACTATATTACCGACAAAGAAGAAAGCTATGATAATAATATATCTAAGATGTCTCTAAAATTATCTAATGCCATTGGTAAGACTTTTGAAAAAACCCTCAATTATGTTTTTGGAAAACTAGAGAGCGTGATGAATACAGATAAACAGTAAAAACACTATAAATATGGTGTTTTTTTTGATATAATGTAATAAGGTGATATATAATGAAACAAGCAAACATCAGAAATTTTTCCATAATTGCTCATATCGATCATGGTAAAAGTACATTAGCTGATCGTCTATTAGAAGAAACAGGAGCAGTTCAAAAAAGAGAAGTTAAAGAACAGATGCTTGATTCGATGGATATAGAACGTGAAAGAGGAATTACCATTAAACTAAATGCAGTAGAGTTAAACTATAAAAACAATGACGAAGACTATTTATTACATTTAATAGATACTCCCGGACATGTGGATTTTTCTTATGAAGTAAGTCGTAGTTTAGCTGCTTGTGAAGGAGCACTATTAGTTGTAGATGCAGCTCAAGGAATAGAAGCTCAAACTTTAGCTAATTTATATTTAGCTTTAGAACACGATTTAGTAATCATTCCCGTAATTAATAAAATTGATTTACCTAATGCTAATCCCGATAAAGTAAAACAAGAACTTATCGATGCGATTGGGTTTAGTGAAGATGAATTTATTTTAACTAGTGCTAAAACTGGTGAGGGAATTAAAGACTTACTAGATGCTATTGTAGACAGGATTCCTGCTCCTAAAGGAGACTCTAATGATAAACTACAAGCGCTAATCTTTGATAGTTTCTTTGATTCATATCGAGGTGTAATAATTTCGTGTCGTATCGTAAATGGTACCTTGAAAAAAGGTGATAAGATCAAATTAATGGCATCTCATGCAACTTATGAGGTTGTTGAATTAGGAGTGACTAACCCCAAAGAACTAAAAAAAGACAAATTATCAGTAGGGGATGTAGGTTATATTGCGGCTTCAATTAAAGATATTTCTGATATCCAAATTGGTGATACAATTACTTTAGTAAACGATCCTTGTGATAAACCACTTCCAGGATACAAACCTATGAAATCGATGGTTTTCTGTGGTTTATATCCAATTGAATCAAATAAATTTGAAGATTTAAGAGAAGCTTTAGATAAACTCAAACTAAATGATGCTTCACTTGTCTTTGAACCAGAGACATCAGAAGCCTTAGGGTTTGGATTTAGATGTGGTTTCCTAGGACTACTGCATATGGAAATAATCGAAGAGCGAATCGAAAGAGAATTCGGTATTGAAATAATAGCTACTTCACCAAGTGTAATCTATGAAGTAGAATTAGTAAATCAAACTAGAGTCATAATCGATTCCCCAGCTAAATTTCCTGATCGCCAACAAATATCAAGAGTTCAAGAACCATATATTAAAACTAACATTTTTACCCCAAGTGAATATATTGGTCCTATTATGGAACTATGCCAAAACAAAAGAGGAATTTATTTAAGCATGGAATACCTCGATACCACTAGAGTAAATATTCACTATGAATTACCATTATCTGAAATAGTATATGATTTCTTTGATAAATTAAAATCCTACACTAAAGGTTATGCTTCCTTTGATTATGAATTAATTGGCTACAAAGAAAGCAATCTTGTAAAAATGGATATTTTACTAAATGGTGAATTAGTTGATGCCCTAAGCAGTATCATTCATAAAGATTTCGCTTATAGTAGAGGTAAATCTGTAGTAGAAACACTTAAGGAGTTAATTCCCCGTCAAATGTTTGAAGTACCAATCCAAGCATCAATTGGAAACCACGTAATAGCTAGAACTGATATTAAAGCTTTAAGAAAAAATGTCTTAGCTAAGTGCTACGGTGGTGACGTTAGTAGAAAGAAAAAATTATTAGAAAAACAAAAAGAAGGTAAAAAAAGAATGAAACAAATGGGTAATGTTGAAGTACCACAAGAAGCCTTCTTAGCTGTATTAAAAATGGAGGAGAAATAGAAATGAGAGATAATAGTTTTAATCTTCTAGATGAACTACTAAAAGTAGAGGAAAGCAACTTGGTTAATCAATTTTATAAAGAAAACCCAACTCCAGAAGTATTAGCAGCTGATTATAATTTAGTTTCTGTATTTTTAATAGAAAAAATAGGAGAACTAGGCCCACTCAATATTGATCCTAATGACGAAAGAACGAAATTTGCGATTGATAAACACACAAAAACAATAGTAAATAAGGATGGAATTACCTTTACTAAAATAAACTGGGAAGAAATCGAACCAGAAAAAGTAAGTGAAACGATAATGAGCCCTTCAATAAAAAAACTAATGTACTACAAAATGTTGGAAGGCCAAATGCGTTTTGTAGTTCCCTTATATAAAGAAATACTCAATAATACCAGGCACTACCCATTTCCATATCAAACTACAAAAAATAATGTTCTTCCTTCGTTTAACAATTTAATTAAGCATTTAATCCATGTCTTAAAAACAAACTTTAATTATTCGGATTATGATATTAGTAACATCATAATTAGTGCTAAGCCTGATATGAATCAAACAAAAAATGAAGTGTCTCAAGCGAAATGATAACTAGTGTATACATTCACATTCCTTTTTGTGAACATATCTGTAGTTATTGTGATTTCTCCAAGCTCTACTATTATGAAGAACTAGTTGACAAATATCTAATTGAACTAGAAAAAGAAATAAAATCCTATCTACCATTTCCAAAATTAAAAACACTCTATATTGGTGGAGGAACACCTAGTTCTTTAAACATTAAACAGTTAGATAAATTATTTTCTTTAACTAATCTCTTTTCTTTTGAAGATAATTACGAATTTACTATTGAATGTAATATTGAAAATATTGATGATGACAAGTTAAAATTATTTAAAAGAAACAGCGTAAACCGAATAAGTATTGGGGTTGAATCGTTTCAAACTAAAAACTTAGATTTTCTAAATAGAAATTACTCAGTAAATCAAATTAAACCAACAATTGAATTAGTAAAAGAAAATGGTTTTGATAATATTAATATCGATTTAATGTATGCAATACCAGGTGAGACAATAGATGATTTAAAAAGTGATATTGATAATTTTTTAGCATTAGGTATAACACATATTTCAACTTATTCATTAATACTGGAGAAAAATACCAAGCTAACCAACCAGAATACTGAATATATTGATGAAGACTTGGATTTAGAAATGTATCAAACAATTCATAAAAATTTAACTGAATCTGGTTTTAATCACTATGAAATTAGTAATTTTTCTCTTCCAGGATATGAATCAAAACATAATTTAGTATATTGGCATAACGAGGAATATTATGGCTTTGGTTTAGGTTCCAGTGGTTATCTAAAAGATATTCGTTATACTAATAAAAAAAGTATCCAAAAATATTTAAAAGGCGAGTATAAAGAAGAAATAGAATATCTTACTAAGACTAGTAATTGTGAAAATGAAATAATATTAAGAATGCGCACTAAAGAGGGAATTGATAAAAAAATATTTAAACAGAAATTTGGTATCGACTTTAAAGACTTAACTCCAGTTAGTTCTTTAATAGAAAAAGGTTACATCAAGGAAAATCAAAATAATTATTATATACCATTTGAATACTGGTATGTAATAAACGAAATATTAGTAAAATTTGTAGAGGAGTAAGTAGAATGAATAAAACTAAAATATTTGATAAGGAAATTAATTATCTAAAAAATATGGATTTAATAGATCCATTTAAAACCATGATTGAACTATTACCTGACTATTTTTTTGAAATAGAAGCATCATCAACAGGAAAATATCATCCTAAATTCACACTAGGACCTGGAGGCTTAGTTAGACATACTAAAGCAGCTGTTAGAATGGGTTATGAATTATTAAACAATCCCTCTATTGGTGATAAATACACTTCTCGTGAGAAAGATTTAATGCTGATTGCCTTAACCTTACACGATGGTTTAAAACATGGAATTCCAAAAGATAGATATACAAGAGCTAATCATCCTCTTTTAATCTGTAATCATTTAAAAGATCATAAGGAAGAAATAAAACTAAAAGAAGAGGAATTAAACTTTATCCTCAGTGTTATTTCTACTCATATGGGACCATATAACACAGACTACCTAACTAAAGAAGAAATACTACCTAAACCTAAAGACAAATATCAAAACTTCGTTCACATGTGTGATTATTTAGCTAGTCGTAAATTCTTATCAATAGAATTTGACAGTGAAAACAATATAATAGGATAGAGTCGTACATTTATTCGATTTTTATCCTTTTTTATTTGCCTTACCGTAATAATTATTATATAATTAGTTAAAGAAGGTAGGTTAATATGCAAGGAAAATTAATAGTAATAGAAGGAACTGATTGTTCCGGAAAGAATACACAAGCTAATTTAGTAGTAAAAAAACTAATCGCAATGGGTTATAAAGCAGTTAATTTATCGTTTCCTATGTATGATACCCCAACTGGGAAAATAGTAGGAGGACCGTTATTAGGAAGACCTGAGAATGGTGAATGCTGGTTTCCAGAAGGACCAGGTAATGTTGATCCTAAAATATCAAGTTTATTATATGCAACCGATCGTAAATATAACTTTCATAAAATAGAAAAATTCTTAAATGAAGGCTATTATGTCATACTAGATCGTTATGTAAGTTCAAATATGGCTCATCAAGGTAGTAAAATCGAAGATAGTGAAGAACGATTTAATTTCTTTCGCTGGATAGATAAATTAGAATATTGGTTATTAGAACTACCTAAAGCTGATATTACTATTTATTTACATGTACCTTTTTCTATTACTAAAGAATTAATGAAAAATAGAAAACATATAGATCAAGCTGAAAAAAATGATAAATACTTAATGCAAAGTGAGAAAGTATATATTGAATTATCACAGTTATATCATTGGTATACTATCAACTGTATCGAAGAAGAAGCTGCAACCTTAAAACCAATAGAACAAATTAATAACGAAATACTAAGTATAATTTTAAAGTAATAAAACTAAAATACGATATAATATGAACCATAAAAAAGGAGATTTTATATGATAAAAATATATACTGCCGATTTAACAGATGTAAAAATCAGTAATAAATTTATTAATCAATCAAAAAGTAATTTAAAAGATGGATTTTATGTTCTTTATGCTGGTATGGCTATTCCTAGTGCAACACTAGCTGCTTTTGGTTTTATAAATTTTATAGCAGGTGAAACTTTAACAGGTATTACAAGTCTAGGTCTAGGGACAGTTTCACTCTATAAATCATTATATAATTATGCCAATATAAACGATGAAAAACATTCTTTTCGCCCAGAAGTTTTACAATATTTTATAAATAGAACTGAAGGTTTAGAAAGTATGCAAGTAAAAAAGGTTTTATTACTTGAAGGATACAACCAAGATATAACAACAACCTATTTTGTGACACCGAAAAAACAATTAAAAGCTTTAATGGAAACGAATAAAGTAGTAGAACATGAAAAATATGGTGAAAAACTAATTACAGAACAATTGTTTTTATTAGATGACCCTAATGAAGTTTTAGCTGCAATCGAAATTTCTGATAACCATGTTGTTAAGAAATTAGGTACTAAATATTTTAACTAAATATATATAAGATAAAACCTTCTCATAACGAGAAGGTTTTCTATTTCTTTTATTTTTCTTGATTATAATTAAGTTCTTCTATTTTCATATCAAGTTCATCTTCTATTTCCACTAACTTATAGATCTCTTCAAAAGAAGTATAACCGTTTAATACTTTTTCTAAACCATCTTGTAGGAGAGTAATTGTTTGATTGGTTCCATACACTATTTCACGTAATTGATCTTTTTTAACTTCATCATTACTAATGATATCTCTTAATTCTTCATCAATTAATAATACTTCTTGAATAGCGATACGACCATGATAGCCATTAATACAATCATCACATGTATTTACATCCCAAATTTCTGGAACATCCTTATCTAAAACTGATTTAAAGATTTGTTTTTCAAATGGAGTAGTAGGTCTCAATTTTTTACAACGCTGACAAAGTCTTCGTGCTAGTTTTTGCGATACTATTCCTTCTAAAGCACTTGATAATAAGTAACGTTCTACATCCATATCAAGTAATCTTTCGATAGTACTAAGGGAATTATTAGTATGAATAGTAGATAAAACTAAATGACCTGTGATTGAGGCACGAACTGCTATTTTAGCTGTCTCTGAGTCACGAATTTCCCCAATTAGTATAATATTCGGATCTTGTCTTAAAATTGATCTAAGAACTGTCGCAAAGCTAAGACCTATTTCAGAATTAACCTGTACCTGATTGATTCCTTCAATATTCATTTCAATAGGATCTTCAACTGTAATTATATTAGTTTCTTCTTTATTAAGAGCTTGTAACATCGAATAAGTTGTAGTTGATTTACCACTACCAGTAGCACCTGTTACTAAAACGATACCATTAGGAACCGAAATCATACGATTAACTTTCTCCAAGTTAGTAGGTGAGAAGTCCAAACTACTAAGTCCTTCTAAACTTCTACTATAATCCAATATACGTATTACAACCTTTTCACCTTCATTGGTAGGTAAAACAGCTACACGCATATCTAAATCAATATTATCAATACGTCCCTTTATAGCCCCATCTTGTGGTAAACGATTCTCCGTAATATTCATGCCAGAAATAAGTTTAATTCTCGTAACTACATTTCTTTCACTTTCTTTAGGTATAATAGTGTGATCACGTAAATCACCATCAACTCTAATCCTAACTTTTAATCCTTCTTCTCTTGGATCAAAATGAATATCTGAAGCTCTAGCCTTAACTCCAACTAATATAATTTTATTAACTAAATCTACAATTGGTGTATTAGCTACATCATACTTTATCATAATATCCCTCTTACTCTCTTCATTTACTATGGCATTTTATCTTAATATATTATATAATAAATTCAGAAGATAAGCAATAAAGGAATGTGAATTTATGAAAAGATTGAATAATAAGGGGTTTATTTTAGTTGAAACATTAATCGTCGCCGTATTTATTATGACTATTTTCGTTTTTGTCTATCGTAATAGTATTCCCATGATGGGCCAATATGAAAAAATGGAAACCTTTGATGATATTGATAGTGTTTACGCTGCTAATATGGTTAAACAAATGACTATTCACTATTTAAACTTTAGTCAAATTGATATAAAATTAGCTAATCAGACTTTTGTAGATATTAGTAACTGCACTGATACTAATCTTTATAGTGATAGTAATTACTGTTTAAAATTAAAAAGAAATCTTCACATTCAAGGTAGTGATATTATCTATATAACTCGTTATGATCCTTCTGATGTAATAAACAGTACTGCTGAAGAAATCATGTTAGGAACAGCCAAAAGCTTTAGAAATGAAGTTAAGAAAAATTCTTTCTTTGATTCTGGTGAATTAAGTAAATTTCGTGATTATTTAAAAACAGTACCTAATCAAGAAAACTTTTATGATAGTCATAATTCATCCAATAAAGCAATTGGTTTATATAGACTTTATATCAGTAGAACAGTACCAATGATGGATGGTACTAACGTTAAAAAGTTCGCTAATATTGGTATCTATAAAAACATAGGAGGTTAGTATGAGAAAATTAAATGAAAAAGGCATAAGTGTCATCGAAATAGTTTTATCTTTTTCTTTAGTTATGATAATTGTTGCAGGCTTACTAACCATTATTATGCATTATCGAGTTAAATCTCAAGTTGAAATGACACGATTAGATCTAGTTACCTATAAAAATACCCTAACTAAGGATATTCAAGATGATATTATGAAGTATGGAGTAAGTGATATAAATTATGCTGGAGAATGTGCCTTAGCTAGTGCTAGTAAATATAGTATCTGCACGAACATTGTCTTTAATAATGGCACTGAGAAAACTCTAGCTGTTTCACAAATAAATATTAATGATATTAACAGTTTAGAAAATAAATACATTCGTTATGGTAATTTGAATTACACAATCGATGATAAACTACCTGATAAAATACCTACTGGCCGTGCACCAGGTGACTTTCAAAGTGTATTCATCAATGATATTAACTTTTTATCTACTGATAGTGCTGTTTTAAATGATGGTAGTATAATTAAAATATTCTCTATCGATATTTATATCGAACATATTGATTATGATGATGATTTTGGTATTCATATCGTTACTACTAATAGTAACAATTTAAAAAACACTTTATAAATTAAAAGCTAAATAGTAAAAAATTAATACAAGTGAACAAGCTAGTAACACATGTAATATACGAGCTAGTAGAAAATACTTGTATTTTATTTTTGCTTCCCCAATAATACTAAGAACTTGGATATGAACACTTAATCCCCCAAAAGATATAAAACCAGTCATTAATAAAGCTTTTTCTAATAAAGAAATTGGTAAACCACTAGCTAGTTTAACTCCTTGTGTCATTTCAAGCAGTCCCGCTACCACTGTTTTAATATATATATCAAAATCAAATAACTGTTCTAAAATAGTAGTTACAATTAGGAAAATAGTAATAATACCTAATAATAGAAACATCGTTTGTAGGGCATCATAAATACTTTGTCTTAGTACATTCCCAAAAGTTTTATTATCTTCCTTATCTATTTCATAACTTTTATTTTTACTTATAGATAAATCTTTTGGTCTAAATATAAATCCTACAATAACATTACTAAGAATATGACCAAATAATATTAATAAAGCCATTCCCTTATGATTAAGTAAAATACCCCCAATCATCCCTAAAACAAATAAAGGATTAGAATAATGAGTAAAGGTAAGTAATTTACTAGCTTGTTCCTGATTAATATAACCCGTTTTAACTAATTCCGTTGTATATTTAGCTCCACTTGGAAAACCAGAAAACAAACTTATGATCCAAACAAAACTAGTTTCTCCTGGTAACCTAAAGAATTTTCTCATAAAACTCTCAAAAATTCTTCCTAATATTTTCGCAAAATCATACTGTAATAAACAATTAGATAAAATAAAGAAAGGAAATAATGATGGAAACAAGTTATCACGCCAAATAGAAATAGAAAAAGTAACACTTTCCATTACTTGATTTGAATATGTAATTGTAAAAAAAGTTATTGTCATAAGTAGACAAACAATTATAGTACTACTGATCTTTTTCTTCATAATTATTCTTCTTTCGTGCTATAATTTACTAGTGAGGACTGATCCTATGTTTAATAAACTATATGATAAAACAATTAACTTTATAAAAGAAAAATATATCTATATCTGTTTTTATTTTGTTTTAACTGCAACTATGCTTTATCCTTTACCATATTATATTTATAATGGTGGGGGAACAATCGCAGTTGATAATAGAATTGAAATTAAAGACAGTTATAAAAATAAAGGTAGTTTCAATCTATGTTATGTTTCTGAACTAAAAGCTACACTGCCAACCTTTATACTAGCTAAAATACTACCATCTTGGGATTTAATATCTACAAAAGATATTGTATTAAATGAAACTGAGAGTAGTGAAGATGTTTTTCTAAGAGATAGAATCTTTTTAAATGATGCTAATATGAATGCTATAAAAGTTGCTTATCAAAAAGCTAATAAACATTTTGAAATAGTAAATACAAAAAACTATATAATATATTTAACTCCGCAAGCTAAGACTAATTTAAAAATTGGTGATGATATTAAAAAAATAAATAATGAAGTTATTAATAATCTTGATGAAATTAAAAATATCGTTTTAACTAAAGAAGTAGGGGACAAACTATATTTTACAGTCATACGAAATAACAAAGAAATTAACTGTTATGCTGAAGTTTATGAAATAAATAATGAAAAACAAATTGGTCTCGCGATTCAAAGTAATTATGATTATGAAACAAATCCTAAAATAACTTTAAATTTTAAACCTAACGAAGCAGGTCCATCAGGAGGACTTTTACTAACACTATCTATATACAATCATCTAACTGAAACAGATATAACTAATGGTAAAAAGATAGCTGGAACAGGTACCATTGATGAAAGTGGCAATGTTGGTGAAATCGGCGGTGTTAAATATAAATTAAGTGGTGCAGTCCAAAACAAAGCTGATATCTTTATTGTTCCAAATGGTGATAATTATAAAGAAGCCATTAAACTGAAAGAAAAACATAATTATAATATTAAAATAATTGGTGTTTCTACCTTTGATGAAGCACTAGAAAAGTTAAAGAAATGAAAGAAAAGAGAAAATCTTTTCTTTTTATTAGTAAATAAAATCTTAAAAACATCTAAATATAGCCAATTTTTGACAAAAATATCAAATTAACATTTCGTTTTCAGGTATAATAATGGTATAATATAAGTGTTTTATACAGGAGGTAATTATGAGTAATTTAGATATTACAATTGTAGATACAAAAGATTATGGTCCACTTGAATTTTTAACAAAAAGTGCTGTTAGAATCGGACAATTACTAATATTTAGTTACCTAGATGAAAATAAACGCCTAATAGCAGGAGTTAGTTCTCCCGGAGGAAAAGAAATTATTCCCTTTGCTCCTACCAAGTCTATTTTTTATAATAAAACTGAAGACGATAAAGATATAGCACTTAATATTACAAAAGGAAACAACCAAATAGAGTGTTATCACGTTAAGTATAATGCCAAAAATAAACCTACTGTTCAACACTTTACTAACCCAACTGGAAACATTGAAATTATCGATGTTGATAAAGAACAATACTGGCTAATAAAAAGGACCAATAAAATTGAAACAGAATTCGCAGTATATGATATCAACAAAGCTACTATCATAACTCCTTATTTTTCTAAAATACAATTCTTAGAATCAAATGAATATGGTCATTTAGCTGCTGCCTACAAGCATATTTATCATACTGATGAGCTTGGAGGACAAGAAAAAATTACTACTTTAGTAACATACATAGATTATGATGGTAATTTTAATAGCGAAATATTGGATACTCAAAGACTAGTTCATTATAATCCGTCTTCTACTGAAGATAGTAACGTCCATTATTTTAATTCTCTTGTAGAAGAAATTACTCAAAATTATCTCGACAAAATAGAAGCTATCAAATCTCAAGTAGATATTCTTTTTACAACTCCCTTACCTAATAAAAAAGATCAACCTCATTCGCAAACTAATGCTGAAATAATTAGTTTTCCACAAAGATAACAAACCAAACAAGTAGGTGAAAAAATGAAACGTAGTGAAGTAGATATAAATAAAATATCACCGATGATGAAACAATACTTAGAAATTAAAGAAAAGTATGAAGACTCTATCATCTTTTTTAGGCTTGGCGATTTTTATGAAATGTTTTTTGAAGATGCTATTACCTGTAGTAGAGAATTAGAATTAACTCTAACTGGTAAAGCTTGTGGTTTAGAAGAACGTGTTCCAATGTGTGGGATTCCTCATCACGCCTATAAAAGCTATTTAGATAAACTTATCGATAAAGGCTATAAAATAGCTATTTGCGAACAGTTAACTGATCCTAAAGAATCTAAAGGTGTCGTTGAAAGAGATGTTATACAAGTTGTAACGAAAGGAACTAGACTTGACGACTCATTAAACGCAAAAGATTACAACTATATTGGAAGTATCTTTGATTTTGAATACTGTTATAGTTTAAGTTTTATTGACATTTCTACTGGTTATTCCTATTCAATGATAATAGATCATAACCATGAAGCACTTATCAAAGAAGTTATAAACCATAATATCAAAGAAATTATTGTTAATAATAAAGTTGATCGTAATATCATTAATAGTTTAAGAGAAGATTATAATATCCTAGTAACGATAATTGATGACATTTATGAAGATGATGAATATAAATATATCTATGATAAAATCAAAGATATAAGAATAATTACTGGGATGAATCATTTATTAAGCTACCTACTTAAAACTAAGAAAGGT
>CAYRDW010000020.1:0-17393 GCA_964423215.1 uncultured Muribaculaceae bacterium
TAAATATGGAATTAGGAAATATGGCTTTCATGGAACTAGTCACTGTTATATTAGTAAACAAATTCCTAGACTTTTAGGTAAAGAGGACTATAAAGCTATTATTTGTCATTTAGGTAGTGGTGGTAGTTTATCAGCAATTAAAAACGGTAAATGTATCGATACAACAATGGGATTTACACCATTATCAGGTATAATGATGGGAACTAGAAGTGGTGATGTCGATTCATCGATTATTCCTTATATTATGCAGAAAGAAGATTGTTCTGTGGAAGAAGTAATTAGTGATTTAAATAAAAAATCAGGATTACTTGGTGTTAGTGGTAAAGTTAGTGATATGCGTGATATTCTTGATGAGATAGCTACTGGTAATGAACGTGCTAAATTAGCTTTTGATATATATGCTAGAACGGTAGTTAACTATATAGCTAGTTATTACGTTGAACTAGGTGGCGTTGATATTATCTGTTTTACAGCAGGTGTTGGGGAAAATTCTCCATTAGCTCGTGAAGCAATAATTAGTAAATTAGCTTGTTTAGGAGTTAAACTTAATATTTCAAAAAATATGGAAGTAGATCATACATATTCAGATGAAGCTAAAATCAGTATGGATGATTCAAGCATTAAATTATGGGTAATACCAACTAATGAAGAGCTTATGATAGCTGAAGATACATTGTCTCTAATTGGAGAATAGATAGGAAGATAATAATGTATAAAAAGATTTATAAAGCAATAAAAAAATTTGATACGATAGTTATAGCTAGACATGTAGGAGTTGATCCTGATGCAATGGGAAGTCAAGTAGCATTAAGAGATGCAATTAAACTTAGCTTTCCTGATAAGAATGTTTTAGCAGTTGGGAATGGAAGTAATAAATTTACTTATTTAGGTAAATTAGATAAGACTGAAGATATAAAGTTTGATGAATCACTACTAATAGTCTTAGATACTCCAGATAAAAGAAGAGTAGATTTTTTTGAGGTAGATCAATTTAAATATAAGATTAAAATAGATCATCATCCTTTCGTTGAAGAGTTTTGTGATATTGAATATATCGACGATAGTGCTTCTTCAACTTGTCAATTAATTATTGAAATGCTTTATAAAACAAAATTAAAAAGAAATAAACAAATAATAGAAAAACTATTTTTAGGCTTAGTATCAGATACTAATCGTTTCTTATTTAATAATTCAACAGATTCAACTTTTACTATCGTGGGTAAGATTATGAATGAGTATAATCTTGATATTACAGAACTGTATCAGGATTTATATATGAGACCAATTAGTGAAGTTCGTCTACAAGGATATATTAGTCAAAATATGCATGTTACAGATAATGGTGTTGGTTATATAAAAATAACTAATGATATTTTAAATAAATTTGAAGCAGATGCAGCTAGTGCAGGAAATATGATTAATAATTTTAATTATATTGAAGAAGTATTAGTTTGGTTAGCTATTTCGGAAGATATGAAAAATGATGTTATAAAAATAAATATTCGTTCAAGGGGACCTGAAATTAAAGAGGTAGCTGAAAGTTATAATGGTGGGGGACATCGTTATGCTTGTGGTGTTAAAGTTGCAGCTATGGAAGAAGCAGACTTATTAATTAATGATTTAGATTTTCTTTGTGAGAAGTATATAGAAAATATGGATCGAGGTGAAAGTAATGAAAATAACTGATGTAAGTTTAACAATTAGTGCCGTTAGAAGAAGTCAATATCCTGATGATGGGATGCCAGAATTTATGTTAATTGGTAGAAGCAATGTTGGGAAAAGTAGTTTTATTAATACGATAGTAAGTAGAAAAAGTATCGCAAGAATTTCTAGTCGTCCTGGTAAAACGCAAACTTTAAACTTTTACCATGTTAATAAAGAATTTTTCTTAGTTGATGTTCCTGGTTATGGTTATGCAGCTGTTGATAGGAAAACACAAGAGAAGTTTGGGAAGATGATTGAGGAATATTTAGAAAAAAGAATTGAATTAAAACGAGTTTTCATGCTTATTGATTTCCGTCATAAACCATCAGAGGATGATATTCTTATGTATAATTTTTTAAAACACTATAATATTCCAGTTTCATTAGTAGCTACTAAGGTAGATAAAGTTGGCTCTAGTAAATTAGAAAAAAATAAGAAAATAATACTAGATACAATGGACTTAGTAATGGGAGATGATTTAATACTATTCTCTAGTGTAACTAAATTAGGTAGAGAAGAAGTTTTAAAGAAAATAGAAAATTTAATAGTTGAAACAATTTAATAATAGGAGATTTCTGCATGCAGGAATCTTTTTTTATCATAAAAAAAAGTATCACATATCATAATGTAGGTGATACTTTTGAAGATAGATTTTATTGATGAAGAAGACTTTACTGTAAGAATGGAAAGTGATTTAGATATTACAGAGCGACAAAATATTTTTGATTTATTGAAAGTAGTTTGTCATCAGGTTAAAAACTATTATCGTTATGAAGTTAAGGGTAACTATGATGTTACTATTTATAAGAATCAGGATTTTTATATTTTAGAATTTGAAAAACAAGATGATTATGACAGAATAGATTTTAATATTACATTATATTTAAATAGTGTATTATTATATGAATTTGAAGATATTGAATATATAAAGGGTTCAAAGATATTTTATTTAGGAAAATATTATGTAGAATTAGAAAATGTTATCGATCGCTTTGATTATCCGGAGTTTGGGAATGTTATTTATGGTGATACTGTAGATCAAATATTAGATTCAGGATTATTAATATCAATATCGTGATATTTAACGATTTTACCAGGGATTCCTACAACAGTTGTGTTAGGGGGAACAGCTTCTAATATAACAGCATTAGCACCAATTTTAGAGTTTTCCCCAATAATAATATTACCAAGTATTTTGGCACCACTACCAATAAAGACATTGTCTTCTACGGTAGGGTGTCTTTTTCCTTTTTCTTTACCAGTACCACCTAATGTTACACCATGAAAGAGGGTGACATTATCACCAATAATAGCCGTTTCACCTATTACTACACCAGTACCATGATCGATAAAAAGATCTTTGCCGATAGTAGCACCAGGGTGGATTTCAATACCTGTTTTTCTTTTAGCTTTTTCAGATATATAGCGCGCAATTAAAATATGTTTTTTTCGATAGAAATAATTAGATATTTTATAATATAACTGGGCCTTAAAACTGGGGTATAAGAATACTTCTAAAGTTGAAGAAATGGCGGGATCTCGTTCTTTTATAGTTTTAATTTGATCTTTAAGAAAAGACATTTATAATCACCTCTTTTTTTGATATAATATAAATCATTAGTTATAATATTTTATGAAACATTAACAACTTTGTATATGTGAAGGGTTTAGATTGGTGATATTAAAGTCTGATTTATAGGTTTCACTGGGATAATAAAAGAAAATTACTAGGCATTTTCTTTTTTCTATGATAAAATAGGAACGAATTAGGGGTGATATTATGAGATTACCAACAGTGGCATTAGTGGGAAGACCTAATGTAGGTAAAAGTACACTATTTAATAAGATAGTTGGAAGTAAAATTTCTATTATTGAAGATACACCAGGTGTAACAAGAGATAGAATTTATAGTGAAGCTATCTATGGTGATTATCGTTTTAATTTAGTTGATACTGGTGGTATCGATGTTAGTGTAGAGTTATTTAATGATGAGATTAAGGTCCAGGCAATGATTGCGATTGAGGAAAGTGACTTGGTTGTTTTTGTGGTGGATGGTAAAGAGGGGCTGACATCTAACGATTTATTAATTCGTGATATGCTTCGTAAGAGTCAGAAAAAAGTAATTGTAGCTATTAATAAAGTAGATAATAAACTAGCTCAGGAATATATTTATGATTTTTATGAGTTGGGTTTTGATTCTTATATTCCAATTAGTGCGGAACATAATACTGGTATGTATGAACTTTTTGATTTGATAGTAGCTGATTTTCCTAAGTATGGAGAATTAGAGGAAGATTCACGTTTAAAGTTTTGTGTTATTGGGAGACCTAATGTAGGTAAAAGTAGCCTAATTAATGCATTATTAAATGAAGATAGAGTAATTGTGAGTGAAGAAGCTGGTACGACTCGTGACGCAATTGATACGGTTATGAAATATAATGGTGAAGAGTTTGTAGTTATTGATACTGCTGGGATGAGAAAAAAAGGTAGAATTTTTGAAACAGTGGAAAAGTATAGTTTACTTCGTAGTTTAAAGGCTATTGATAGAAGTGATTTATGTTTATTAATTATTAATGCAGAAGAAGGAATTATCGAGCATGATAAACATATTGCGGGTTATGCTTTAGAAAAAGGTAAAGGTTTGATTATAGTTGTTAATAAATGGGATACAGTTGAGAATCCTAATATTAAGGATTATACTAAATTAGTTCGTAGTGAATTTCAATTTCTTAGTTATGCACCAATTGTATTTTTGTCTGCTTTAACTAAGAAACGTATTCATACCTTAATGCCACAGATATTAAAGGTAAGTGAAAATATTCGTCGTGAGGTTAAGACTAGTGTTCTTAATGATATTGTTATGGATGCTTATACGCTTAACTTACCTCCATCATATAAAGGTAAACGTTTAAAGATTTACTTTACTAATCAAGCGGGAACTAAACCACCAAAGTTTATTTTTCATGTTAATAATAAAGGTTTAGTTCACTTTTCATATGAAAGATATCTTGAGAATAAACTGCGTGAAAACTTTGACTTTGAAGGAACACCGATTGTGATTCAGTTTAAAAATAGAGGAGAAGAGTAGATAATGGTAGATAATATAATCGATAAACGTTCTAATTTAATAATTGATTATTTATCACAGATTTTGGTGTATGGATCTAATACTAAAGGTGAAATAGCTATTGAAAGACATGACTTTGATGACGGTAAATATCTTGTTTTAACAGTAGCAGTTATAAAAAACAATTATTTTAGATGGCATGATTTAGGAATTAGAGTTGGGGATAGTTTAAATTTATATAAAGATGTTATCCACAAAATTGGGGATAAGTTTAAAGAGTTTTCTATTACTAAGTCTAATAATGAAATTATTATAGCTAGTGATGTTAATAAAAACAAAGTTATAGTGAAGTTTAATCTTCAAACAAAGAAAGATAATGAGTGGTTTAATAATTTTAAGATATAATTAATAGTATTTTTTAAAATTTTAACATGTGGTATAATAAATTTATATTATGGGGTGATATTATGGGATGGTTTTTAGATAGGAAAGATCCTAAAACGGAATTAGAGGGATTAGATAGAGCTCAAGCTATATTAGATGAAAGATATCGTCGTCATCAAGTATCAGATGATGTTTATCGTATTCAATCTTTGGAATTTCACAAGAGACGTGAGAAGTATGAAAAGAAATTAAAGAAACAGGGTAAATTATACGATTAACATTTATGGGCCTTTTACATATAATTATGTAGGAGGTTTTTTTATGTTTGGTGATTCTTTTTTCAAAAAAGTTGAAAATAAATCGGGTGTAGATAAAAGTACTATAATGTCACTTGCTTCTAAATTACAGAAAACTGATATGAAGGATGAAAAGATACTTCGTGAGTTAGTACAGGAAATTGGTGGTATTACAGGAAAAAGTGTTAGTAGTGAGAAAGAAGATAAAATAGTAAACGCAATCTTAAAAGATAATGTTCCTAAAGATATAGATAAGATGTTCTAATCTTATCTTTTTTTATGTCATAAGCCTTTTTTTTGTGACATATAGTTTATTGAATAGGAAAGAGTGTGTGATGATATGGATAAAAAAGATATAATTAAAAATATTGCGTTAAGAACCGGTGGGGATATTTATCTAGGAGTAGTAGGAGCAGTTCGTACAGGTAAAAGTACTTTTATTAAAAAAGTAGTAGAGAATCTAATTGTTCCTAACATTGAAGATGAATATGAACGTAAAAGGGCTTTAGACGAAGTTCCTCAAAGTGCAGCAGGTAAAACAATTATGACAACGGAACCTAAATTCGTTCCTAATAATGCTGCTAAAATACAAATTGATGACTTTAGCTGTAATATTCGCCTAATTGATTGTGTTGGATACTTAATAGATAATGCTAAAGGGGCAGAAGATGAAAATGGACCTCGTTTGGTTAAGACACCATGGTATGATGATCCAATCGCCTTTAGTGAGGCTGCTGAAGTAGGTACAGAGAAAGTTATCAAAGACCATTCTACAATTGGGATAGTAGTTACTACTGATGGATCAATTGGTGAATTTAATCGTAGTGATTATTTAGAAGCTGAAACAAGAGTAATCAGTGAATTAAAAGAAATGGGTAAACCATTTATAGTTATAGTTAACTCTACTCATCCAATGTTACCAGATACAGAGAAAATATGTGAGAAATTAAAAGAAGAACATAATGTACCTGTGTTACCTATGAATATTGAAACAATGAACCAAAAAGATATGTCTGATATTTTACGTGAAGCATTATATGAGTTCCCAATTTTAGAAGTAAAAGTAAATATGCCAGAATGGATAGCAATCTTAAATCCTAAAAATGAGATTAAAAAATCTTATATAGATGCGATTCGTGAAAGTGTAGTTGAAATTGATAAGTTACGTGATGTTGAAAAGATAACACAACACTTTCTAGGGATTGAAACAATATCTAAATCATATTTATCAGATGTTGATCCAGCTAGTGGTGAAGTAACAATTAATCTTGAAGCACCTAGTGAACTTTATAATCAAGTATTAAGTAATATTATAAAAATAGATGTTACTAATAAAGCTGACTTATTGTCTTTGTTTCAAGACTTCAATGAAGCTAAAAAAGAATACGATCAAATTAAATATGCTTTAAAGATGGTAAAACAAACAGGATATGGAGTAGCTTCACCAACTTTAGAGGATATGAAGTTAGATACACCAGAGATTACTAAACAGGGACCTAGATATGGAGTTAAACTTCGTGCGACAGCTTCGTCGATTCATATGATTAGAGTCGATGTTAATAGTACCTTTGAACCAATTATCGGTAGTGAAGTTCAAAGTAAAGAATTAATTAACTATTTGATGAAAGATTATGAAAGTGATCCATCTAGTATTTGGAAGAGTGAAATCTTTGGTAGAAGTTTAGATGTAATCGTTCAAGAGGGTATTCAATCTAAGATTAGTATGATGCCTGATAACATTAGATTTAAACTACAAAATACTTTAACAAAGATCGTTAACAAGGGTAGTAATAACATGTTTGCGATAGTAATATAGAAGAATTCTAAGGAATTCTTTTTATTTTATAAAAATATACGTAATATCTGATGTTTTTTCGTTAAATCTGTTGATTTTAGACTGAAAACATGCTATTTTATATATATAAGCATAGATGTGCTTAGAAAAATGGAGGTTTTTACATGAAAAAAGCAGAATTAGTAGAATTGGTAGCAGAAAAGGCTGGATTAACTAAAGCAGATGCTACTCGTGCAATCGAAGCATTATTTGAAACAGTTAAAGATGCTATGGTTAAAGGAGACAAAGTTGCTATCCCAGGATTTGGAACTTTCTCAGTAGGTGATAGAGCTGCACGTGAAGGGCGTAACCCTCAAACAGGTGCAACTGTTCAAATCGCTGCTTGTAAATCAGCTAAGTTTAAAGCAAGTTCAGCTTTAAAAGAAGCACTTAACTAATATTGAAAATAAGCCTTAGGGCTTTTTTCTTTGTTTAAATGTGTAAAATGATTTAATAGTAAATCAACATTAATTGTTATTTTAGATTGATTTAGGTATAATATGATTGGTGGTAATATATGTTAAATGTTGCATTAAAATTACTTTCTAAAATAGAAACAGCAGGATTTAAAGCTTATATTGTTGGTGGCTTTGTGAGGGATTATGTATTAGGAATTGAGTCTCATGATGTTGATATTTGTACTAATGCTAAACCTATGGATATACGTAGTATTTTTCATGATGCTTGTTTACCACATGAAGACTATGGTTCTGTTACTGTTTTACTAAAGAATATTAGATTTGAAATCACTACTTTCCGTAAAGAATATTCATATATAAATAATCGTAAACCAGTAGAGTTTGAATTTATTGATAATTTATATGAAGATTTAAAACGAAGAGATTTCTTAATAAATACTTTGTGTATTGATAGTAAAGGGAATATTTTAGATAAGTTAAATGGGAAAAAAGATATAGATAATAAAATAATACATACAGTAGGTAATAGTTATGAATGTTTTACAGAAGATGCTTTTCGTATTTTAAGAGCAGTAAGATTTGCGACTAATTTAAAATTTAAATTAAGTGATGAAGTTAAAGATGCTATTTTAAAAACAAAATATCTATTGAAAAATATTTCTTATGATAGAAAACGAGAAGAATTAGATAAAATATTTACTAGTATTCATGTAAAAGATGGAATAAAGTTATTGATTGAGTTAGGTCTTGATAAGGAATTAGAGCTTTCTAATTTAGAGAATATTGAAGTATTTGATGATTTACTTGGCGTTTGGGCTCAGTTAGATATAAAAGAAGGAACTTATCGCTTTACTAAGAATGAAAAAGAATTGATTATTGGGATTAGAAAAGCTTTAGAATTAGATAATAAGAATTATTTTATTCTGTATAAGAATGGTCTTTATGTAAATAGTATTGCGGGGATAATTAAAGGTTATGATAAGAAAGAAATAGCGAAAATTTATCATCAATTACCGATAAAATCTAAGAGTGATATTAAGATTACAGGCCGAGATATATATGAATGTTTAGGCAAGGGACCAGGAGAATATCTTAAAGTTATTTTCAATGATTTAGAAGAAAAGATAATTAAAGGTCAATTAGAAAACGATGTTGATGTTTTATTAGAATATGTTTTTAATAATTATTAGTAGTACGCTTTTTAGTGTACTTTTCTTGTGTTAGTGATATAATATATGACTATATGTAGTAGTAATGGAGGAAATTATGAAAAGTGCGAGATTAATTGAATTACTTAAGAAGGGTAATTTTGTGGTTCCGTTATATTTATTTCAGTTAAGAGAACAGTTTTCTGTAACTCTTGAGGAATTTATATTTTTAGTTTATTTAACTAATTTAGGAGAGAAAATAGTATTTGATCCGGATAAGATTAGTATTAATTTAGGATTATCTTTAGAAGAAGTTATGATTTTGGTTGATACTTTAAATGAAAAGAAATTAATAAATGTAGAAGTGATTAAGAATGATAAGGGTATTATGGAAGAATATATTACATTAGATTTGTTTTATGAAAAAGTATCGATGTTATTAATGAAAGAAATAGTACAGGTAAAAGAAGAAGATAAGATAAATGTATTTGAAAAGATAGAACAGGAATTTGCGCGTACTATTACTTCAATCGAATATGAAATTATTAAGTCTTGGTTAGAGAATGGTACTAGTGAAGAGTTAGTGCTTGAGGCTTTAAAAGAAGCGGTTTTTAATGGTGTTACTAATTTAAGATATATGGATAAGATTTTATATGAATGGACTAAAAAAGGCTATAAGACTGGGGAAGAAGTACAAAAAGCACAGGCTAAGTATAGAGAAAAGAAAAATAATGATAAAAAGATAGATTTATTTGATTATGATTGGTTTGAAGATGAAGAAGAGTAGTTTATTGTTTGAAGATTATTTAGATGAATTATATACTAATCCACGTTGTGAATTAAACTATAGTAAGGATTATGAATTATTAATAGCTGTAGTTCTTAGTGCTCAAACAACAGATAAAGCGGTTAATAAGGTTACAGAAGTATTATTTAATAAATATCCAACCTTAGAGGATTTAAATAATGCTGATATTGAAGATATATCTAAGATATTAAGACCAATTGGTACATTTAATAGGAAAGCTAGTTATATTAAGGAAATCAGCAAGCGATTACTTGAGGAATGTAATGGAATAGTTCCAAAAAACAGTAAATATTTAGAATCGTTACCAGGAGTAGGTCATAAAACATCTAATGTAGTTTTAAGTAATCTTTTTGATTATCCAGCGATAGCAGTTGATACTCATGTGGAAAGAGTTAGTAAACGACTAGGCTTAGTTAAGAAGAAGGCAACTGTTAGGGAAGTTGAAAAAGGACTTGAAAAGTTATTTGATATTTCTACATGGTCGAAGAGACATCATCAAATGGTTTTATTTGGTAGATATCATTGTAAAGCAGTTAAACCAGATTGTGAAAACTGTAAAATAAGTGAGATTTGTTTAGAAAGTAAAATAGAGAAATATAAATAGGGATTTATAATCATATACTTTAATGGTGAAGATTATGAATCCTTTTTTAATTACAGTGTTAGCAGGACTTTCAACTATGATTGGGACTTTTTTAATATTTAGAAAAAACCAATCTAATAATATTTTAGTATCATCACTTGGGTTTGCAGCGGGGGTAATGATAACTATTTCAATAACTGATTTACTACCGTCATCTTTGGAAATGTTAACTAATAAATATTTTTTAGTACCAGCAGTACTTATATCAGCTATATTATTCTCGTTAGGAGTACTATTTTCAATGCTAGTTGATAAATATTTGCCTGAGGGTACAAGTGATACAAAGAATCCTAAACTCTACCGGGTGGGTCTTATTTCGTGTTTAGCAATCATTCTTCATAATATCCCCGAAGGAATTATTACTTATATAACTTCTTCACAGGATATAAAGTTAGGAATTTCATTAGCGATAGCGATAGCTTTACATAATATCCCCGAAGGTATTAGTATTTCTGTACCTATTTATTATAGTACTGGAAGTCGTGCTAAAGCTTTGTTTTATACTTTTATATCAGGGTTGTCAGAACCACTCGGGGCTATAATAGCTTACTTTGTATTAGCGCCATTCGTTAGTGATACAATGATGGGATTATTATATGCTTTTATCGGAGGAATAATGGTTCATATATCTTTCTATGAGTTGTTACCAGAGTCATTATCATATAAAAATAAGAGTAAAACAATTATATCTTTTATACTGGGAAGTATATTTATGCTTATAAGTCATATGTTCTTTTCGTAAAGAAATGTAAAAATAGTTTTATTGTGAAAGTGAGTAAAAAATGATAAAATAAGGGCATAGTAGAATCCTAAGAGGAGGTACAGATATGAATAGAAAAATAAATCTTTTAATTATTTGTATTTTAGTACTTACTTCTTTTATTTTAATTATATTAGGTATTTCCTATGCTTTATTTAATTATAAGAAAAATGGTTTAATAACTAATTCACTTACGACGGGTATATACAGAGAATGTAAATATAATGATGGAGAAGTTTGGACTTTTGATTATACTGGTGATAGTCAGTCTTTTATTGTGCCTTGTAAAGGGACTTATAAAGTGGAGTTATGGGGAGCAGGGCATTCAACTTCAAAGGGTGCGTATACTAATGGAATTATTTATTTAGAAAAGAATAAAAATTTATTTGTTTATATTGGTGAAAATCCTACTACAAAGAAAATTGATATATTTAATGGGGGAGGATCTAGTGGAGACAAAGGATCAAGTGGAAATGGTGCTACAGATATTCGTCTTATTAACAGTAATTGGGATAATTTTGATAGTTTAAAGTCGCGTATTATGGTTGCATCTGGTGCATCGACTATTGATTCTTCAACTACACTTAGATTATATGGACATGGTGGAGGTTTAACAGGGATTGATGGTATGGGTCATAGTAATGTAGAAAATGGTGTTACGGGTGGCACACAAACTAGTGGAGGAATTTCAAGTGAAGGTCTTAACCCAGGAACTTTTGGGATTGGAGCTGGAGATACTTTGGGTAAAAATGGTGATTATGGTGCTGGCGGAGGCGGAGGCTATTATGGTGGTGGAGCATCGTGGAATGCAGGTGCTGGTGGTGGGGGTTCCTCTTTCATATCAGGATATCCTGGATGTGATGCAATAGATATTAGTTCTACAGTTAATAATATAAATCATACCGGGCAAGCTAAACATTATTCTGGTTATGTGTTTACTGATTCAGTTATGAAAGCTGGTAATGAAGAAATGCCGAGTTATGATGGATTATCAACTATGACTGGAAATAGTGGTAATGGTTACGCTAAAATTACTTTAGTAAAAGCTGAAATATAAAAAAGACAAAAATTAATTTGTCTTTTTAAGTTACTATAATTTGTCTTGTTTTTGTATAAGTTTTACTATTATAAGTTACAGTGTAAGTAATATTATACGTTCCAACGGTTAGTGGTTTTTCATTAGTACCAGCTATTTGGGTTACTATGTTACCACTTGGATCTTTTATTACTATTTTTAAGATCTTGTTTAATGTTATTTGACTATTAATTGAAACACCATCTTTAAGTAATTCAACTGGTTCATTAGGATCGGTATAAGTTGAATTCTTAGTAATTGTTTTTGAAGCATCGCCTACCAAACGAAGACTATAAGTAGCTGTATCTACAGGCTTTTCATCAGGATCTTCATATTTAAATTCATAAACAGTAGGTTTACTTTGATTTCCAGAATATTTTGAGAAAGTAGTAACTACTTTATATGTTCCAGAAATATTTTTATTAGCATCGATGGTATAAGTATTACTAGTAGTGAATCCTAGAAGAACCTCTCCGTAATAAACGTTATATCCAAAGTCACCATAATCTTTATTAGCAGTAGGTGTATTTAATTTATTCCATGTAATTGTGATTTTTTGTTTTTCTTTTGAGTAAGATACTTTTAAACCAGTTACTGAATTTAGTTTATCATATTTGGTTGATGACTCAGTAGGTTCAGTACCTTTCTTAAAATATTCATAAATTATTTGATCGCTAGGGGTACCAGCACTTGGTAATGCAGCTGGATCACTTCCACTTTCAATCCCAACTTTTACTACACTATCGGGTACTTTAAAGGTTTGACCATTTTTATTGAAAACGGCGTTTCCTAAAGCTTTATATAATTTACCTCTTTGAACTACAGCTTGAATATCAGTATTATAACCTTCAGTTATATCATCATATCCATACCATAAACTAATTGCATATTCAGGATCATATCCTACTACCCATGCATCATTAATAGCGTTACCTGGTAAACCATATTTTTTCTTAGCTTCATCAGTAAAACTTGATGTACCGGTTTTAGCAGCTAAAGTAACACCTGGTACTTTGGCACCATTACTTAATCCTGATTCAACAGAAGTTATTAATGTATCGGTAATCATGAAAGCAGTCGAATCACTCATAGCTTTAGTAGCTTCACTTTCATAATTATAAACGTCTCCTGTTTCACGGAAAATAACTTTACTAATCGATAATGGTTCGTAATATGTTCCACCATTTGCGAATGCTGCATAAGCAGCAGCCATCATCAGTGGAGTAGTTCCATCGAATGAACCTAAGGAATGGGCTTCATGGATTTTACCATTACTAATTTCTGGTTGAATTCCTAATCTCTGTACGAACTCAATAATCTTTTTATTATCAACGGCTTGGAAGGCTTTAAGAGCTGGAATATTTCTTGATTGTGCTAAAGCAGTTCTTAAACTTATTTTCCCCATAAATGTTCGGTCTGAGTTGTTGATTGGGGTACCATTTGAATAAGTATATTTTTCATCAACTATTTGAGTATATGTGGACCAATTTTCATATTCAATAACAGGTCCATAGTCAAAGATTGGTTTAGCAGCTGAACCGATTTGACGTTTAGCTTGAGTTGCATAGTTAGTAGTAGTTCGAGGACTCGATTTAAATCTTCCACCCCCAACAGCTACAATTTTACCAGTATCAACATCGATAACAGCGACACCACTTTGAACTTTATCTTTAGCCCAGGTAAAGGTTTTCCCATTAAAGATATCATCAACTTTTTCTTGTCTTTGACGATCCATATTAGTATATATTTCTACAGGTGTTGTATAAGGATTAATTTTTCTTTTATTCATTAATTCATCTACTACAGTATCAACATAACTAATAAAGGCTACACTTTCAGTACTTTGATCTTTTAATAAAGATTTAATTGGAATAGCAGCGGCAGCATCAGCTTCGCCTCTAGTAATATAACCATGTTTAACCATTAAGTTTAAAACCGTATTTCTTCTAGTATAAGTTCGTGAAGGATGATAGATAGGACTGTAATAAGTAGGTGCATTAAACATTCCTACTAAAATAGCTGATTCGGAAAGATTTAAGTCTCTAGCACTTTTCCCAAAATAGGTTTGAGCGGCTTGTTCTACTCCGAAAGCATTACTTCCTAATTCATGGTTATTTACATAATATTCAATAATTTGTTCTTTAGTGAAATTCTTTTCTAGTTTAAATACGGCTAGATAGATATCAGTAAATTTACGAATAATACCTTTTATACCTTCATCTTCACTAGAAGTATAGGTATTTTTAATTACTTGCATCGATAAGGTAGAAGCACCACCTGCTTTACTGTTTCCCATTAATTGGCCGATGGTAGCTTTCGCAAAACGAGGAGCATCGAAACCATTATGTTGGAAATACCTAGAATCCTCAGTAGCTATCAGAGCATCAATAAAGACTTCTGGTAAATCATCATAGGTAACATTCTCTCTTAGTTCACGACCTAATCTTATAATTTCACCACTGGCATTATCATACATAATACTTGATTCAGTTTTATCTAATTCATTAATATCGAATTTAGGTGAAGCTTTAATTACATATAAACCAAAACCTACGATAAAGATACATATAAGTAGAGCGAAAACTAAGAAAATAATTAACAGAATATTAAATATTTTTCTTTGTTTAGGTTTATTCTTAATTTTATCTAGAAATCTAGCTATTAAAAGAATTAATCCTATCCCAAGTCCTAAGATAATAGTTAGGGTTAATCCCATAATTAGATAACTAACAACTAATAAAACTAAAATAATTCCCATAATTAGAAACATAAAGTTTTTGGTTTGCTGTGAAGTTATATTAATTCTTTTTTTATTTGCATTATTATTTTTTTGTTTTGTCATATTATAATACCTCCAATATTTGATCTATAATTTGTAAATAGTCTAGTCGTGGTAGATACTTTTCTTCTATTTCATAAGCTTTTTCTTTAAAATAAGTAATTGGAATAGAACGCTTAGTATTATTATTAATATATTCTATTAGGTCTTTAGCTAATAGTAAATAGGTTTTACCTAACTTATTAAAACGAACGATAATAAAACCTATTCCACCCACACTTATAATATTTTTTAAGTGTTCTACTTGGTGTTTGTGGATATTATCTAAAGGAAACGATGTTTTATTATTTGTTTCTTTAGCTTCAAAATCAATATATTTTCCACGATAGATACCGTTATAATCGGTTGTAGATGGTGATTCAAAGTAAGCCTCTTTAATAGTTATTGCTCCAACGCGATTAACTTTAGTAGGATAATCTACACGTTTAATTTTAATTGGGGTTGGTTTTTTGTAAATAAAGGCTTTTTTGTGATCAATATAATATTTATTTGAAATATTTAAATCATTTTCTAAATGAATCCCACGATTTCCATATTGTGCATTAGTCTCTTTATTATTACTAACTACATTTATACCATTTGGATATTTCATGAAATCACCTGTATATCATTATACTATAATATGTCTATTTTTTCTATTGTTTTCGTGTCTTTTTTTTAAGGTTACATTATTAGATATATTGTGACATAAGTGATAATTATTTAGGAGAAAAATAAGTGTTTTTTCGACTTGTTTTGTCGAATGAGAAGAATTTTGTTTATTTTTGAGGTATAAGTATAAATAGGAGGAATATTATGGACTATTTACAGGTTATTGAAGTGATGAATCGTATGCAGGAGAAAGCTTTATATATTAAACTGTTTACATATACAGATGAATACTTAAAAAATTGTGATTAATAGTGGTGATGGATGTGAAAATATCTTTTAGTTACCATTGACAAAAGATTGTCGATTTGGGATAATATATAGCATAAGGGATTGGAGGAATCGATTATGATTCAAAGTAAAATTTCACTAACACCACAGGATATCTTGGAGAAGGAATTTAAAATTGATACTAGGGGTTATCGACTAAAGGAAGTTGACCAATTTTTAGATGAAATTATCGGTGACTATGAACAATTCTTTAATATAATTAAGTTACTTGAAAAGGAAAAAGAAGAGTTATTAACTGAAATAATGAACTTGAAACAAGAACTTAGAAATGTTAAAATGAGTATCGATATTGCTAAAACTGAAGATAAAGAGGTAACTAACGTTGATATTATTAGACGAGTTTCTAATTTGGAAAAAATAGTTTATGGTAAATCAGATAAGGAAGAAGAATAGTACTTTGACAAACGCTGTATTCTTAGTAATATAGAGGAAAGTCCATGCTCACAAAAGCTGTAATTGCTTTTAGTGTTCGTGCTAGGGGAAAAAATAACCCTAGGTAGCTTAGGCTAACGGCGACGAAAGTTTCTAAGTCTTAGGATATGAAATTAGTAGTTGTAAAGTGCCGCAGTGACGATATCTTTTCGAAAGAAAAGAGTGAAACGATGGTAAACCCCGCGAGTGAGAAACCCAAATAATGGTAGGGGAGCTTCGAGGAAGGAATAATAACTAACTCGAGGATCAGGAAACTGATAGATAGATGTTTGTCACCTAGTAATAGGTACAGAACATGGCTTATAAAGTATTATTATTTTGAAATTAGAGGTGTATAAGAGTGAAGGAAATCGGTGAGTATTTAAAAGATGCTAGAGTCAATAATGGTGTTAGTTTAGATGAAGCTAGTGAAGATTTAAATATAGCGGTTATTCAACTTGAAAACATTGAAGAAGGAAATATCCGAGCATTTAAGGATGTTTTTAGTTTGAGGGACTTAGTTCGTGACTATGCTAAATATTTAGGATTAGAAACTGAATTAGTTCTTGATGAATTTAATGATTTCATGTTTGAACATACTTCGAGAATATCTTTAGAAGACATTATGGAAGCTAAAGCTATTAAACAAAATGAGGAAGATAAGAAAGATAAAATTGTATCTCCGTATACAAAGATTAAAACACCTAGAAATATTAAATTAAAACCAATTATTATTTGTTTGGGTATTATTTTTTCTATATTGTTGATTATTTTATTAATTATTAAATTATCTAGTCGGGAAGAAAATATTACAAGTGAATTAATAAGTAGTAAGGAGAGATGTATATATGAATGTACCTACTAAGTTAACTATTTTAAGAATTATTTTAGCGATTATAGTGATGATTATTTTAATGTTTCCGTTTGATGCGATAGGAATTCAGATTCCAGTAATTCGTACTGTTGTTGATATGGATCTTAGATATGTAATAGCTGGGGGAATATTTATTATAGCTAGTTTTACTGATTTTCTAGATGGTTATTTAGCTAGAAAGAATGATCAAGT
>CAYRDW010000021.1:0-5964 GCA_964423215.1 uncultured Muribaculaceae bacterium
CGCAATACTCATCTTCATTTCCATAAATGATCCTCCCTCAAGATCACATCTACCTATATTCCTATAAAAAATAAAATCCCCTACAAACATTTTCTTTTCACTAGGAAAGTAAAAAGATACTGAGTCTTTAGAATGACCTGGATTATATATAACTTCAAAAGTAAAAGATCCCACTGTATACTTCTTTTCCTCACAATTATTAAAATCATAAACTAAAACTGGATACTTATCAAGTAATGACTTAAGTGCACCTACATGATCAAAATGATGATGGGTTATTAGAACACCAAGTACCGTTAGTTTATCTATTCCCAAGATAATCTTATCAATATCATCACCAGGATCAACAACCAAACAATTACTACCATCACTTATAATATAACAATTCTCTTCTAAATAACCCGTTTCTACTTTTATTATTTCCATTTATGGCCCTCCTATTACCTAGAATTTACTTTCTTTTCATGTTCCTGTTTAGAGTAAACACAGCCACAGTAATCCTGTCGATAAAGATTATACTTATTAGCTAATTGAATACTTATTTTATAACCATTACGTTTCTTAAAATCAGCACATAGATAATTAATCTGATACTTGTTTTCTAAATCATAACCAATTTCATTTAACACCTGGCTATTTTTATACGGACTTATCGATAATGTTGTTGTGAAATAATCATAGTTATTTTCCTTAGCTACCTTGGCTGTTTCTTCTAGTCTTAATCTATAACACTTAAAGCATCTCTCACTACCTTCACCTAAGTCTTCATAACCTCTTACACAATCAAAAAAATGTTTGGGCTCATAATCACCCTCAATGAAAGAAATCGGCTTATCCAACTGTAATTTTCCTATAAATCTCTTTTGTTCCTTTACTCTTTTCTGATACTCATCACTTTCACTAATATTGGGATTATAATAAAAAACTGTTATTTCAAAATACTCAGCTAAATATTTAAGTACATATGAAGAACAAGGAGCGCAACAACTATGCAGTAAAAGTTTAGGAGTTTTTCCTAAAGCTTTGTTTTTATTTATTATTTCTTCCATCTTTATTTGATAATTAATCTTCATCTGTCTCACCTTCAACGAATAATTTAAATACTACTTTACTAGGTATCATTACCTTAACATTTTTAACTATTTCAATTAAATAATCTGAACCAGTATAAGGAAACTTCTCCCCATCTAAACACCATGGTTTCTTAAGTTTATCATAAAAAGTAATTTTAAGTTTATCTGTCTTATGAAAATAAAAACCTGGTACTTGGGTAATATCATTAGTAGTTACATAAAAAAGACTTTTCACAATATCCTTCTTATTAGTTAAATTACAGAATAACACTTCAAATCTACTATCATTTAATTTAATATTATGATAAAAATTATTAATACCCGCAATTCGATTAGCATTAGAAATAAGCGCAAAAGAATAAAGTCCATGATATCTTTTACCAGCTGTTTCATAAGTTATTTCATATAAAGGTGTTTTTTGACGAAAGAAATCACTAATTCCTTCTACTATATAAGCTAATCTCCCAATTGTTTTTTTCATTTTATGACTAGTCTCATATGGTACATTCATAAACTTCCCAAAACCTGCTGAATAAGTAAAAGGACTACCATTGATAGTACAGATATCAATACCTTTAACTTCACCTGATAAAATTAATTGTAAGTTTTTATAAGTATTTTTACCTAAACCAAACATCGCCCCAATATCATTAGTAGTTCCATATGGTAAATGCGATAAAACTAGACGTTCTTTTCTCTCAAAATTACCAGTCATAACCTCATTATAAGTACCATCACCACCAACTGACACAACTAAATCAGCTTCATCTATTTCTCTAACAATCTTCCTAGCATGACCTGAATATTTAGTTTGATATAAAACCATCTCATAACCATATTCCAAAAATAATTGACGATATTTTTCAGTATCATGAAAATCATGCTTTTTACGTTGTTTATGTTTTCCACTATGAGGATTTACTATCACTACCGCTTTTTTCATACAATCCCTCTTTTTTATTACACCTACATTTTATCATTTTTACTAAAATATGTAAACAAACGAAAAGAGTAAACCAGTTACTCTTAACTATTATTCACCTAAATTATGATAAACACTTTGGACATCATCAATATCTTCTAAAGTATCAACTAGTAGTAATACTTTATCTTTAGCTTCTTCATCATCTAAAGAGATTTCATTATCCGCAACAAAGGTAATTTCTGACGTAATAAAATCTTTAATACCCATTTCTTCCATTGCTTCTTTAACTTCTATAAATACCTCAGGTGTAGTGTAAACTTCAAAAGTTTCATCTGTTGTAATAAAGTCTAATGCACCATAATCAAGTACAACCATCATCAGTTCATCTTCATCAACTATTTTTTCTACTACTATAACCCCTTTACGATTAAACATATAACTAACTGAACCATCAGTCCCTAAATTACCACCACGTTTAGTAAAAGCTGATCTAACTAATGATGCTGTACGATTACGATTATCAGTTAAACAATCAACCATAAATGCAATACCATTAGGACCATAACCCTCATAACGAATACTTTCAAAGTTATCTCCATCACTACTCCCAACTGCTTTATCAATTGCTTTTTGGATATTATCTTTTGGCATGTTTTGACTTCTACTTTTTTCAATTACTGCTCTTAAAGATGGATTACTATCAGGGTCCCCATTAGTACCTTTAGCGGCCACATATATCTCTTTAGCTAACTTTTGAAAAATCTTACCTCTCTCAGCATCAATCAATCCCTTCTTACGATGAATTGTTGCCCACTTTGAATGTCCACTCACTTTTATCACATTAATATTATCATAATTTCAAAAAAAAGAAAAGATTACCCTTTTCCTAAATATAATAAAAGCTACTATTTTTATTTGAGTAAAAACTCTATAATAGCTGGTGCTAAAACTAATAACAGTATCATCGGTATAAAAAACAATACCGATATAACACTAATTTGAATTGGCATTTTATTAATTTTTTCTTTTGTCTTCATTGTTTTAACATCACGAATATAATCTACTTGTTGTCTTAAACTATCGATTAGATTACCTCCTGATGAATAACACTCGGTAATATTTAAAATAATATTATCAATTATTGGTGAAGGAATTCTTTTCTTTAAATCATTTAAAGCTTCAGGTAAACTTTTACCATAATTAATTTCACTAATTGTTTGTTTAAACTCTGATGATAACTCAGAATCTAAACTCTCAGCGGTAATCTCTAACGCACTTTTTAAACTTTTACCTGCTTCTAAAGATAAACATAAAACTTCAAAGAATAACATCGCATCATGTTCTAACTTATTACATCTTTGATTAACTTTACGTTTAATAGAAATCTTAGGCAAGATTATATAATAAAAAGCTGTAATAAGAGGAGCATATAAATACCAAGGTTTAAAACAAAGAAGACTAGCTATAAAAATTAATACTGATGAGATAAAACGAAAATCAAGGAAATTAACAGCGTCATATAAAGTATCACTACCTAATTGATTGATCTCTTCTTGAATATCAGTAATAACTTTTTTACGATATATCTTTTCAGCTATTCTTATTCTTTTAGATTTCATATTCTACCTCCTATTTATATTCTTCTATTTTCATTACCTGACGAACTATTAAAATATAACCTATATAAAGTAAAACTATCAAAGTACTTATCATAATTCCTATTCCCGTTGTTATTAAGACTAAGAAGTAACTAGGATTTAAAAAGGTAATTAAAGCTATCATGAAGATAGGTAATAATATTAATATTTTAAATATCGCATTAGCTGAAGATGTTGTCGCCTTAAGTTCATTTTTAAGTTTTTGCCTAGCATAGAAGTTTTTCTCAATCGTACTAAAGATTTGAACTATATTACCACCAGTTTGATTTAATACTATTAGTGATGATGTAATATATTTAACTTCCTCTAATGGTACTCTTTCATAAAAACGATTAAATGTAGTTTCTAAATCTAAACCAAAGTTAATATCCATATACATATTTTGAAATTCTTTAGCTAAGGGTCCTTCTATTTCTTCCGATACAACTCTAATTGCTTGCATAATACTGTTACCTGCTTTAAAAGCATTATTCATGATCGTAATTGCTTTCATAAAATCATCTCTGATTTCTTTTTCTGTAACTTTTTTATTAATAATAAAAATAACATCTGGAATAAAGAAACCAATTAAGAAAGATAATAACGATAAATACCAGCCAATTAATTGTGATTGAATTACTAAAACAATGAATACTACTAATAAAAATATTAAACCTAGTAATATCTTATTAGCCAAAAAGTCCGTTTCTTGTTTATAAAAACCACCAATATAATTAACATATTTTTGACTATATTCTTTTCCTATCTTTGTTTTATTTAATCTATTTCCTAACCTATGACATAACTTACGATAATTTCTTTCTAAACGATCAAAAAATGACATTGAATTAGGTTTAAGATTCTCAATCGTATATCTAGCTATTCTTCTTTCATAACGAACAGAACGAATCACAAGATAAAAACGGTAAATAAACATCAAACCGATTAAGACTAGTAATAATTTCATAAAAACAACAAAATCTTGAGACACGTTTCTCACTTCCTTTTTTAGCTATCTTTTCTTTTTTTAGAATTAAGGATTGGTTCAAAAATATCATCGACACTTGTTACACCTTGACGAGTTATCTTATCATATACTTTCGGAACATAATTATATAATACAAATTCCCCATCTACATCACCACGCTCGGTAACACCTTTTTGACGAAATGCAAATACTTCTTTAAGTTTTATTTCATCACCTTTAAAGCCAACAACTTCAGAAATACTAGTAATTTTACGTCTACCATCTGATAAACGTTCAATATGAACCACTAAATCAATAGCCTTTTCAATATATTCACGAATTGCTTTAATTGGTATTTCTACTCCACCTAGTAAAACTAATGTTTCTAGGCGATTTAAAGCATCAATCGGACCATTAGCATGTATAGTTGTTAAACTACCATCATGACCGGTATTCATCGCTTGTAACATATCAAAAGCTTCTTTTCCTCTAACTTCCCCAACAATGATTCTGTCAGGTCGCATACGAAGTGAGTTTCTAACTAAATCACGAACGGTTACTTCACCCTCACTATCATAATTAGTATTTCTAGTTTCTAATGAAATAACATGATACTGCAGAAGCTTTAACTCTGCTGCGTCTTCAATTGTAACGATACGTTCATTCTCTTCAATAAAACTAGATAATACATTTAGAATTGTTGTTTTACCACTACCAGTACCACCACAAACAATAATGTTTAACTTAGCTAGTATTGACGCTTCTAAAAACCTAGCCATGTATGGTGTCAATGTACCATTACGAAGTAAATCATCAATACTATCCATATCCTTTTTAAACTTACGAACGGTTAATATAGGTCCCTTAATACTAAGCGGTGGAATAATCGCATTGATTCTAGAACCATCAGGTAATCTTGAATCCACCATGGGATTAGTAGAATCAAGAGTTCTCCCAAGAGGTTGAATCATTCTTTGAATCGTTCTTAAGATATGATTATCATTAATAAAAGATATCGTATCATCTTTAATAATCTTCCCATCAATCTCAATATAAACATCACTTGGACCATTAACCATTATCTCTGTTACTTGTGGATCATCTAATAACTCAGTAATAGGACCATAACCATATATCTCATTATCAATTAAATTAAAGATATGACTTCTTTCTAAATTAGTTAAATCATACCCTAATAATGCTTTATCTATTTCTGTATTTATATACTCATGAAGAGATTTATTATTAGGTATTTTATCATCTATAAGATTAGATATAATTGTGTTTCTAAGATTATCAAGAAGCTCCTTATCTTTAAATATATCAAAACATGCATTACTAAACTCACCATTACCAATATGA
>CAYRDW010000021.1:5974-17092 GCA_964423215.1 uncultured Muribaculaceae bacterium
TAAATCATACCCCTCTAAACTACGATCTATTTCCTGATAAATATGTTCTTCAATATCCTTTTCCTTAGGAATATGATGATCAATTAAATTCTGAATAATCTTAGTTCTTAATTGATCTAATAACTCTTTATCTTGAAAAATATCATAATCATTTAAAATCTTTATCTCTTTTTTAGTAATAGCTTCTAAATCAAATTCTTCCGCTAGTGTCTTCTTAGCCATATTATCATCCCCTACTCTTGAATTAAATCTTCCGCCATATTGGTTAATTTATTCATATCTTTTTTATTCTTATTTATAAAATTACTGTTTAGTGTAATAATCTGACCTTCTAAAATATATCTAGTTATATTATTAACATGAAATGAAGAGGAAATAGTATAATCAATATTTTTCTTAATAATACTTTTAATATCAAAATTACTAAAATATTCTTCTGAAGTATGATGAGACTGATTTAAAACTATTTTAATATTAGTAAACTCAGCATCTTTCATAATAGCCATAAAATTCTTACTATTTTTAATATCCATAAAATCATTACTAATTACATATAAAATTGTATTTGAATGATCAAGTGTAAAAATATTATTCTTAGTTAACCCATGAGTTGTATCAACAAGAACTACATCATAGGAATAACCTACTTCATCTAGTAATGATACTAAATGTTTAGAATCGATTTTCATCGCTTGTCTTGGATCTTTAGGAGCCGCAATTATATCGATATCATCATTATAAGAAATTAAATAATCTTTATAACTTAAATAACGATGATTATAAATATCATCTGTTAATTGGTATATCGTTCTTTTAGGTTCTAAATTTAAATTTAAAGCCACTGTTCCATTACTGAAATCAAAATCAAGAATCAATACTTTCTTACCTAAACTAGAATATACACCAGCTAGATTAAGTAATAATATTGACTTTCCTACTCCACCCTTAGATGAAACAACTGATATGATTTTCCCCTTTTCTTTTTTCATATTATCCCTCTTTATCTTCATTTACACATCTATTACGACTTTTAATTGAATAAGTATCATAACCTAGAACTCTACCAAAAATACTTTTAACTTCTTTTGATAAATTTACTTTGATACCATCATCTAAATAATTAACCTCTATTTTTTCAATTTGACTATCATTATCGATAGCTAATTCTTTTTGTTTAGTAAAACTTCTATTATCTAGTGCATAGTCACAAACCATATCCCCAATATGTTTTAATTTTCTTTGTTCATTCATTATATATAATTCTTCAATAATATAGAAAGCTAAACCCATTATGAGTGGTAATATTAAAACAAATAGTACTAAGGTCTGTCCCTGCTGATTATTAAACCTCATCATATGGCACAGTCCTTTCTAATTTGATTGTATATGGACTATCTAAAATTAGATTCAAACCTGGTGTTACTAAGGAAATATTATCACTCATTTTAATTATTACTCGATCTGTATAATAATCAACTGTAACTTCACCCATATCTGAATCTTTTTCTATTAAATCGATTACTTCTTGTTTTGTTTTATGTTCTTTATAAATCAAAGTCGCAACCTCATCAATTTTGTTTTCTAATGACCCTTTTTTAGATAAGATTCTCCCAAAATCTACAAAACCAAGAATCAAGAAGATTAATATTGGTAGGATTAATACAAATTCTACCAAAGCTTGTCCGCTTTTTTTCTTATTCACTTAATCCACCCCTATTATATAAAGTATTATAACATACTAAAATATATTTGGAAATGAAAAAAGTGAGTTTTATCTCACCTTTAACTTATATAATATTATTTATCATCTTCGAGTGAATCTCCACACTCACCCTTACCAGCTTTTTCACCTGGAACATACTCAAGTCCATTAATTGAACATGATGTTTTAGTCATCGAATCTTTTAAGTAACCACCAAATGTTTTAACTAAGCCAATGATAATTAAAGACACCAAAGCTATTATAAGAACATATTCTACTAAGGCTTGTCCTTTTTTATTAATTTTATTCATAACATAGCCACCTCTAATCTAAGATAAGTGTATAAAAAAATAAAGTATTTGTCAAATACATTTTAACCATGATATACTAAAACCGGTGAAGTAAAATGTATGTAGAAATAAATAATAATAAAATTATAGTTAATGAATGTACCGGTTTCTGGAATCGCTTTAAAGGTTATATGTTTCGTTTAGAAAACATTAAAGAAGGTTTAAGATTTTCTCATTGTCGTAGCATTCATACTTACTTTATGTTTCAAGATATCGATGTTATTATGACCGATAAAAATCATAAAATTATTAAATTATATAAAAATCTTAATTCCGAAAGGATAATCTTTCCTAAAAGAAAAGTTTATTATACTTATGAACTACCAGTTGGCAGTATCGATAATATAAAAGTTGGCGATATTTTAGAAGTTCACGAAAAAAAAGACTAGAAATAGTCTTTTATAATGTTTCAATACCGGTTTCTTCTTTCTTAAAAGAAATTGTTTTCTCAACGATTTTTTTAATATTAACTTCATTAAATGGTTTTTGTAGCATATCAACAATTGGATAAGTAAAAGCACGATTTATTACATCCCTTGAACTATCTCCTGTAATTATTGATACTGGTATTTTATCAAATAATTGATTTTGTTTAAAATATTCTAATACCGCAAAACCATCAACATTAGGCATATTTAAATCAAGTAACATCGCAACGATATTATTTGGATCTGAAACTATTGTATTTAATGCTTCTTGACCGTCATTAGCTATTAGTACATCAAAATCATTACTAAATATTTTTTGAATAAAATTTCTCACGATTGTTGAATCATCAACAACTAATATTTTCTTATCATGAGTAACAGAATTAGTAGTACCACTAGAAGAATCTTCTTCAATAATACCCATATATTGTTTTACTAAACTAACGATACGATAAGCTTCATTCATTAATTCATCATAATGATCTGTAACATAATACATATTATTAGCTTTGCTTTCCATTTCATGTTGATAAGAAAGTTCTGCTAATTTTTCAAACCCAAAATATCTAGCATCACTCTTTAATGAATGAACTAAAATTGCATAGTTAGCCATATCTGCAGTTTGTTTAAAAGCCTTTATCTTAGTTAATTTTTCATCTATCTCTGCTAAAAAATCCTGTAATGTGTCATCATATGTTTCCATATCACCAAACAGTTCTAAACTCTTTTCAATATTAACACCATTGTTAATTAGTAAATTTACATCTTTCATCTAATCACCTATCCTAATAAAATTATAGCATATTTATTTATTTTTAGCTAAATATTTATGTATTACTTGATTTAATTCATTTTTATTGATTGGTTTTGACAAATAATCGTCAAATCCATCACTAAGATATTTCTCTTTCATACCTGAAATAGCATTAGCTGTTAAAGCCACCGTCGGAATAGAAAAACTAGAATCTTGTTTTAATAAATGTAAAGTTTCAACTCCAGTCATTTTAGGCATCATATCATCCATTAAAATTAAATCATAATCTTCGCCTTTACGAATTAAATCAATACATTCATAGCCACTCATAACTTCAGTTATCTGAGCATTATAATCCTTAAGTAAACGAGATGCTACTTTTAAGTTTACTTTATTATCATCAACGATTAGTATTTTCTTGTCTGAAGCATCAAATACAGTTAATTTATTAGGGTTAATATCTGCCTTGATGGTAGTAGGATTAGTAACGATCCTTTGATCAATCGCAACTGTAAAACGACTACCCTTACCATAGATACTCTGTACTACAATTTTACCATTCATTAATTCAACTAACTTTTTAGTAATAGCTAGTCCAAGTCCTGTACCTTCAATAGTAATATTCTTCTCAACATCAAAACGTTGAAACTTAGTAAATAATTTATCTACTTTTTCTTTAGCTATCCCAATACCAGAATCTTCTACTGATATAATTAAACGACATACATTTCCTTTTTTAACGGTGCTAACTTTAAATTCAACATACCCCTCTTTCGTATATTTAACTGCATTAGTTAATAAATTTAAAACAATTTGTTTTAAGCGAACATAATCACCATATAGATATGGTGGAATTGATGGATCAAAGTTAATTCTAACATCTAATGGTTTATCACCTAATCTAGCTCTAGTTAACGATACTAGTTCATTTAATATTTTTTGAAAGCTATACTCAGTATTAACTATTTCTAATTTATTAGCTTCTATTTTAGAAATATCAAGAATTCCATTAACTATATCTAGTAAATTTTCTGATGCCATTAAAATATCTTTAACTTCACCCTTAGCACTTTCAGGAATATCCTCTTCTACTAAAGCCTGGCTAAATCCCACAATAGCATTTAAAGGTGTACGTATCTCATGAGACATATTAGATAAAAAGTCAGTCTTAGCATTATTAGCCTTTTCAGCTTGATCACGAGCTATATTTAGTTCATTAATTAATTTCATATCTGGATTTTCTATCGTAAAGTACATTAGAAATGTAATAAATGTTTCCATTGAAGTCATTAAAAGAATATTTGGATTAGTTAATTGAATAAAAATAACTACCACACCAATTAACATATAAGCAAAAATAGGAACACACTTTATTTTTTTAATTGTTTTGAAATTTTTTAATAGAACAAATATCCAAACTAATATGCATATACCACTATACAAATATAACAAAGAAGCACTTGGACCATAAGAATAAATTTGGTTATTAACACTCTCATAATGTAAAGGTAATATAAAAATAAAAACAGATATAATAAACCAGCAACATGATATTGTTACCTTAACAAATTTATTATAAGGAATATTGGGAAGTTTAAATTCCCAATCCTTCTTTGAAATCAAAAAGATATATGCAGTCAATAAAGATATCCACGTAGTTAAATAAACAAGATAACCTTTAGTTATCAAAAAATTTAATATAGGTATTTTATCCATATTAATAATAGTAAATATACTAGAAACATCCAATATAAGTCCAACTAAATTTGTGACAATTAAAACAGCATATATACTGTTTTCAGCAGATTGCAATCTTTTTTTTGAAAAGTATACAAAAGTTAGTAATAATACATAGAAAAAACTGCAAATTTGAAAAAACACACTATTAATCATATTACCACTCCTATTTAACAATTATATCACAAAAAAAACAACATTAAACAAATAATGTTGTTTTCTTGATTATTTTATCGTAATACCACAATTAATGCAAAATGTTTTATTTTTTCAAATTGCTTTGTACTAAGTTCAAAATCTTACCTCTTAAAATACTATTTGCTTCGTCTAAATCCATTTCATTATTAACATTGAATGGTTCACCAAAATCGATTATTAGATTATCATTACCAATTTTATAATCACCAGTAACACCAAAAGGAACTATCTTAGCACCCGTAGAACGTGCCATATTGACAGCACCCTTTTTAAAAGGTAAAAGTAACGAATCATTATATTCATCTTCAGAAATAATTGAGTTATTAACACACTCATTTAAAAATTGCTCTATATCAAATACAGCTATTGAAAATTGTTCTTTACTTATTTGACCACTAGTATACATTTTTGTTAATAATTCAACTCTTGATAATAATGGTTTCTGTTTTTCTTGTAGTATAAGAAAGTCTTCCTTTGATATTTTATCATCTACAAAACTATATAGATATTCAATATTATTACGTTTTAATCCATTTCTTGTTCCTTCTGGAAACAAACCAATAGCACTACCAATATTTAAGTAATTCTCTGTTATATTTATAGCTTTGTATGTATCTCCTTCTCTGTCTACACAAATAGCACCTGTCTTTTTAAAGAATGGGCCTAGTTGACTATCAAAATACTCTTTTTTAGACATCCAATGAGTAGTTCTTTTTGTAGCACATATAACAGGAAATTGATCCCAAACATGCAAGTGATTACCACATAAAAGAATAGCACCCTCCTCAGGTATATATTGTTTGTTCAATATAGTAGGTTTTAATAAAGTTTGAAATATAGGAGTTCCTATGACTCTTACTATTCCATAACTAGTTTTATATTTATCTACTGTAAAAGGTTCATATTTATTCTCAGTTTGATTAACAATATTCATCTTAGAAATAACTTCATAAACTTCTTCAAAGTTATCAACTCTAGTAATATTATCATTACTATTTGTCATATTTTGATTGTATTTTGCATTCATGCATATAACATTAGTTATTTCGCTAATTGCTTGACAATTAGTTACACTATCTTCAATCATAACATCAATTCCTAAATCTTTACAAACCTTCGCCTTGCTTTTGTCCCCATCTAAATCCGTACAGTATGTTATTGAATCTATTTTATACTTATTCTTCTTCAGAAAATGATTAAGCATTTTTCTAAAAACAACACCCAAAAGATCATTTCTTAAAGTATGTGCCCTTTGGGTTATAATATGAATTTCATGTCCCTCTGACTTAAGTCTATTTATAACAGAAACTGAATTATCCATAGCTGGTTCATTTAAACAATAATCAACAATATACTTCGTCCAAAATTTAGTAGCTTCATCATGTGAAACACCAAAAATAGTCTCTATATCGTAACCGAATTCATCAACAACTTTTTTATCCGCAAAAAACTGTTTACCTTTTTCTAATTGATATTTTTCAATATTAGCTAATACACCATCAACATCTACACCTATTTTCATTATGTAACACCTCACTATTTATTGTTTTTTAACTAACTGTAAATTTTGTTGTTTTAATGCACGATGATTAAATTTTCCCAATAATGTCTGTGGCAATGTTTCCCTAAATTCAATTTTATTTGGAACCGAATATTTATTAAGACTTTTAGAACATAAATCCATAATACTTTTTTCTAATTCTGGTGAATATTCATAATTTTCCTTCAGTATAATATATGCTTTAGGAACTTCTGTTTTATATGGATGTTTTATCCCAATAACAACACACACAGAAACTGCTTCATGAGATTCAATTACCTGTTCAATTACATTGGGGTATACATTTACCCCACTAGAAATAATCATATTTCCCTTTCTTGTAGAATAATAGTATAAACCATCTTTATAATATCCTAAATCACCAGTATGTAACCATTTATCTTCATCAATAGCTAAGTTCGTTGCTTTTTCATTATTATAATATCCACTTGTTACACTAGGTCCTTTAACACATAATTCACCTATGTTTTCTTTTTCAACCTCCGTGTTAGTTTTCTGATCAATGATTTTTATATTAGACTTTACCATTGGAATTCCTATAGAACCAAACTCATTATAATTATCACATGCAAAGGTTATGCCTGCAGTAGCTTCAGATAGACCATATCCTTTACAACATTTAACTTTTGAACCTTTTTTTTCAAAAAAAATTCTAACAGCTTTTTCTAATGAATCCTTAACCATATCACCACCAAACACAACATATTTTACATAATTAATTTTCATTTTTTGCATTTTTTTGTTATTGGTTATTGCTTTAAATAAAGTTGGTACGCCTAAAATATGATTTGGCTTATATTTTTTAAATAGTTTGTCTATTTTTTTTGAGTTTAACTTTGGTATTAAAATTGAAGAAACTCCTAATGACAAAGGTAAATGAATTGAACTGCACAAACCAAAACCATGAAATACAGGCATTACAGTCAACATTTTATCGCCACGATCAAAGTTATCAGCATTTTGTTTGAATTGCTCAACCATTGAATTAAAATTATCATTTGAAAGAGAAACACCCTTTGGTTCTCCTGTACTACCACCAGTACGCAAAATAACTGCCGGTTTATCTCCATTATAGGGATATTCAGAAATTGAATCACCACTATTTAATTTTCCTAGTGCAACAAAATCTTTCCAATTTATACATTTTTTAAATTTACTCTTTTTAGAAAATAAATTACTAATTTTAGAAACAATTTTCTTTGGAACTGGCATTGAATCAAAAGGAGAAACTACAACAATATCATTAAGTTTTGTTGATGATACAATATTTGCTACTTTATCTAACGAACTATCTATTGTTATTAAAAATCTCGAATCAACCTCATTACAAAAGTTTTTGATTTCATTTTCACTCGATAATGGATGTACCATTTGAACAACTACACCTATTTTATTCAATGCATAAAATGCAATAACTGCTTCAGGAGTATTTGGCATACAAACAGTGACAACATCACCATGTTTAACTCCATGTTTTAAAATACTATTAGCAAATTGATTAATTTTATCATCAAATTGTTTATAAGTTATTTTTTTTCCAAAATATTCTAGTGCCACATCATCCATATGATCTAAGTTGTTTTTCATCATATAATTATATATAGACATTTTTGGCATTTCTACCAAAATTTGTTCGTCAGTATAATTAGACAACCATGTTTTATCAATTGAAGGTTTTCCGGTAGGAGGACCTTGGATTTTTCCAATCGCTAAACCTTTTAAATATAAATTTCTTAATGCTTCTTCATCTATAAATATATTCACATTTTCCCCCTTGTTATAATTTATCTAATTCTTTCTTTATGTTTAACTATAGCACCACCAACATATTTTAAATTTGGTAACACTTCTTCAATTGGTTTTTGAGATTCAAATATTGAACTTGGTAAGTATAGATTACCACCTACACCTATCAAATTTTCCAAATAACTTAAATCAGCAGTAGAAAGAGCCTCAAAATGAGCATCATTTAAAATATATCTAATAGATTTCAATCTTTCCACATGTATATTAGCTTTATATGTTAATGAACCCGCATATCCAAAAATTTGATTATAATCTTCTTTCTCTATTAATTCTGCTTCTGAACAAACAACCTGATTTGTAGAAACATCTAACACCGAAGCCATTTTATGTCTTTTAATGTTATTTTCAATACTAGAAGTAGTAACAGCACCTAAAAAGGCAAAAGGTAATATTATAGCTTTACCACCTATTTTAATTTTATCCTCTAATTTTTTTCCTGAAGACTCATTAAAAATTTCAGAGCAAACGGTTAATAAAACTTCCGACACTGATGATTTTGAATTTTCTTTTACAGCTAATTTGTAAAAATTATCAGCAAATTTTTCATTGTCATAAATTGTTAGTTTTTTCATAAAATATTTTCCTCACTTTTCTAATTTCCAATACTGCTTGAAATTGCGATTATCATATCACATTCAGTTAACTTATTCAACCATTTTTTGGTAATTTTTATAATTTTGTATTTGTGTATACATAAATTATACCACCTATACTAAAAATAACCAATAAATTCAACAGAAAAAGAGTTTTTTTCCATAACTCTTCAAATAATATATTTAAAATAGACATATCACCATTTTTACTATTTCCTATATTCAAATTCAAAATCTAGTATTTTAACTGTATCGCCTTCTTGTGCTCCTAATTCATCTAATTTATCATCAATACCCATTTTACGAAGTCTTTTAGTAAACCTTAAGATTCCCTCTTCGGTAGTAAATTTAGTCATTCTAAATAATTTTTCTACTTCATCGCCACTTATTACCCACATACCACTATCTTCTCTATTAATTGTATATGGTTCTTCTTTCTTAAACTTATAAAGAACGTGACCCTCAAATTGATCATCTTCATATAAGGGCGAAGATTCTAAATTATCTAACATATCGGCAAGTTCAGTTAATACCGGTTCCAAGCCATCACTATTCATCGCACTAATAGGGAAAATCTTAGCATCTACCTTTTTACTAAACTTCTCTAGATTTTCTTTTGCTCCTGGTAGATCCATTTTATTAGCTATAATAAGTTGTTGTTTATTAATTAACTTTTCACTAAATAAAGCAAGTTCCTTATTGATAACTTCATAATCTTCATATGGATCTCTTCCTTCAAAACCACTCATATCAATCACATGAGCTATTACTCTAGTTCTTTCAATATGACGAAGGAATCTATCTCCTAGACCTTCACCTTGACTAGCTCCTTCAATTAACCCTGGTAAATCAGCCATTACGAATGTTCTACCTTTTTGATCTCTACATACCCCAAGATTAGGTACTAAGGTTGTAAAATGATATGCCGCTATCTTTGGTTTAGATTTTGATACCATGGAAATTAGTGTACTTTTACCTACACTTGGAAGCCCAACTAATCCTACATCAGCAAGTAGTTTTAATTCTATCTTCAAATATTTAACTTCTCCAGGTTCACCGTTTTCACTAAAGTTAGGAGCTGGATTACTTGGTGTTTTAAACGCCGTATTACCACGACCACCACGACCACCATAAGCTACTACTATTTCATCGTCTTTACCCTTTAAATCAGCTACTATTAACCCACTATCAGTATCAGTAATAATAGTACCTTGTGGAACACGTATAGTAATATCTTCACTATTTTTACCATGACAGTTCTTACCTGTCCCAGGTTCACCCTTTTTACCTTTAATAATTTTATTATAACGAAGATCAAGTAATGTATGTAGACCAGTATCTACTTTAAAAATAATATTACTTCCTTTTCCCCCATTACCACCATATGGTCCCCCCATTGGAATATATTTTTCTCTTCTAAAAGCAGTACATCCATTTCCACCACTACCAGCATGTACCTCTATTAAAACCTCATCTATAAACATATCTATTTCCTCCTTTAAGGATGTATTCCAAAATCTATACCTAGTATACTATAATTAGTTTTCAAAACCAATAAAAAAGAATAGTTTTTCTATTCTTCTACTTCATAAACACTAGCTTGTTTTTTATCTCTACCAACACGCTCGAACTTAACAATTCCATCTACTTTAGCAAATAATGTATCATCGTTTCCACGCCCTACATTAATACCAGGAAAAATTCTAGTTCCTCTTTGACGATAGATAATAGATCCTGCTGTTATAAATTCACCATCAGCAGCTTTAGCTCCTAATCTACGTCCAGCTGAATCACGTCCGTTAGAAGTAGACCCTTGCCCTCTATGAGTAGCAAAATATTGTATATTCAATAACAATTTATTCATCGTTAATCCTCCTTACTTTACAATTATATTTTTAGGATAATTAGAAGAAAGTTCATTTAAAAGTTCTATCATATTACTAATAAGTTTTTGACATATATCATCATCTTTTAGAATTTTGATAATCA
>CAYRDW010000022.1:0-16213 GCA_964423215.1 uncultured Muribaculaceae bacterium
ATTAGTTGGTTCATCTAATAATAGAATATCAGGATTACCAAATAATGCTTGGGCTAATAATACTTTTACTTTCATTTTAGCTGGTATTTCTTTCATTAAACTATAGTGCATCTCAATAGGTATACTTAAATTTGATAAAAGAGCACCGGCTTCACTTTCTGCTTCCCAACCATTTAATTCCATAAACTCACCTTCTAATTCAGCAAGTTTCATACCATCTTCATCCGTAAATTCAGTATGAGAATATAATTCTTCTTTTTCTTTCATAATTTGGTAAAGACGAGTATTACCCATAATAACAGTATTCATTACACTTTCTTCTTCATATGCATAATGATCTTGTTTTAATACGGATAATCTCTCTCCCTTAGAAATTATTACTTCACCACTACTGGTTTCTATCTCACCACTTAATAGTTTTAAAAAAGTTGATTTACCAGATCCATTAGCACCTATTAAACCATAACAGTTACCAGCAGTGAATTTTATATTTACATCTTCAAAAAGAGTTCTCTTTCCAAAACGTAAGGTTACATTTTTTGTTTGTATCATACTATCCCTCCAAAACACCCCTAATTCTACTATATTTTACAATCTTTAGCAAGTAATTTTAAATATAAAAAAAGTAGGACTAGTAGCCTACTTTTGGGTTATTCCTATTATTTTTTCTTTTTTATTATTGAAATCTTTTATAGCATTACGACATAATAGTAAGATAAAGATAGCTAATAATGTGGGAATTATTAAGAATGCTATAACAGGAAATATTTTAACTATTCTTGAATAAACAAGAAGTGGTATCATAATTACTTCCAGTATTACTAATATAAATAAAGCTATTAATACTTTTTTACTGCGATCCTTTTTTATTTTTTTATTTTTTTGTTTAGTTTCTTTTGTCATAGTTACCTCCTATAATACTTTATCTAAAAATTTAGTGAATTTTTGATTATTAATTTTCATCTGTACGTAGTAATATATACTAAAGATAGTACTACCTAAGAATGCTATTAACATATCGCTCATCGTATCATTAACACCTGTTTCCTGAACCCACTGTGTATCACCACCAAAGATTTTATCTGAAAAGTATTCAAAGAATTCCCAACCAGAAGCTACTAAGGTAGAAACGGCTAATATCATGATAATAGTCAAAGTAAGATGTTCCTTTTTTAATAGTTTTTTGTGATTTAAGAAAATCAATGTTCCAACTGAAGATACTATTCCTGATAAGAAATGAGCTAACAAATCAAACCAAGAAATCTTATAGTACCAACCACATAAACTTCCTAATATTAATGCAATAATAACAAATAGATAATATAATAATTTTAAGGTTTCACTCATATGATAGCCTATTATTTTATCTAATAAATATGGTACCATAATTATAGGAATAATGCAAAGTGTAGTTAGTATTTTTGAGGTAGTCATCGTTGACGCAAAGAATATTAATTTGTAAAACATAAAACTTGTTAGAAAGACAACTAATAACATATTTAGATAATTTAGTATTTTATTCACTGGTTTTATCCTCCAATTTATCTACTTCTACTTGATTTATAATATCGAACTTTTTAGTTATTTTTTCAGTTGTGATATAGACGTTTTCAACATCTCTATTAACAGTTTGAATACTTTTAGCTAATTTATCCCAACGATCTTTATAACGAGAGAATTCTAAGCCTAATTTATTTAATTCATCATGGATAATTGAAGTATATTTATCTCTTTCGATATTTTTAATAATCATTTGAATAACACTTAAGGTTGATATTAAAGTAGTTGGTGATGTTATCCAAACTTTCTTTTTATATGAGTAATCAATTAAATCAGTATGATAAGCATTTATTTCCGCAAAGATTGCTTCAGCTGGCAAGAACATAATAGCTTGATCACTAGTTACACCATCGATAATATATTTACTACTAATAGCGTCAATATGTTTTTTGATATCTATTTTAAATTGTTTTTCATGCATAGCGCGTTCAGTTTGTGATAGTTTTTTATCAACCATCATTTGGTAGTTCTCTAATGGGAATTTAGAATCGATTGCGATTGTTCCTAATGGTTCTGGTGCATATAATACACAGTCTGCTATCGTCTGATTTGGTAGAGAACACTGTAGTTTATAGATTTTTTCATTATTTTCACCAAAGACATTAACTAAAATATGTTTTAGATTTACTTCACCATAAATACCACGACTTTTCTTATCCGTTAGAATGCTTTGAAGAGATACTATATCTGATGATAAATTTTCTATTTTCTTTTGAGCTTCATCTATTTTACTTAGACGTTCTAAAACATTAGTAAATGTTTTATTAGTTTTTTCAAAGTTCTGATCTAATCTTTCATTAACACGATCATTTATTTTATTTAATCTTTCTTCCATCTTATCATTTAACTTAGTAAAGTTCTCATTCATTTCCTTATTAATACTTAACTCAAACTTACCTAGACGTTCAGTCATATCGTTATTATCTTGTTTACGAGTTAGTAATACTAGAAGTATAACTAAAATAATCGCTAATAGAACAATAACTACATATTCCATATTATCACCTAACTTTCAATTTTTTTTCAACTAATTTAGATACAATAAAAGTACCTATTAATAGTAAAGAGATACGAATTAAAATAGTAATATCAGTTAAACTTTCTAATAGTGAAGTTCCGATATAACCCCAGAAGTAAACCATAACTAATTTTCCAATAATAATAGCGATAAAATATTTTTCTGTTTTTATCTTAGATACTCCTGCCGCAATATTAACTAAAAAAGCGGGAGTAAATGGTAAAGCAAGTAAAATAACTAGATTACTAAAATTGATTGTCGTTATCGACTTCATTAATTTTTCTAATTTTTCACTATCTTTCTTCTTAATAAAACGATAAAGTTTAGTTTGAAAAAATTTACGGAATAAGAAAAAAGATAACATACAGCCAACAATAGTCGCAAGCCAAGAAATTAAAAAACCAAAGATTGGTCCATAACTAACTATATTTAAAGTTATAAAAACCGATAATGGTAATATAGGTAGTATTGATTCTAAAAGGATTAGAATTACACCTGCTACCGGACCAAAGGCTAATAACCAACTTGTCCAGTTACTGACAAAACTATCTACTAGTTCTTTCATATCATCACCTAGTATTTATTATAATACAAAATGATGTTTATTAAAAGTTTATAGTTAGATTTTTTTCTTTATATAGATTTTTTTATAAAGATAACTGATAAGTAAAATAATAATAAGTATAATAATTGGTACTTTTAATTTAGAAGTATAATCGGATAAGATAGTCCAGTTATTACCTAATGTATAACCAACGTAAACAAAAGCAAAGGTCCATGGAATACTACCTAGTGTTGTATAAAGTAAAAATTTCCAAAAGTTTATTTTTGTCATCCCAATGGGAAGAGATATAAAGGTTCTAATAATGGGAAAGTTTCTACCGAAAAAAGCTGCTAATAGTCCATATCTTTCAAACCAGTTATCAGCTCTAGAGATATCATCATTTTTCATAAAGAAGTATTTACCATATTTTTCTATAAAAGGTCTTCCACCAAAATAGCCCATGGCATAAATCACAATAGCGCAGAAAACACTACCGACTAGACCTATTATAAAGGCACCAAGAAAACTAAATATTCCTCGTGATGCTAAAATACCACCAGTAGCTAATATTAATTCACTAGGAATAATTATGACTACAGCTTCTAATACCATGCCTAAAAACATTCCTAAATAACCGTAGTTTGATATTAAATTAATAATAAAAGAAGACATACTATCACCACTTAATTGTACGGTCTTCTCTTATTTTTTATGATTTTATCTTTTTCCACAACTACTACAAGTTTTATTATATACTTTACTACCACACTTTAAACAGTATGATACGCTTTCTTTACCAAATAGTTTTTCACGGTTAGAAAGTTTCTTTACTTTTTGAAGCGATATGGCATATAGAAATAAAATAAAGACTAAAAAGGCAAATAAAAGGATAGTATTTCCAAGTAAAAGTAACATATCAAATGTTCCATGAAATAAAATAGGAATTAGTAAACTATAACTTAAATATTTAAGAGAATATCTTTTCTTACCTACTAGTTTTGTTTCTTTAGCTAAAGATAAGTAATAACCCATAAAGATAGCGTAAAAAGCATGAGATGGAACGGTTATAATACCTCTAATTAAAGCGATAACTACACCACCTGATAAATTATATAAAACATTTTCAATAGTTGCGAAACCTAATGAGACAAAAACAGCATAAACGATTCCATCGAAGAGATAATTATAATTTTTATTTTTAGTTAGCAATATATTTAAACATAACCATTTTGAAAACTCTTCTATAAAAGCAACTGATATAAAGGAATATAGTATTAATTGAATAGGATTAAAATAGCTCGAATCAAGGTTAATAAAACCAAATACTCTCGATAGTATATAAGTAATTATGACAGCTAAAACTCCCATTAATAGGGCTTTAATAAGCTCTATTTTTGGTTCTTGTTCTACTCGATCAGCTTTATAAATTAAAACACCAATAATTATACTTGGTAGTATCGATAACATTATCAACAACTGCATACTATCACCATAATAATCATATCATAATTTAGATAAAAAAGAATGAAATTTATTTCATTATCCACCCTTTGAGTAGTTTTCATTTTGATATAAATAAATTATTACTAATTATGATACCTACACTGTAATCATACATTCAAGACTGAAATTGAAAAAAAATGAAAAGAATGGACAAAATAAGGAAAGTATGGTATATTACAGAGCATATTTTGGAAAGGATAATTTTAAAAAATGAAAAGAATTAATTATAAAACTGCTGAAGTTAAAGATTTAGGAGTTACAGATGGTAAAATAACATTAAAATTAACAGTTGACCGTGATTTTGGTGAGTGGAAAAATACTAATTAGAAGTTGTTATACCAGTAAACAAAGATAATTCACAATATGAAGTTGGAACATTATTAAAATTTGCAGATGGAATACCTGAAGAACTTGCAAAAATCCCAACTGATAATTTTGATTATACCGAATTTAGAGCATTAGAATCAAGAATGACAATAATGAGTTGTGAGCAATTAATAGCAACACATAATAGTATAATGGGTAGAACAGATGCAAGTGGAATTCATGAAGGAGAGTTTGGAGAATATTTTATGTCTAGAGCTTTAGACCATGATTTTGGTTATTCTATTGTAAAAGAAACAACACCAGGACTTGCACAATTCTTTGAGTCAAAACATGCTTCAGATTATTTAAAACAAATGGTAAAAAATAAAGTGTTAGAGCCATCAGAAATCGTTTCAAACGCAATCAATAGTGAAAGAATCTTTGCAGAATTTACAGAAGATGAATTTGATGCGATATTTCAATCAATGCAAGGTTTAACAAAAGAAAATGGAAAAACAGATTATTCAGCTGAGAAAATATTTGCTTTAGCCTTTAAGTTAGATTCAGAAGGAGCAATTGGGTTCCTAAACAACAAAGTAAATTCTACAACTGTAATTGAAAGAATCGTAAGCACAAGTGGATTATCAAGTAGGCCTGAGTATTATTCTGGTAGAGGTGCAAAACTAGGTGACTTGAATGGTAAGATGTTAAATGCAATTTATAATAAATTAGCAAAACTCGATGAGAATAAAGCTATAAACATGGCAAAAATGACTCTTAATATGGGAACGTTGGGAGCTACTGAATTTTTAGAATCATTATATAGCCTTGCATGGCATGGATATAATATTGATGATACTAATGTAAGTACAAATAACTTCTCATTTGGTAATACTCGAGGTAAGGAAATGGAAGTTATTGGAATGGCTATGTTTGCAAGTACATTTGGGCCTCGTTATGATGATACTAGCGCAATAAGAAGAGAATTTAAAGAATTACTTCCAAGTGAAATAGTACATCAGGTTTGTGGTATCCAAATTGGTGGAAGTTCAGCCTATGATAAACCCGGCTTAAAAAAGAGAATGGATAAAAAGTAATAATTAGCATTGGCAATTGCCAATGTTTTTTTTCGGGATTATGCCTAACTTCAATACGTTTACTTAGTTCTTCTCTAATAAATGAACTAGCTTTATTCAAAGCTTCTAAAGTAATATCTTTTTTAGAATCATCATTCATATCATAACTTGGATAAAAAAGGTCTAGATTAAATTTACAAAGAAATGCGAGGTGATGTCAATGTGGAATATTTAGTAATTTTAGTTATACTAATATTATTATTAGACTTAAAACCAAAAGACAAAGACAAATAAAAATAACACCTATCAACTAAAGTGATATAGTGTTATTCTTATCTTTTTATTAACTTAAGAATTTACGGAGATAACATCTAACCTGCAAAGTCATTTGTATCTCTTTTTTATTATATGAAGTTTCCGATATTAACTTTCTTCGTTAATCTTCTCTATTATTTTTTCTATTTTTTCACCATATTCAATCGATGTATCAAAAGCAAATTTTATTTCCGGAGTATGTCTAACTTCAATACGTTTACTTAGTTCTCCTCTAATAAATGAACTAGCTTTATTCAAAGCTTCTAAAGTACTATCTTTTTTAGAGTCATCTAGAACTGTAAAGTAAACTTTACAAAAACTTAAGTCATTAGTAATTTCACAGCCTGTAACAGTAACAAACTTAATATCTTCATCTTTTATTTCACTTTGAAGAATCATACTTATTTCTTTTTCAAATTGACTGTTTAATCTTTCTATTTTAACATTCATTTTATTCACCTCTAATACTATTATACCCTACCTAAGATATAATATGGAATTTTTATCTTTTTATTTCAATAAGTTCATAAGCTTCTAGGATGTCTCCTTCTTTAATATCTTGATAGTTATCTAAAGTAAAACCACAATCCATTCCCTTACTAACTTCTTTTACTTGATCTTTTTCTCTTTGAATAGTTTTAAGTTTACCAGTATGAATTACGATATCATCACGAATAACACGAACTAAACTATTAGCTTTAATATTACCCGCTGTAACATGACTACCCGCAATATTACCAATCTTAGAGAATTTATAAATTTGACGAATTTCTGCTTCACCAGTAACTTTTTCTTCATAGATTGGTTCTAACATACCTTTCATAGCTGATTCCATATCTTCAACAGCTTTATAGATAATATTATATAATCTAACGTCAACACCATTTTCTTTAGCAATCTCAGTCGTCTTAGCTGTTGGTCTAACATTAAAGCCAATTATAATAGCGTTGGATGCTTTAGCTAAAGTAATATCACTTTCTGTAATTGTTCCGACACCACTTCTAATTACTTTAACACGTACGTCTTCTACTTCGATTTTTTCTAATGATTGTTTTACTGCTTCTTGACTACCATTAACATCTGCTTTTAGAATTACGTTTATTTCACGTATTCCTTCTTTGATACGACCAAACAAGTCTTCTAAAGTCATACCAGCTTTATTGGTATCTACTTCACGAGCTCTTAAACGTCTTTCTTCAGCTATTTGCTTAGCTTGTTTTTCGGTTTCGAAAGCCATGAATTTATCACCAGCTAGTGGTGGTTCATTAAGTCCTGTTATTTCAACTGGAGTTGATGGTAGGGCTTCAACAATATCTTGGCCATTATCATTTCTTAGTGTTCTGATTTTACCAAGGCTGGTTCCAACAACGATTGGTTCTCCTAAACGAAGAGTTCCGTTTTGAATTAATAATGTTGTTACACTACCAACTTGTTTATCTAGTTTTGATTCAATTACCGTTCCTGATGCATAACGAGCTGGGTTAGCTTTTAATTCACCCATTTCACTTATTAAAAGGATATTTTCTAATAATTCAGGTATTCCTTGTTTTGTCTTAGCCGAAATACGAGAACAAATAATATCCCCACCCCATTCTTCTGGAGTAAGTCCACATTCTACTAATTCAGTTAGTATACGATCTGGATTAGCATCAGGTTTATCAATTTTATTAATTGCAACGATAATCGGTACACCAGCTGCTTTTGCATGATCGATTGCTTCTTTAGTTTGTGGCATAACACCATCATCAGCTGCGACAATTATAATAACAACATCGGTAACACTAGCACCACGAGCACGCATTTCTGTAAATGCTTCATGACCTGGAGTATCGATAAAAGTTAATTTTTTACCTTTACATTCAACTTGATAAGCACCAATTACTTGAGTAATTCCTCCAGCTTCACCACTTGCGACATTAGTTTCACGAATAGCATCTAGTAACGATGTTTTCCCATGGTCAACATGTCCCATAATAGTAATTACTGGTGGTCTTTCTTCTAAGTCTTCTTCGTTATCAATAATTTCAAATCTTTCAAAGTTAGCGATATCAGCAGTTTCTTCTTGTTTCAGAGTTTTTTCAAAATCTAATACTAAAATTTCTGCTACTTCAAATGAAAGAGCGTTATTCAAAGTTGTCATAATACCAAGACCCATTAATTTTTTAATTAGTTCACTAGGTACTACACTTAAAGCATCAGCTAATTCTTTAACAGTCATGTTTTCTTTATATAAGACAACATTATCATCTTCCTGATTAACGTTAGTCATTAACTTTTCACGATGCTTATATATTTCTTTCTTTTCTTTTAGAAACTCTTTTTGGTTGTTATCTTTTTTAGGTTCCTTCTTAGCTTTATTTTTAGTTTTTTGAACTTCAGTTACTAATTTTGTATCAGCAGCTAAGTTTTCTACCTTTTCAAAGAAATCATCATCGATTATGGTTTCATCACTATCTTCTTCATGCTCTTCAGCAGTAGCTTCTTCTAATGCCTTAATTTCTCCATCAAGCATCGTTATATCGTCTTGATTTAATGTATCATCTTCTTCTCTAGCTGTGATATTTAGTTTTTCACATAAAGCGATGATTTCCTCTACTTTCTTATTGACATCTTGTGCGTATTCTAAAATACTCATCATATTATCAACCTCCTTCTATTAATCTAAAAACTTTTTTAACATTTCTTCTAAATCATAAGCAAATTCTGTTATGTTTTGTTTAGTAAATTCCTTCTTTCTGTTATATGGTTCATAAACAACACCTGCATAATCAAACATCATTTTTGTAGCTTCTACTATTTCACTATAAGCATACATTCTTAAGTAAACTACTTTCTTAATGCCATTTTGAATAATTAGTTTAGCACACTCATTACATGGAAACATAGAAACATACATTGTAGATCCTACAGTTGAACCAGGACAATTAGCGATAGCGTTTTCTTCAGCATGACAAACAAATGTGTTTTTTATTTTTAATAACTCATTAGTTTTTTCACCAGTGCTATCCCATGGAAATTCATCATCAGGGAAACCTTTAGAGGCTCCATTATAACCACAAGAAATGATTCTATTATCATCATTTACTAAACATGCTCCTATTCGCGTACTTGGATCTTTACTTCTTGTTGCGGCTAATAGAGCTGTACTCATAAAATATTGTTTCCAAGATAAATACTCTGATTTTTTACCTGGCATATTGATCACCTACTACTTATTTTTATTTTATTAATTCTACTATTTTCTGATATATTTCTTCTGATATTTGGCATTCTAAATGTCTTTCTAGAGCTTTTGATTTCTTAGCTTTTTCTAAAACTTGGACATCTTTCTTAATATATGCACCACGGCCATTCATTTTGCCTGTTAAATCTATTTCAACTGTTTTCTCAGGTGTTCTAACAATACGTAGTAATTCTTGCTTTGGTAGTTTTTCTTTAGTTATAATGCAAGTTCTTAACGGAATCTTTTTTACTTTCATGCTTCTTCTCTAAATACAATTCCTAATTCTTCAGCTTGCTCTATGTTTTTAATATCAATTCTATAATGTGTTAATTTTGAAGCAAGACGTGCATTATTACCTTTTTTACCAATCGCAAGAGAAAAATTATCTTGATTAGCTACTACCATAGCTTCTTGTTTTTTAGGATCCATAATAAGAACTTTTAATTCTTTAGCTGGACTTAATGCATTTTCAATAAATACAGCAGGATCTTTATCATATTTAATAACATCTACTTTTTCACCATTTAATTCTTCAAGAATACGAGTTATTCTACTACCTCTTTCACCAATACAAGCTCCGATTGGATCAATTCTACTATTTTCAGAATAAACAGCTACTTTACTTCTATTACCAGCATCACGGGCTACACTATAAAGTAAGACACTACCATCAGTTATTTCTGGTATTTCTAATTCAAATAATCTTTTTAAGAAACCATAATGAGTACGAGATAAAAGAATTAATAAACCTTTACTATTAGCATCTACTTTACTAACATAAACTTTTACTTGTGAACCCATAGTGATTTTCTCACCAGGAATACATTCTTTTTTAGGAAGAATACCATTACTACGACCTAAATTAATATAGTAGTTATCAGTATCTTCTAATTCAACAGTACCTATTAAAAGTTCATCTTGTTTGTTTCCTAAGTCAGCCATGATACTGTTTCTTTCTGCCTCTCTTATTTTTTGAATTAAAACTTGTTTAGCAGTTGATGTCGCAACACGTCCAAAATCTTCCTTTGGAGTAATTTCAGTTTCAATTGTATCACCAACATTTAAGGTTTTATCTCTTTTTCTAGCTTCAGTTAAAATAATTTGTGTATCAACATTAAATTCTTCTGATTCTGATTCTTCTTCATCAATAGCTACTTCAATTTCCTCTTTCTCATCTGGTACTACCGTTAAATAAGAAAAAACTTTAATATCACCAGTCTTTTTATCAATTCTAACAATACTGTTTTGAAGACCAGTACTTCTTTTATAAGCTGCCATTAAAGCATTTTCCATAGCTTCAAAAATAATTTCGCGATCGATACCTTTTTCTTTTTCGACAGTTTCAACCGCTTTAATAAACTCTTTACCGTTCATTATTCTACATCTCCTTTTGACTTAGCATATACATCTAAAGTATAAGCTTCTTCAATTAAATCAAGTTTATCAAGTATTGGATTTAACATCCTAGTTGCCATTACAACAACATTTAAAGGAATCATCTTATCACTATCTAAAACGATAGTTAAAGTATTTTCTCCATCTACTTTTCCATAAGTTACATCATCGATAAATATATCTAACTCCTGTAATTTATCTTTACTTGCTTGGATTATTTTTTCTTTCATTTCGCCCTCCACAAATAAAACAGAGTGGTCTATCGCCACTCGTTGTATTTAGATTATAACACATATTTATTATTTTACATAGAAAAAATTAATTTTAACAATGTTTTTAGTTTTTTTTATAAGTTTATGATACTATTAATATATATATGATAAGGAGGTTCATTATGAACAGTGGATTAAGTAATGTTTTATTACCTATTTTAATTACGGTAGGACCGTTTTTTATTACCTTATATAAGGGTGGAAAAAGTGATTATTTAAAAAGTCTTGGTTGGGGGATTATTTCTTTTATTATTTCATTTTTATTATTTAAAGGACTTAAGATAGATATTATCTGGCCTAGTATAATTATTAGTACTATAGGTTCAACTATTTTTAATATTTTGATGATACGGGATTATATTAAAGTTAGGAAACTACCTAAATCGGCTTTAGTATTAATATTATTTTTCTTTGCGAGTTTATTTCAGCTTATCCCGATAGCTATTTATAACTTGGATGTTGATAAGATAACAGCTAGTCAAAATAGTTATTTAACTTTATTTTCAGATCTGGTATTATTAATTATTTTATTTTTGATGTACCGCAAAGATATTATTAATTATTTTAAAGAATTTAAGAAAAATAAATATCCAATTATTGATACAGGATTTAAATACTGGTTAATTGGGTTAATTGTAATGGTAGTAGCTAATTTACTTATTAACTTTTTAGTTCCAGGAGCTGTTGCGGGTAATGAGAATCAAGTTCAAGATATCATTCATGCTGCTCCTATTGCGTCATTAATTTGTGTAGGAGTATTAGCTCCTATTATTGAAGAGTTAACTTTTCGTAAAGCCTTCCGTGATATTTTACCAAACAAATGGTTATTTATTTTTGCATCAGGTATAATCTTTGGGGGACTTCATGTTATCTTTTCTTTTAATAGCTGGCAAGATTTACTTTATTTAATTCCTTACTGTTCGTTAGGGTTTGCTTTTGCGGCAATGTATGTTAAAACTGATAATATTTTTGCTTCAATCATTACCCATATGTTTCATAATTTCTGTTTAACATTATTATCGATTATTACAGCTCTTGGTACAGCGGTGATTTTATGGTAAGTCGTGAACAGAAAAGTAGAAGCTTAGCTATTGAAATAGAAAAAGAAGAATTACATGATAAAAGTAAAAAAAGAGTTGTTAAATTAGGAATGTTTTTTCTAATAGTAATTATTTTATTAGTTAGTTTATTCTGTTATATGAGGTTTGTGAGTACTAAGGGATTAGTAGTTAGAGAATATAAAATAGTTAATGAGAAATTACCAGAATCATTTCATGGTTTTAAAGTAGTACACTTTTCTGACTTACATTATCTGTCTACCTTTGATAAAAGTGATTTAAAGAAAATGATTACTGCTATCAATAAAGCTAAACCTGATATTGTGGTCTTTACAGGAGATTTAACAGATCAGAATACAAAAGTAACTAGTAATGATTTAACTGATCTAGTAGAGCTGTTTAATAAGATACAAGTTACTACTGGGTTATATGCAGTTAGAGGTAATCATGATTATATAAATAATAATTTCGATGTTGTGTTTAATCAAACTGATTTCAAGATTCTAGATAATAATTATGATTTAATTTATCATCGTGGTACTACTCCTATTCTAATAACTGGAGTTGGGAGTAAGATTCAGGGAGATTTGGATATTGGGAAAGCTTATAGTTATAATGAGACTGATTCGATATTTACTATTTCCCTACTACATGAACCTGATTATATTGATGAAGTAATTAAAACTAATAAAGTTGATTTAGCAGTAGCAGGACATTCTCATAATGGACAAATAAGAATTCCTGGAGTTGGCGCTATTCAAAAGATTAGTGGAGCTAAAAAATATCCTAATTTATATTATAAGATTAGTGATACTGATTTATTTGTGTCTGGGGGATTGGGTACTAGTAATTTAAAATTAAGATTTTTTAATAGACCTAGTATTAATTTATATCGATTAGTAGAAAAGTAAAAAGCATGTAATTAAACATGCTTTTATTATGTTTTAAGTTCTGAATAAACATTCACAGTTGCCATAAAGGTTTGATTATTATAATTTCCACTACTAAAATCAAGACTAGAATCTAACCACATTCTTAGACGGAAGTTTCTAGTATAATTTTTAATGTTCGCTGGAATAATTCCCTGAAATAAAGTTTTTTCAATACTGTTTCCGACATCAATCGTTGTCTTATTAAAGTTACTATATAGAGTCGGTTCTATTATAGATGTATCACTATTACTAGTCATATCAGTTAAATATACTTTTACAGCTGATTCTACTAAAGTACTTTCCGTTTTCTTATTTAAAGTTATTTCATAAGGAATAGTGACATTACTAGTATTAGTAGACTCTATCTTAAAATCAAAGACATAACCATCAGTTGTATAACTTTTACCAATATTATCATCTACAGGATAAGCATCTTTAATATTTACACCATTACCGATACCTGTATTTTCAGTATAAATAAAATTTATTGTCCCGGTTGTAACAGTATTTTCAGTACTTCCTAACTTTGTATAATTAAATAGTGCCATCGTTACACCTGTAGTTATTAAAAGAAGTGACAGTATACTTAGTATAGCTATTGAAATTTTTATTTTATTACTAGTTTTCATAATCTATACCTCCTATACTATTAACTATCTTATTTTACTAATATAAGTTTAGCATTATAATGATATTTATTCAATATATGAATAAAAAAAAGAGTCATATGACTCTATTTTACTAATTCTACACTTTCTAAGTAATAATTTTTATTATTTAATTTAAAAGTATATTTATAAGTATTTAATTGATCTTTACATGATTCAAGGCTATATTCATCAACTGTAGCTACTTTAGTAGTTTTAGCTACTTCTTTATAAATATCATAAGATACTTTTTGGCTCTCTAAGTTATAACTTAACTCTACATAAGCAAATTTTTCATATATTTCTACTGTTTTATCTTCTTGTTTAATATTAGATATTTCTGTAAGCATAGTATCAGTTCCCATTTCTGGACATTCTCCTGGTTCCTGAATATATAAATTCTTTGTTTTATCGTATTTAAAACTTGAGAAACTACATGAGTTACCATCTAATGATTCATGTTTATAATCAATATCAGGACCAAAGATAGATATTAATGCTTTTTCAACATCTTCCTTTTTTAATTCTATTTTATTAGTTGGATTATTATATTTATCACCATTATCCCCGATTACTTTACGAATTCCCATATATATTTTCACTTTATTATCAATCGTTGATACTGAGTAATTATCTTTCTGATAAAAGTATCCTAAGTACTTCTCTGGTAAATTAGTAAGTTTTAAATAACTTAGGATTGAATAGTAATCAGGCATTTTTGCATTTTCAAGATTTTCTGTATTATTACCCTTATTATTATCCTTTGGTTTATTATCTTTATCCTTATTATTAAAAATTAAGACTCCTAGCGCAATTAGTAATATAACTACAACACTGATTATTATAATTAGAACATTTTTATTTAGTCTTTTAGTTTGATTTTTCATAAAGCCTCCTCTATTATTCTTATTTATATTATTAAGTATAACACTTTTATTGATTATTTTAAATAGTTATTTGATTAAAGTAAAAAGTCAGATATAAATCCGACTTTCTTTTAATATTGTTTTCCCCAGTATATTAATGTGTTAGTAGGTTTTTCACAACAGACACATTTACCGTCATGACCTTTGTCACCAAAAGGGATACATCTTGAGGTTATTCCTATTTCTTCTTTTATTTTATCTTCACAGTCACGACTACCACACCAAAGTGCTTTTATAAAACCATTTTCATTTTGAGATAGTTCTTTCATTTCTTCAAAAGTAGTTACTTCTTTAGTCATATCATCTCTTCTTAATTTAGCACGAATATACATACTTTCTTGTATTTCTAATAGTAACTTAATTATCTCTTCAGTTACATCATCTAAACTAACTTCTAATTTTTCTAAAGTATCTCTTCTTACTAAAATACAAGTATTATTTTCTAAATCACGTGGACCAATTTCAATACGAACCGGGCTACCTTTCATTTCTGCTTCTGCGAAACGATAACCTGGTGACTTCTCACTATTATCTATTTCACAACTAATATTTAGTAATTTTAATTTTTTAGCTATTTCATAGCTCTTATCGATAACAGTAGTATTATTTTTACCGATTGGGATTATTGTTACCTTAATAGGCGCAATATTTGGTGGTAACACGAGACCATGATCATCACTATGAGTCATGATCATCGCTCCAATTATTCTAGTAGTCATTCCCCATGATGTTTGATGAACATATTTAGTTTCATTTTCTTTATCAGAGAAAGTCATATTAAATACTTTCGCAAAGTTATCACCAAAGTAGTGACTTGTAGCTGATTGAAGAGCTATTCCATTATACATTAAAGCTTCAATTGTGTAAGTATTTACAGCCCCAGCAAATTTTTCTTTAGGAGTCTTTTCTCCTTTTATAACGGGAATCGCTAATATATCTTCACAGAAGTCAGCATAAACATTTAACATTCTTAAAGTTTCTTCTTTAGCCTCTTCAGCAGTTGCATGAACGGTATGGCCTTCTTGCCACAAGAATTCACGACTACGCAAGAAAGGTCTAGTTGTTTTTTCCCAGCGAACGACACTACACCACTGATTATATAGTTTAGGCAAGTCACGATAACTTTTTATAATATTAGCGTAATGCTCACAGAATAAAGTTTCACTAGTAGGTCTAACACAAAGTCTTTCAGTTAACTCTTCACTACCACCATGAGTAACCCAAGCTACTTCAGGAGCAAAACCTTCAACATGATCTTTTTCCTTATTTAATAACGATTCTGGTATAAACATTGGCATATATACATTTTGATGATTAGTCTCTTTAAAACGACGGTCTAATTCACTTTGAATATTTTCCCAGATTGCATAACCATATGGTCTAATAATCATACACCCTTTTACTGATGAATAATCAATCAGTTGCGCTTTAACACAGA
>CAYRDW010000023.1:0-14560 GCA_964423215.1 uncultured Muribaculaceae bacterium
TAGATGATGATATGGATGTAATTGATATTAAATACCAAGTATCTTCAAGCATTTATAGTGAGGAACAGATATACTGTTTTTCAGCAATGATTGTATATGTAAAGAAAGAGAGTTAAATTGGTTAATTATTTTCCTGTTCGATTGTTTAAATAAACTTGTTGTTTTATAATAGTTTTAGGTGATAATCATGAAAGAAAGAATTATATTTCATATAGATGTTAATAATGCTTTTTTATCATGGACTGCAGTTGATTTACTTAGTAAAGGTCATCCTATCGATATCCGTACTATTCCTTCAGTAATAGGTGGAGATGAAGATAAACGCCGCGGTATAGTTACAGCTAAAAGTCCAGTGGCTAAAAAAATGGGAGTTGTAACAGCAGAACCTTTATTTATGGCACGTAGAAAGTGTCCAGGTTTACAAGTTTTTTCAGGAGACTTTGAGTTATATAACAAGAGATCTGATGAATTATATCAGTATTTTTGTACTTTTACTTCAGATGTAGAAAGACTTTCAATCGATGAGTGCTTTTTAGATATGACCGGTACTAATCTTATATATAAAGATCCCATAGAGCTAGCTTATAAAATGAAAGATGAAATATATAGTAAATTCGGTTATACTGTTAATATTGGGATAGCTAATAATAAATTATGTGCTAAGATGGCTAGTGATTTTGAGAAACCTAATAAAGTTCATACGCTTTTTATGGAAGAAGTTCCTACTAAAATGTGGCCTTTACCTGTTTCTGAATTATTTATGGTTGGGAGAGCATCTAGTACGCAACTTAAAGAAATGGGGATTAAAACAATAGGTGACTTAGCTAAAATGGATATTAATATATTAAAACGCCGATTTAAGAGTATGGGTCTAACTATGCATAACTACGCTAATGGAATTGATAATAGTATAGTAGGTACTAAAGAGAGTAAAAATCGTAGTATTAGTGTATCAGAAACATTTTCTAAGGATATTGATAATACTTTAATACTAAAGAAAATATTATTAAAACAAGCTGATCGTGTTGGAAAACAAGCTCGTAAGGAGAAAATTTATGCGACTACAATAGCGGTTATTTTTAAAACACATGATTTTGTTAGTTATAGTCATCAAATGAAATTAACAAATTCAACTAATGTAACCGAAGAAATATATAAGATAGCAGTACAAATTTTAAATAAAGGTTGGCGTGGGGAACCGTTAAGATTAATAGGAATAAGATTAGCTAATTTTACAGATAATAATCTTAAACAGATATCTTTATTTGAAGAGGAAAAAGATATTCATAATGATAAGATGCAAGAAGTTCTTGATAATATTACTGATAAATTTGGTGATGGGATCATTATGCCAGCTAGTTTAAAGGAAGAAGAGTGGTGATGTTATGGATAATAATTATGTTAATCAATTAATAAAAAACAGTAAAAAGATAGTCGATGATATCGCAATTAAATATAATTATCCTAGTAATATAACACACCTACTATATTTAATACTTCCAGCCTTTATTATTAAATATGGTAATAATCATGAAAGATATTTAATTGATTCTTTTAAAAAGATTCCTATTATTATCGATGATAAAGGTGATAAAATATATCAAGCTTATTATACTGCGGTGCCTTTTTTAAGTGATGATAAATATATTACACGAAAAGCTATCGTGTTAAAGAATTATCATAATATTGGGCTTATGCAGTTAATTGATAATCTCGTTCATGAGATAAATCATGCAATTAATTCAATTAATCAAGAAGTAAAAGAAGATAATGATAAGCTTTCTATTCGGACAGGACTTACTTGGTCTATTTATGACAAGAAAATATTAAAACCAATTGGTAAAGATAATAATGCTATTTTGGAAGAGATAATTAATACAAAACAAACGGAGACAATTGTTGATATTATCAATTCTTTTTCAAATTATGAAATAAATGATACAGAAGTTAGTAACACAATATATGCTATTCAACATTCTATCGATAAGAATTATCGTTCTAAATCCTATTTTTTACAATCACAAATCTGTAAAGAATTAACTAATAATAAAACCTTTATATCTACGTTAGAAAATCTTCGCTTTAAGGGTGATGTACATGATATAGAATATTGGTTTAATTCAATAACAGGAGTAGATGATAGTTATAAAAGATTAGCTACGATACTTGCCGATACCCTTAAATTACAAGTTGATATAACTAATAAAAAGGGTTTAAAATTCTTAAAAATAAATAAAATAAGGAAATTAAATGATGAAGCAAAGAAAATAGTGAAATTATTTTCGCAGAATTGTAATTATAGATAGTGATATTTACCAGAATATGTTTTCTGGTTTTTTATTGTAAATAAGTGTTCTTTCATGCAAATAATATGCTAAATGTGGTATCATATAAATAGGTCAAAATAGAAAGATGTGATTATGTTGAAGAAGAATTCGTTCATACAAGGTGCTTTTATTGCGACATTTGGGATTGTTCTTAGTAAGATATTAGGGATGATATATGTAATTCCTTTTTATGCTATTATTGGTGATCAAGGAGGAGCATTATATGGTTATGCTTATTCTATCTATTCAATATTTTTAGGAATAAGTCAGGCGGGAATACCACTTGCAATTAGTAAAATAATTAGTGAGTATAATGTTCTGGGTTACTATAATGCTAAAGATAGGGCTTTTAAATTAGGTAAGAAAACACTTATGATATTAGGTATTGTTTGTTTTGTCATAATGTTTTTGTTTGCGGGAGTAGTAGCTGATATTATTCTAGGTGGTGTTGCTGGTGGTAATACTAAAGAGGATGTAACGCTTGTTATTAGAATTATTTCTACTGCGATATTAGTAGTTCCCTTAGTTAGTATTTATCGTGGTTATTTACAGGGCCATAAATATATTGCGCCGACATCAATTTCTCAAGTTTTAGAACAACTAGTTAGAGTTTCTATAATTATTGGTGGTAGTTACTTAACTTTAAAAGTATTTAACTTATCACTCACAACGACAGTAGGAATTGCGGTATTTGCGGCAACTATTGGGGCAATTACATCATATCTTTATTTAGTATTAAAGGCTCGTAAAAATAGGGAACAGTTAAATAGAAGAACTCTTAAAGTCGATGAGCCAAAAATAACAGATAAAGAAATTATCCAAAAAATATTGATTTATGCATTTCCATTTATAATGATAGATGTATTTAAATCATTAATAAATTCTGTAGATGTGTTTATATTAGTTAAAGTACTGGTTAATGGAATTGGTTATACCGCTAGTCAAGCTGAAGCTATCATGAGTGTCTTTTCAACTTGGGGTTTAAAGATCAATATGATAATTGTTTCAATATCGACAGGATTAATGGTAAGTTTAATTCCTAATTTAACAGCTAGTTTTGTGAAAAATGATATGATAGATGTGAGAAAGAAAATTAATCAAACATTACAGTGCTTACTATTTTTTACGATACCAATGACTTTTGGATTAAGTGTACTTGCAAAGCCAGTATGGACAATATTTTATGGTGTTAGTGAGTTTGGACCTAATGTATATCGATATTATGTATTTGTAACTTTAGCGACAACTTTATTCACAGCATCTATTACGATACTTCAATTATTAAAAGAGTATAAAAGAGTATTTATGGGATTACTTACAGGTTTATTAACTAATGCCTTATTAACTATTCCTTTTGTTTATGCTTTTCATAAAATAGGTTTACCTGCTTATTATGGAGCGATAACTTCAACAATTTTAGGTTATTTAGTTTGTGCTTTTATGTCGCTACATTTTATTGGGAAGAAGTATAAAGTAAATTATGAGGATACAATTAAAAAAACAATTAATTTACTATTAACAGCTTTATTTATGGTAATAGCTTTACTTGTTTTAAAGAACTTTATGCCGTTTACTTCAGATAGTCGTATAACCAATATCTTTATGGTAGGACTATATGCAGTAGTAGGAGCTATAATTTATTTAGGGGTTACTTTTAAAACAAAACTTATTTATCAAATCTTTGGTAAAGGCAATATTGACAAGATACTACGTAAATTTAGAAAAAGGTGATATTATGGATTTTTCGGTTCTAACAGAAAGTGAATATAAAAATTTTTATGATAATTATGAACAAGCTTCTTTTATGCAATCAGTTGAATTATCAAAGTTAAAAGAAGATTATGGAAATGTTGTTCATTTTGTGGGTGTTAAAAAAAATAAAAAAGTAATAGCTGCAACAATGATGATAGAAACTAAAACTGTGTTTGGAAAAAAGAATTTTTATGCTCCACGAGGACTTATGGTTGATTACCATGATAAAGAGTTATTATCTTTTTTTACTGATAAGTTAAAAGATTATATTAAAAAATTAGGTGGTTTTGTTTTAACGATAGATCCTAATATTATCTACCGCGTACGTACTAGTGATGGCGATATTGATTCTAATAATAAACCTGATAATTTAGCGATAGATAATTTAAAATCATTAGGTTATTGTCATTATGGTTTTAATTTATATTTAGATGCAATGCAAGCTAGATGGGCTTATATAATGGAACTTGATGAAGATTATGAAACTAAGAAAAGTAAATTCTCTAAAAGTACTAGAAAAAATATTGATTCATGTGTTAAAAAGGGATTAATGGTTCGTGAAGGAACAATCGATGATTTAAAAACAATGACAGAAATTTTTGATTTAACTTCAAAGCGTAAAGATTTTTTCGCAAGAGATTTAGCATATTACCAAAAGATGTATCATTATATGGGTAATTTAATGACAATTTACATTGCTTATTTAGATCCGGAAGTTTATTATAAACAGAGTTTAGAACTGTTAAATAAAGAAAAAGAAACTAATAAACAAATTGATGAGAAATTAAAAAAAGATAAAGTTGGTAATCGTCTCTTGAATCAAAAAGAAACTTCTGATAAACTGATAGTGAAGTATAAAAATGAATTAGTTAAAGCTCAGAAATTTCAAAAAGATTATCCTAAAGGAAAAGACATTGGTTGTTTATTGTCTTTAAGATCAGGAAATGAATATTTGACATTATCTAGTGGTGTTTTAGAAGAATATAAGAGTTTTACTCCGAAGTATTTAATGTATCAACATCATATTCAAGAAGCATATAAAGAGAAGTTTAAATACTGTAATTTTTATGGAATCACAGGTGATTTCGATAAAAACAATAAATACTATGGAATCTATGAATTCAAAAAGGGATTTAATGGTAATGTTATTGAATATATCGGGCAATTTGAACTTAAAATAAGTGGTTTTTATTATATATATAAGTGGTTAAAGAAGATAAAGGATGTAGTAAGAAAGTAGGTAATAGTATGCAAGATAATTATAAATTTGAATATTTGGATGAAAATAAATTTCGTGTACGTGAGAGAAGTGTACGTAAATACAACATGCTTGCATATAAGAAATTGAATTTTGAATACTATCCTAAATTAAAAGCTGGGGAATTTATTGGTGAAAATGTAGCTCATGATTCTAGCGAAAACAGTGATATGTATGAGCTTGATCTACCTACTGATGATATGTTTAAAAAGGTACATGGTATAATTAAGCTTCATTATACAGTTTTTAAGGATAGAAAAGTTATTCTATTAACTAATATTACTCCCGATGGTATCTTAGAAGAGGGTCATCGTTCAGAATTAAAGGCTTATAAAGGAGTTATGATTTCTAAGAGTGATCCTAAACGTGATATGTTTAAAGTTAACTTGTTAAATACGATGAATAAAGGTATGGGAAATATCGTGGCCCTTATTTCCATTATTGCCTCATTCTTAGTATTAACTGCAGGTGTAGTTATATATTTTGTATTAAGATAGAAAAAGAGTATTATGAAATTCATAATACTCTATTTTTTGATATGATTTTTAATATTTTTAATGGTTCGATAAGTTTTATAAGCTAGGTTATAAAGGAAGTAATAGGGTTTACTAATAATAAGATCAAACTCTCCAATTAACTCTACTACCTGTCCTCCAAAGTCTCTTTTAAAGGTATATAGTCCATATAAAGGATTTTCTTCTCTAAAGTCACCAGTTATACCATAAAAGTTATATCGTTCATAACCGTGTTCAATTGCGTATTTTAAGCCTTCCCAATGAAGTGTATATGCGGATTGAAATTCCATGAAATCATCATATGAACCACCAACTAGTGATAATACCTCATTACCATAAATTAAGAAAAGGATTCCACCTAGAGTTAAGATATCACCATGTTTGTCTTTTAAAGTTTCAATTTCTTTAATCTTTTTCTTATTTCTCTTAATGTTATTTTCAGTTTCTGTTTGTTTCGATAGATATTTTTTTTCATTCATTTTACTAGAATCTAATTCATATTTATCTTTTCTAGTAGTGAATTCTTGATTATATATAGTAATTTCTTTTGTTAGTTCATTAATAAGTTCATTAGTATCAAGTTCAGCAATTAGTATTTTTAAAATACCATTTTTACCTAAATGTTCGTACATTTCTTGATAGTATTTTAAAGGACGATCGATGAAGTCTCGACGATCTCCAGTATGTTTCATGATGTCTTTAAATTTATCTAATTCATCATAACCTATTTCACGGCATTTAATTAAATTACGTTCGTTTTTTCTTAAAATCTGTCTAGTTTTTGAATCCATTTCCATCATAACGTCATCGGTAGTTCGGTCTTTAGTTTTAGTAATAAATATCCATCTTGGTTGCAGGGTATCTTGCATCAAATTAAAACCAAAGTGTTTATAACCTAATTTGATTAGATTGTTGTAGGCATCTTTATTGTTTTTACCATTTTCTACTATCTGGCCGTTAATATCTCGTTCTTGATATGAAAGATAAGGATCAATTTTTAAAAAGATACCATTTTCTTGTTTTACAAAGTCTTTAATGTGCTTAGTGAACTCCTTTAGTAATCCAAAATTATTATAATCAATTAGGAATCCTCTAGGAGAGTAGAACATCTTCTTTTTAATAGGTGTCATTTTAGATAAAATTAAAGCTGCAGCTACTATTTTATTTTTATCATCCTTTAATCCTAAAAGATACATTTGCCAATTAGTAGTTTTTTTTAATGCGCCCCATTCTTTAGTTTGATGAAAACTAATTTGTTTGTGTTTATCCGCAAATTTTTTAAATTCTTTTTCTGTTAACTGTACTAATTCCATTATGACCTCCTGTTATTTCTTTTAGCTATACTTCTAATTGTTTTACGGTAAAAAGGAACTAGTTTGGTAAAAAGAAAATATAATGGTTTATTTAAAATGTAATCAAACTCACCACAAAATTCTACATAATTCCCGCCAAATTTCTTTTTAAACTCATGTAAACCCATTAAAGGGTTGTCCTTCCTTAAGTCACCAATCGTTCCAAATTGATCATATGTTTTAATACCTTTATCATAATAGAATCTAATATGTTCTTGATAAGTTTTATAATTAGTATAAGTTTCACTTAAAACATTGTGATTTCCAGCATAAAGAACCCAAGCTTTATCACCATATTCAATAATATAATAAGCACTTAGAACTAGTTTATCACCATAGTTGTTTTTATTTTCAACATATTTATCCAAATCACTATTTGTTTTAGTGATTCTTCTTTCTATTTCAGCCTTTTTAGTCTTCTCTCCCTTACTTAAAGATTCTTTATCAAAGTTTTTTAATTCTTCTGTTAGTTCTTCTAATAAAGTTTTAGTTTTATCGATGATTTTAACTAAATCAATACTACCTAGAAAAAGATTACATGAATTATCTTTATTCCATAACTCATATAGAGTTTCATAATATTTAAGATTAGGTGTAACAATATCTTTTCTATGTTCAGTTAAGTTCATTAAATCATGAAAGGTTTTTAGATCTTTTTCAGTTCCTACATTAACTTGAACTAAAAGATCTTCAGCTTTTTTAATACGCTGTTTAGTGGTTTTAGAAAAATTGTTTTCGATATCTTCTAACGATTTGGAAAAGTCTATTCTGAAAGTATAACGGGGTTCCATTGTTTCAAAGTTTTTAGTAAAACCTAAATGTTTGTAGCCTAAACTTTTTAAATTATTAATAGAACTATCATTATTCTTAATTATTTCATTTCCCATACAATCTTCTTCATTGTAAATATTATCAGGATCTATTTTAATAAAAATAGCATGTTTTTGTTTAGCATACTTTTTTAACTCTGTAGTAAAAATTTTTAATAGTTCTTTATTATCATAATCGATTAAGTATCCTCTAGGTGAATATAAATAACATAATCCTAAGGGTAACTTCTTTTCTAATAAAAGAGCTGTCGCTACTAAATTACCTTTATCATCTTCAAGTCCTACATAATGAGGATATAAATTCTTTTCTAAAGCCGAAAAATTTCCCCAAGCATAGCTTTGGAGAAAATGACTTTTACTATGATTTTTTACAAAGTTCTCATATTTTTCTTTTTCTATATTTGTATTAAATATCATATTATCACCTTCTAGTATTATTATACCATTTTTTTGATTTAATAATAGAATAGTTTATAAAAAGTGTGATTTCATATGATAGAATTTAATAACAAAATAAGTATACTGAGCTTTTTATTTTAACTGAAGTTCTAATTAGAAAGACATTGATTATATTGGTACAACGATATATAATCAAATTATCAAGGAGTGATATAAATGACTGAAAAGATATTATTAATTACTGGAACAGTGCTGGATGCTACCAAAGAAAGTTCCCAAAAATATCAAGATATTATTTCGATATGTGAGAAACACACTGATAATAAAATATATTCCCCCTTGAATACAATGCAATTTAAGGGTAATGCAAGAGAAAAATATGAACGAGCAATGAATTTTGTTAATAATGCAGTTGCAATAATTGCTGAGGTAAGTATTGCTTCAACTGGTCAAGGCATGGAATTACAAAAAGCAGTTGATAATAATATTCCAATTCTCTTAGTTTCAAAGAAAGGTAATAAAGTTTCTAGTTTGTTATTAGGCTTGGATAATGTAATAAATCATCTAACATACCAGGATAGTATCTTTGAAATTGAAGATAAAATTAAAGATTTTTTATTAGAAATTTTTTCGTAACTTGATTAAATAATTAGTTTGCACTAAAAAAGATATTAATATATTAATATCTTTTTTACATCATATTGTATCCTTGAGATTGGTAAGTATTAGTATAACTAGTTTCATCAACTCTAGGCATTGGATGATTACTTTCTAATCTATTAACACGATTTCTTAAACGGTTTACTTCACGCTCAAGGTTACTAACGCGGTTTTCTAAGTTTCTAATATCTTGGATGAAGTTAAAATTTGGAAAAATAGGATTAGGTCTATAACCAGGCATAAAACCTGCTTCCATATTATTATTCATAAAACATCTCCTTTATTTATCTTATTATATGAGATATAATGTAGTTGGTGATAATATGCGTCTTAGAAATGTCAAAAATAAACAAGAAATTATGGATTCTTCTTGTTATTTAGTAAGAGAACCAGAAGTTAATTGTGGTAAATGGAGTGATTATTTTAATAATAATAATCCTATTCAGATTGAGATTGGAATGGGTAAGGGCAATTTTATTATTGAAAATGCTATTAAATATCCTAATATTAATTTTGTGGGAATTGAAAAATACGATAGTGTTATCGCTAGGGCTTTAGAAAAAGTTCCTGAGGGACTAGATAATTTAGTAATGATAAGGATGGATGCTTTGGAAATAGATAAAGTGTTCTGTAATGAAATAAATACTATTTATCTTAATTTTTCTGATCCATGGCCTAAAAATCGACATGAAAGTAGACGTTTGACTAGTTCAATGTTCTTGAAGAAGTATGATTCTCTTTTTAAAGGTAATTGTATAATTATTCAAAAGACAGATAATACTAAATTATTTGAATCATCGCTTTTATCATATAGTCAGTATGGATATATTTTAGAAGAGTTATCTTTTGACTATCATAAATCAGCAGATGAAGATATTATTATGACCGAGTATGAAAAAAAGTTTTCAGAGAAAGGACAAAATATATACAGGGTAGTAGCAGTAAAAAGAACTGTCAAGAACTAAAAAAAAGTTATTTTTATTTTTCTTTAGTGAATAATTTGATATAATAAATAAAGAGTAGGTGAATTATGAAGAAATTAGTGTTGATTTTTTCTTTACTCATTCTAGTTAGTGGATGTTCGTTAGTAAAAATAGAGAGTCAATCTTTTGAAGAAATTGTTAATACAATAATAACAGGGGAATCAAAGTTAAAAAATGTATCATTAGAAGGGTACTCTTATTATTTACCTAAAGGTGTTATGCTTAAGGCAAGTAGTTCTTCAAATTCAATATTGTATTATAATCATAAGAAAATGTATTTATATGTTGATTTAGTAACTTACTATAATAAGGTGGTTAATGAATATCAAACAGTAGATAGTAATTATCTATCAATGAATATTGATAAGGGTAAGAAAAAGGGATATTTAGATATAACTAAAGTAGGGGATAGATTCTTTGTAGAATTTATGTATAATTATACTAAGATAGAAGCTTATGTTACAGCAGAGAAAGACCTTAAGAAAACAGTTACAACGATGGCTTATATCTTAAATAATATAAAGTTTAACGATAGTGTTTTGGATTCGCTTATGGGTGAAGATTCACTAGATTATAATGAAGAAACATTTAATATCTTTAAACCGAAAAGAGAAGAAGGTACATTCCTAGACTATGAAGAACAATATCAATTTGGGGATGAAAAAGAAAATCCAGATGAAGATGAAATTGATTTAGGGGAAAGTATAGAATAGAAAGAGGTGCTTTATGGGACTTTTAGAGAAATTAAAAAATACTTTTTTTGAAGAAGAGTATGTGGAAGTAGAAGAAAAGAAAAAAGAGTCGAAACCGATTGTGAAAAAGGTTGAAACTAAGCCTAAAAAAGAAGAAAAACAGTTAGAAGTAATAGAGATTAAAGAAGAACCAGAGGTTGAAGTACAAGAGAAAGTAGCAGCTCCTGAATTGTTTGCTGATAAGGAATTATTAAAGACAAGTACAGGAATTCAGTATTTTGAAGACGATGATTTTGTTGATAATAGACAGTATGAATTACCGGTAGAAAAAGTTAAATTATACGGTCAAGATCCTGATGAATTATATGATACAATTAGTTATAATCCTAATAGTAATATTGAACCATATTCAAATCCAGAAGCTAAAACGGGATTTAAACCAACCCCAATAATATCACCAATTTATGGTATTCTTGATAAGAATTATCGTAAGGAAGAAGTTGTTGATAAAAGGGACAAGCCTAGTAGTTATGTTTCTAGAAAACATGCAGATTTGGATTTTGTGAGAAATAAAGCTTTTGGAAACCTTGAAGAAAATATTATGGATAATACGCTTACTAATATTACTATAATACCTGATGAAGAAGAAGTTGTAGTAGATGAGAATTTACTATATGATATGACAGATAGTGATGGTGCACCAGCTGTAGAAAAAGTAACAATTGCGGATGCAGAGGAATATTTTGAAGATTTAGGGTTAGAATATAATGTAGACTATAAGGATATTAGATATGAGAAAGCTACAGGTAGAAGAAGTGCTAAGCCAGTAAGTCAGGAAGAGATAATAGTAGAAGATAAAGTTGAAGATGAGGTACAATCAGATGATAATTTGTTTGATTTAATCGATTCAATGTATGAGGATAAGGAGTAGAGAATATGGAAAGTTTAATTGAAGTTTTACCAGTTATTTTATATATCCTAGCGATAGTATTAGTTTGTGTATTTATTGTATTAGGAATTAAATTAATTCGTACAGTAGATAAGACTAATGATATTTTAGAGGATGTAGAAAGAAAAACTAAATCTTTAAATGGTCTATTCAATGTTATTGATGGTGTTACTGATACACTAGCAGTTTTTAGTGATACCGTTGTAGCTAGTATTACAGGTATTATAGGAAAAATATTTCCTAAAAGAAAGAAAAAGGAGAATGATTAAAATGGGAAAGAAACAAAAAAAAGGTGGAGCAGGTAAGTTTATTTTAGGTGCTGCTGTTGGGGCTGGACTTGGGATTTTATTTGCACCTAAAGCAGGTAGTGAAACAAGACGTGATTTAAAAAAGAAAATGGATGAGTTAGTAAAAAAAGTTAAAGATATCGATATGGATGATGTTAAAGAACAACTTACTAATAAAATAGCTGAGATTAAGGAAGAATTAGCTGACTTAGATAAAGAAAAAGTATTAAAGATAGCTAAACAAAAAGGAAATGATTTAAAACAAAGATGTGAAGAATTAGTTCAATTAGCTGTAGATAAAAGTACACCAGTTTTAGAAAAGGCTGCTAATGAAGTTCGTGAGAAAACAATTGAAGCAGTTAAAGAAATATTAGAACGTTTAGAAGCAGCAGATAGAAAGGCTAAAAACTAATTTTAGTCCTTTTCCTATTAAGGGAGTGATTAAATGCTTAAAGTTTATCCTTATGATTCATATAATAAGATAAGATCTATAGAGCCTGTTTCTTCTTATTCGTCAATAGTAGGGTTTAATAATGATAAACCAAAATCGGGTGAAGAAAAAGATAATAATCAAAATGGTAAACCATTCAGTGAGCATTTAGAGGAATCAAGGAAAGCTCTTAATGAAGAAAATCAAAAGAAAAAATAGACTTGGCATGATTGAAAAATTGTGTTAAGATAGGAACTATAATTTAATTATGAGGGATTACTAGTAATAATAATTTAGTGTTTAGAGAATTCATTGTTGGTGAAAATGAATCTTAAATTATTATGAAATTACATAATCAAGAGTTAAATAGGTGATGCTTTATAGTCTGGAGTGGATAAGTTTAACTTGTCAATTAAGGTGGTACCGCGATTATTCGTCCTTATGGATTAGAATAGTCGTTTTTTTTATTTTAGGAGGAAAATTATGAAATTATTTGAAGAATTAGTATGGCGTGGACTTATTGAAAATACGACAAGTCCAGAGTTAGAAGAAAAGATTAATAAAGGAGGACTTATATTTTATATAGGTACTGATCCAACTGGTGAGAGTCTTCATATCGGACATTACTCTACCTTTTCGATGGCTTTTCGTTTAAAACAAGGTGGACATACGCCGATCTTGTTAGTTGGTGGAGGAACTGGGTTAATAGGTGATCCTAAACCTACTTCAGAAAGACCAATGATAACTAAAGAGATGCTAGATTATAATTATAAAAGACTTCGTGCTCAAGTTGAGAAAATATTTGGATTTGAAGTTGTTAATAATTATGATTGGATGAAAGATATTAATTTTATTGATTATTTGAGAGATTATGGTAAGTTTTTTAATCTAAATTATATGTTAAATAAGGAAACTGTAAAAAGTCGTTTAGATGTAGGGATTACTTATACCGAATTTTCTTATATGATTATGCAATCACTTGATTTCTTACACTTATACCAAAACAAAAACTGTACTTTACAGATTGGTGGAAGTGATCAATGGGGTAATATTACTGCAGGAGTAGAACTTATACGTAAGAAAATTGGTAAAGATGCTTATGGAATTACGATGCCACTAATTACTAAGGCTGATGGTACTAAGTTTGGGAAAAGTGAAGGTAATGCGATTTGGCTTGATAAGGAACTAACATCTTCTTATGAGATGTATCAGTTTTTCTTGAATGCAGAAGATTCAAAAGTTATTGAGTATTTAAAGAAACTTACATTTCTTACTAGGGAGGAAATTGAAGAAATAGAGAAGAAACATATTGAACGTCCTGAATTAAGAGAAGCTCATAAAGCTTTAGGACGAGAAGTTATTACCTTTTTACATGGTGAGGATGAATATAATGAAGCTGTTAAATTAAGTGAAGTATTGTTTAGTGGAGAAGTGGAAAACTTAACTGGTAAACAAATTGAAATGGTATTTAATGGTGTTCCAACAATTACTTTGACGGATACAGAAAATATTCTTGATTTTTTAGTAAATGGTGGTATAGTATCAAGTAAAAGAGAAGGTCGTGAATTTATTTCTAATGGAAGTATTACTATTAATGGTAAGAAATGTGATGATTTAGAGTTTGTAGTTAGTAAGGATATCGCAATCGATCAGAAATATGTTATTATTAGAAGAGGTAAGAAGAAGTATTATTTAGGAATTTATGAATAAATAATTATTAGGAGGATTGAATACTATGGCAGATGAAAAGAAGATTAAAACTGAAAAAAAGGTGAAAGAAGTTGAAAAGATAACTAAACCGTCATCTAATAAGAAAACATCTTCTGTCAAAGTACAACCTAAAGCACAACCTAAGTCTGTTAAGAAAAGTGATACTATAGGTCCTAATAATAAGACAATTAAAGAAAAAAAGGTAGTAGAAGTAAAGAAGACAACAGTATCTAAAAAGTCAACTACAAAGCCAAAGGCAGATACAAAGAAGGTAGCTACTAAACCGAAGGCAGATACAAAGAAGGTGGCTACTAAACCGAAGGTAGAAACAAAGAAGGTAGCTACTAAACCAAAGGTAGAAACAAAGAAGGTGGCTACTAAACCGAAGGTAGAAACAAAGAAGGTAGCTACTAAAC
>CAYRDW010000023.1:14660-16142 GCA_964423215.1 uncultured Muribaculaceae bacterium
CAAAGGTAGAAACAAACAAGACAAGTACTAAACCAAAGGTAGATACAAAGAAAGCCGCTTCTACATCTAAATCGAAGGATAAAATAGCTCATTCAAAAGCAGTGGCAGTGGAAAGATCTAAAAAAGCTAATGTGAAAAATATTAAAGAGAAGAAAACTCCCTCTGTTAATGTTAAAAAGGAAACTGTCATCCCCAAAACTGTGGATAAGAAAAAAACTGTAGTATTAAAAAGTGATAAAGTACAGAAGAAAACTACATCTATCCCCAAAACTGTGGAAAAAAGAAATTTAAAAACTAATTTAAGAGAAAAAACAATATTTTCAACTAAAACGAGAAAGATTTTTTTAGGAATAGTAATATTTTGTGTTTTATTATTGAGTATAGAATTAGTATATTTCTTAGCTTTTAAAAATAACAATTTAAATAAGTCCATATTTTATGATTCTCTTAATTCAGTTGATTTGGATAAGACAGATATAGTAGTAGCGGGTAGTAGTAATTTTAAAAATAGTAAATTTAATAGTTATACTAAAGGCTTGGAAAAAGCTAAACTAGTAAAACATGATAAGTCAGGCAAAATATTGTTTGAAAAAATGTATGATAAAGGCATTAATTCTACTTTTAATTCGATTATAACAGTAAATGATGGTTATATAGTAGTTGGTAGTTATGAAGCAACCGTGAAGCAATCAAAAGAAAGATTAAGAACAGCTTTAATTATTAAATATGATAAAGATGGTAATGTTGTTTGGGAAAAAGATTTTTCATCTTTAGCAGATACTAAATTTAATAAGGTAATAGCTACTGATGATGGCTATATTGCGATAGGCCAAAGTATATATGAATCTATACAAGTTGGAAATTCAACCGATGGTGGCGGAATCATTGTAAAATATGATGTGAATGGTAAAATCATTTGGAAGAATAATCATGGTGGAAATAAATCAGCTAGTTTTAATGGAATTACAGTAGTAAATGGTGATATTTATGTAGCTGGTCGTGATGGAACTGATTTTGGTAATTTAGTTAAATTTTCTAGTAGCGGTGAATATGTTTGGCATCGAAATTATCGTTATACAGATAGTTTAGGATTTACAGACATTGAATATATGAATGATAACCTATATTTAGTAGGAGCAAAGAAGATTTTTGATCACGAAGTTACTGATGAGTCGGAACGAGATACTAATAATACTGATGCCCTTTTAGTTCAATATAATTTAAATGGAGATTTCATCTTTGAAAAAACTTTTGGTGGAAGTAAGAACGATCGTTATAATTCAGTTATGGTTTATAAAAACAATCTGTTTGTGATAGGTTCAACTGCTTCAAAAGATTCCGGTTTAAAAATATTTACGGATGGTATATTAACTACAGGTGTTCTAATAAAATACGATAAAGATGGAAATATTGAGCGTAGAGCAGTATATGGAGGAAGTAATCAGGATAATTTAACTGATATTGTTACTGATAATAGTAATT
>CAYRDW010000024.1:0-15934 GCA_964423215.1 uncultured Muribaculaceae bacterium
CTTGTATCGACACCTCTTTTATAATCGCCCTTATGAATATAACAATATTTACATCCATCACTACATTTTTTACAACCTCGCCAAGGATTCCACATTGCCATAATTCATCTTCCTTTTCCTATTATAACGACACCGAATAAGACTTAAAGCAAGTACCATCCTTATAATATTCTATTAACACCTTATTTTCTTTATCATTAATTTCATAATAAATACCCAAAACATATCCACAAACAATACTAGGATCAACTTCCCCATTCCAATAATAAACATCCGTTGAACTAGTTAAGGCTTCTAATCTTTGTCGATCATCAAGTTTATCCTGGTTATCTCTATAAGACTTTTTCATTTCAATAGCTATTAAATTTTCTTTTTGAACCTTTGAAGATCCTCTTCCATGAATTACCAAATCACAATTAATTCTTATTTTTCTTTCTTCAAGTCCATTTCCTGTTATAACACAATGTTTAACCCTACCATTTTTAGCACGGTTATATTCAACATCAACATAATAATCACTATACTTTCCTTTAAAAGAATTATTCAAACAATTAAATAATTCTATCATCAGTGCACCACACAACGTTCTTTCCGAAACACCAGTTTTTATTAATTCTAAATTATTACTAAGAAAGTTATTGTGCGCTTTTTTAAAAATTTCTATACAATCATCTAAATATTTATTTTTCATATTTACCTCATTACTATTACCTATAACTAATTTTTAATCTGCAGTAAAACCACACTCTCTACATGATTAGTATTAGGAAACATATCAACTATATTTGTCTCCACCAAATCATATTTAGTTAGTAGATCTTTTAAATCTCTAGCTAATGTTACTGGATCACATGATATATAAACAATACTTTTTGGCATTAAATTCAGTAACGTTTTAATAGTTATTTTATCAAGACCACTTCTTGGAGGATCGATTACTACTGAATCAATATTTTTAAATTCTTCAATCCTATCTTCTACTTTTCCTAATATAAACTCTATATTACTAATATCATTAATATCCTTATTCATATTAGCAGAAATAACTGCATCCTCTATTACCTCGACCCCAATTACCCTTTTAACATAACTAGAAAGAAGAATTCCTATTGTTCCTGTACCACAATATAGATCCAAAATATTTTCATAATTATTTCTCTTATAAAAATCAATTACTTTTTTGTATAATTTTTCCATCATTTGATAATTAACTTGAAAAAAAGCTTGTGGTAATAATCTAAAAGACTTCCCAAATACATTTTCAGTTATATATTCATTACCTAAAATTAATTTACTATTTAAATAAATAGAATCAATATTATCTTCTTTAAAATAATCAAGAAACCTCTTTTTATTAACTTTACCATCAATAACTAACATTGATTCTCCAAATTCCGTTTTTCGAATCATTACTTTACTAATAACATCACTTGAATTAATTAAATACATCTTTAACTTTTTATATAACTCATTTATCCTATCATCAGCTAATAAACATTCATCAATTCTGACTAGTTTATTACTCTTTTCTTGATAAAAACCTAGTTTATTACCTGAACCATGAAATACTACTTTATTACGATAATTAAAAACATTACCACTAAAAATACTATTAATTTTTATATCCTCAATCTTCGCAAACTTTAAAAACAACTCCTGTACTTTATGTTTTTTAAATAATAATTGCGATTCATAATCTTGATGCATAATTTGACATCCACCACAGAAATTATAATAAGGACAATCTGCCTTTACTCTGTTTTTAGAACTATTAATTAACTCTTTTACTTTCGCTTCCGCAAAATTCTTTTTCTTTCTAGTTATTTCGATTTTTACCTTTTCAGTTGGTAAAACTTTATCAACAAAAACCAAACAATTATCTATTTTAGTAATTCCCTTCCCAAAATGATCTTGTTTATCAATTGTTACTTCATATTCATTATTTACTTTAATCTCTTTTACCATATTAATCTCTCTTCTTATATATTATAACTTATTTTTGAAAAATTCTAAATAGTAATTGAATAAACAAGCCATAATAAAGAAAAGGAGGATTAAAATGAATATAGTAGATAAAGTAAAAAAAGATACTAATAATGCTAGTGACATTATTTATAAAAATATAAAAATACATAATCAAGTAATAACTTTAATATATAGTGAAGTCCTAACTAGTGGTGAAGATATTAGTAATAATATTTTAAGAACCATCTCAAAGATAATAAATGAACAATTACCATTACCTGATGATTTATTTGAATTTTTTTATAATTCTATTCCCAGTCACAATGTAACTGAAGTTAATGATTACCAGGATTTACTAAATAAAATGTTTAATGGGTATATTATCTTTCTATTAAATGATAATTCTTATTTCGCTATTGAAATGCGTGCTGATTTAGATCGAGGTATTAACACTGTAAGTGGTGAATTATCAGTTCGTGGTCCTAAAGATAGTTTTACTGAAAATTATAATAAAAATCTTGGACTTATTAGAAAAAGAATAAAAAATGAATATCTATGGATGGAAAGTCTTGATCTTGGTAAACAGACTAAAACTAGAACTGGAATTCTTTACATGGAAAATATCGCTGAAAAAAAGTTAGTTAATCAAGTTTTATCAAAACTTAAGAAGATTAATATTGATGGAATTATCGATAGTGGTTATATTAAAGATTATTTAACTGAAGAATCTAATATCTTCCCAACTATCTTAACTACTGAACGACCAGACTTAGCTGTCATGGCACTACTAGAAGGAAAAATTCTTATTTTAGTCGATAATAGTCCTTATATTTTAATTCTACCTTGCTTTTTTATCGATCTGTTTCATACTCCTGATGACTATTATCAAAAACCAGTTAATATTACTTTTATTAGGATTATCCGTCTCTGTGCTTTTGCGATTTCTATTTTAATACCTGCTTATTATATCGCTATTACAACCCATAATCATGACTCAATAACTACCGATTTGTTACTTAACTTTTTATCACAGCGTCTAACAGTTCCTTTTCCTGCCCTAGTAGAAGCCTTACTAATGACTATATCTTTCGAAATATTAAGAGAAAGCGATATGCGAATGGCATCAACCATGGGAACCGCTGTTTCCATATTAGGTGGTTTAGTTTTAGGTGATGCGGCCGTAAGTGCTGGTATTATTTCCCCGATTATGATTATAGTTGTCGCTATATCTGCCATTTCTGGTTTAGTCTTTACTTCGATTGAATTAACATCCGCTATTCGTTGGTGGCGCATTATTTTAATGATTCTAGCTTCTACCTTAGGAATATATGGTATCTTCTTAGGACTAATTCTATTAATAACTAAATTAGCTAGTATTAAAATAATTGATAAACCTTATCTAGCACCATTTTCTCCCTTAGTTCCTTCCGAACAGAAAGATGCCATCATCAGAATGAACCAAACTAAGAAAACAAAATTACGTAATCCCCTTTTAACTAATAAAAATAAAGTACGAGGTCGATCATCATGAATAAAATATTAAAAATTATAATTATTATCTTACCAATTTTACTATTAACTGGCTGTACTTCTTATACCGAATTAAATGATTTAGGAATCGTTAGTATGTTAGGACTAGATTACCAAGATAATGAATACCAAGTCTATGTAAATATCATTGAAGGTACACAAGATGATGGTATTTTAGAAAAAAAATATAAAACTCATTATTCATCAGCTCCTAATTTAGAAGAAGCTTTTCAAAAAATAATGATTCAAAGCGATAAAAAAGTTTATCTATCTCATATCGATCTATTACTAATAACTGAAAACTTAGTTGATAATCGTCTTAAAGATACCCTTTATAACTTTTTAAATAATAATGAATATCGTAATAACTTTAATATAGCTTTAACCAAAACTGATCTTAAATCCTATTTTGATAATGAAATAACTGCCGATGAGATCAATAAACAAATCTCTATCAATAATAAAGAATCAGGTACCGTATCAGAAATAGATTTCGAATTATTCTTACGTGCTCTTCTAATCGATTCTAACTCATTTTTACCAACTATCTCTTGGGATAAAGGAGTTAAAATAGAAGGTTTTAGCTTAATAAAAGATTACCGAATCTTTGCTTATTTAAATCATGATGAAAGTATTTTATTTAATCTAATGTCTAATAGAATAAATAAAACTTTATGGAAAAACTATATCATATATCAAAATGAAACTACTATTAAAACTAATAAGAATAAAGTTCAAATTAATCTTAAAACTTTAATTGATAAAAACAAAGAGGAATTCAAAAAAGAATTAACTGAAGATATTAAAAAATTATGGAATCTATATCGTGAAAAAGATTACGATATTCTAAAACTACAACATAAAATCAAACAAAATAATTTCTCTTACTACAAAAAAACCAAAGACTTGTTAAATAAAATAGAACTAAAAGTAAATATAGAACCTACTATTAAAAACAACTATATCGAGGAGGATTAACATGAATAAAACTAAAATAACTCCCTTTCAGTGGACAATTATAACTTTCTTTCTACTAAATTCTTTTATTCCTCTTATTGGTTATCATGTTCTAACTAAAATAAACAAAACCAATTCATTAATAAGTATTATTATAGGTAGTTTTCTAATTACTATTTTCATCTTTATAATTAAAAATATCTTTCATCATAAACCAAGTAAAAACATCTTAGAAAAAATAGAATCACTCTTTCCTAAAAGTAAATACTTATTCTTTATAACCTTAGCTATTATCGCTATTGTTTCTTTAATATACTCCGTAAGTAATTTAGTAACTTTTATTAATTACTATATCTTAAAAGAAGTTAGTCTGATCGTTATAACTGTTACTTTATTATTAACTATTCTATATATTTTAACTAAATCATTAGATAGTATTTTTAGATTAAGTGAGATTTGTTTTTACATTTATATCTTTATCTTTATTATTACACTAATAGGTATGTTTAAATATATGAATCTATATAGTGTTAAACCGCTATTATCATCCCCAATAAAAGATACTATTATTTCTAGTACACTCTATCTATCTTCTTCTTTTATTCCTTTATTTATTTTAGGAATGATACCTCTATCTAGTCTATCAAGAAAAAAGAAATTTGATTTTCATTTTCTACGAGGAGCTATTTTAAGTAGTATTATGATCTTTATAAACTTATTTTCCATCATTACTACTTTAGGTATAGAATTAACTAATATTTATCAAAATCCAGATATGATTTTATATAAAAAGATTTCTTTTCTAAATGTATTAGAACGAGTAGAAACAACCTTAGCTTTTAATAATATATTAAATAGTTTCTTCTTTATTTTAATGGCTATCTATTTTCTAAAAGAAATTATTAAAAAGATATTTAACATAAAAAAAGAAAAAGAAAAAATATTTCTTTCTCTTATCATATTAGGTTTAACCTTAATAAGTAGTTTACTAATAATACCGTTAAACTTATATTTAATCGCAAGTATTATTACTTTAGTAATCACCATTATTATTAATATTAAAATTATTATTGACAAACATAACCATCAGAAGTTAAAGAAATCTTAATTGTCTCTAAATCTTGATCATAAGAATAAATTGTCTTTATTTCTTTCTGATTACCATCATTATCAACAACATTACTCTCTTTAAATTTATCTAACGTAAATGTTTCTGTTATTTGTACTGAATCATCACTTCCAGTACAAGTATAATTATATCCCTTTACTTGTTTATATGATTCAGGAATACTAGTGCAAGCTAGTTTTTCTTTCGCAAATAAGTTTTCGTTATCTTTACTATCTAGTTTATAAATTCTCGTACTAATCTCAGTAACTATTCTTAATTTGTTTTCTTGATGAGATAATATTATACCTTTAGTCTCTACATAATCATTAGATGAGTAATCTTGTTTACTACAAGTTACTTTTAAATATTTGTTTTCATCTACCACTGTTTTATCATTATCTTTATTTTTATCTTCATCCTTGTTTTCTTCTTCAGGTAAATTAACTATTTCTGATTCTTCAAATATAATTCTAAAAACTGGTGGCATAGCCATTAATAATATTAAAACAATAATACCTGTTATCGATAAAATCCATTCCCAAGTAGAAAGTCCCACCTTTTTATTTTCATTCATACAATCCCTCTATTCTGTTATTATCTTATCATGATTTTAAATATTTGAAAAGATAGAAAAAATACATACGATTATTTTTAGTATGTATTTTAATTATTAAATTATATTAAATAACGAAGATATTTTACTTTTAACGAATCCTATCTCTGGTTTCTGCTGCTAGAGTAACTCCTAAGTCCCACATTTCAAGGAATGTCTGTTTTAACTTTTTAGAAAACACATAACCATATCCTTCATAAGTTTCTCCTACTTGAACAGTAGCATCAACATAAAGTTTTTCATCTTCCAAATTTTCAGTAGCTCTAACTAACTTGGCTAGACCCCTAAATGTTTGTAACATATGCTCTTTATTAATCAGCGTTTCTTCAGGAATTATATGTCCACTCTTTTGAAGATTCTCTCCTATTTTCACAGCCGCTTCAATATAATTGTTTTTATATCTCTCACTAGTAGTAGTATTAGCTAAAATAACTAAACCTGTAAAAGTTTCTAACAGATGTTTCTCAGTAAGTGGTAACTTTGTTTTATCAGAATCTTTATATTCAATCATAATTTTATCCCCCGTATTGACTATAGTATATATTAAAAATATATTTAAGTAAACATTAAAATAAAAAAGTACATATTATAAATTTAGTATGTATCTAATATATTCCTATGCTTTTTCATAACTCATTTTCCTTTACAATAATCCCCATTAATTCAATCAATGATATTGCCTGATAAGAAGAAATAATCATTCCCTTTAAATTAGCTGGATTAGTTCTAATTCCATCTAATACACAATTAGATAAATCCATTTTATTTAAACTTGTTTGTACTAATTCCATCCGTGTAAAATCTACTTCTTCTAATACTACATTTTGAAACTGGACTAATTGAAATCTAACTTCACTAAAATTACTATTTATAATTTCACAGTTTTTTAGCGTTACATCTGAAAAATTAGCATAACTAACATTGGAGTTTTCAAATAAACAATCATAAAAATGAACTTTAGTAAAATCAACCCCAATTAATCGACAGTTTCTAAATTCAACTCTAAAAAAAGCTCTATCACCTAAATCTAAATTAGAAAAATCACAGTTATTGAAAATAACATCTATCATACCTATTTTATTTAAATTAGTTTCCACAAAAGAAATATCAGTAAATTTACACTCATTAAACTCGTCAATTTCACCTAATGAGTATGGTAAGTTTTCTTTATTTATATTTACCTGATAAAAACCATTACTTATAGCTTCTTCAATCGTACTATCACTGATAACTTTTATCTTTGGTTTTACTCTTTTTTTCACTTTATCACCTAATAAAATTATAACATAATTCGAACAGAAAAAAACATCTACTATCTATAGATGTTATAAAATATATAATTTTTTTCCGTCTTCTAAAGTAATTAAATATTTGCCTGTTTTTTTACATGTATATATTAATTTTGGTTGATTTTTCTGTAAATGGTCTAGTTCCTGTAAAGTACTATTTAATTTATCTTCACATGTTATTTCTAGTTCTTGTTTTGGATAAATATTAGTCCAGCCTTCATTAGTAGCTATCCAAAAATCAGCTAGTTTTTTCCATGTATAATTATCTAGTTCCTTACTATCTAAAATATTATAAATTCCTCTATTTATATAACCTAACTTTTCACCATTTAAACCAGGTTCTCTTCTAGCATATAGATTATCAACAATTACTTCTACTTGATCTAATGCTGTATCTCTATTAACTGGACTTCCAATTTTTTCTTCAGGTAAGTTGGTCCAAGGTAAATAACCACCCCATAATTCGGTTGTGAAAGAACGATCAACATAAAAGACATGTTCTGGTCTTTTACAGTCTCCTGCCATTACCCAAGCACCATTAGAATTCTTCTTCCAAGTAATTGAACTACCTCTACCACAAGTTATATGAATATGATTACTAGTTGCCCCATCACTACCTTCATAACAGATTATATCTCCTCGATGAAAGACATCACCAACTTTAATATTTTTTATATCATCATCATCAGGATGGGTCAAAGTCATAAACGCAATATCCGTAAAAGTTGGTGCTACAACCTGACTAGTTGAAACTAACCAGATTGTATTAGTTACACTACTATTTCCCACTCCTCTAATAGCGGTTACTTTCATTTCATCACAAGGACAATATATTGGATCTTTTCCAGTATCTTTACCACCATCATCAATTGGATAATCCACCAGTCCATCCGTAACATTTACAGAATGTTTAGCATGACTAGCTTGATCATAGCGGCAAGTAATCCTCATATTCTTTAAAGGATATGTCATATAGTTTTTAATCATATTTTATCTCCTCAATTACATCATCATTACTACTTGTAGAAGTATTCTTAACTGGCTTATTCCCCTTTAATTCTGTATAAGTTGAAATTTTCCCCTCCAGTTTACGATAAATGCTATCAGCACCAATAAACCCAAATAATCCTACCCAAATACATTTTAAATCATTTAAATCAGTAAAAGTAAGCGCAAAGAAAAATCCTAATACTAAATTAATAAACAAACTATACCACGTAATACAGCTACTGTTATGACAAATCTTTTTAGTTTTTTGAATAAAAGAAACAGTTATTGTACTACACGCTATAGAAATAATTAATATATTTTGAAGTAAACTCCAATCTAACATAAACATCACCTATAGTAATATATGTTAAATAAGAAAAAGCTCTTGTTTGATAGTCTATTTTTAGTTAAAAACTTGTTGATATGGAACGGTTACTACAAAAGAACCGGAACTATACGGGGCCACCTGATATTGTGGAAAAAACAGTAATATTCCTCGTTTTGAGAAGGCAAAGTTAGAAAAATTCTCTTTAATAGGCTTTGTTCCTTCCATCATCATTGCCATATCTACTATGTCAGGATTAGTAATAAGTTGTTTCCTACTAACATCTGAAAATATATTTAAAATATCACTATTAGTAGTAATCAAATCATCAATAGTCACAATTTTTCCATTCTTAGTATCATAAGTAATCGTCCATATTTCATGATTAGGGTGAGCTCCACCATTATAAATTTCTATATAAAAAACATAAGAAATATAATCCTGATACTGATACTGATCATATAAAATAATCAAAGTATAATATTGATTGGGCTGAACTTCAATTCCCTCAATATCTTTTTTAAAATTAGAAACATAACTACTCATCTTATTAGCTATTTCTTTGTTTAAAATATCATAATCTGTAGTTGGATAATAAACCCTCATCTTATATTGATGCTCATCTTGAACATCTAACTTCTTTTCTTGATTAGTAGTAGCCATAACATATTCACTCATAATATACTTATCTTGATTTTTAACAACCACAACTAAATTAAATAATACTAATAATAAAATAATTATTTGATACTTATACTTCTTCATAATAGAACTCATATATTTCACCATTAAACTATATGAAAAAGAATGCGTAACATGTCAAAAACATTAAAAAAAGACAATATTTTCAATTCCCTACATGAGAGGTGAAAATAGTCTTAATAATCTTCCTATTAGTCTTTTCCATAATGGATATTTTTTTATTTCTTCTAATGTTATTTTTTTACACTTTTTCAAAGTTTCTTGAAAATCATTTTCGATATCATTAATTACCTTATTTTTATAAATTAAAACACCACATTCAAAATGTAAATACAAACTTCGATAATCTAAGTTAATACTACTTACCGTAGCTTTATCTAAATCACAACTGAATACTTTAGCATGAGGAAATCCCGGAATATATTCATATATCTTAACACCAGATCTAATAAGTTCAGAATAGAAACTTCTCCCCAAGTAATATACTAATTTCTTATCAGGAATATTGGGCATGATTATTTTGACATCGATTCCCTTTCTAGCTAAATATATTAAAGTATTTAAAAGTTCATGATCTAAAACTAAATAGGGGGTAATAATATGTAAAAACTCTTTTGCTTGATTCATTATATCTAAATAAACTTGTTTTCCAATTTCATAATTATCAAAAGGATTATCAGCATATAGTAATACATATCCTAATTCTTCTTCAAAATCATCTTTCTTACCTACCAAATAATTTTCATAAATCTCTTCTTCTGTTTCTTTAAGATTCCACATTTCTAAAAACAAAATTGTGAAAGTATTAACAGCTTCACCACTTAATTTAATCGCTGTATCTTTCCAGTGACCGAATCTATTGATTTTATTTATATATTCATCAGCTAAGTTAGCTCCACCAGTATATGCTATTTTACCATCAATAATACAGATTTTACGATGATCACGATTATTTTGATAAGTTGAGAAAATAGGTTTGATTGGTGAAAATATTTTACACTTTATCCCAAACTTAGCTAATTCTTTTGGATAGTTAAAAGGTAATGAAGCAATCATACACATTCCATCATATATTACTCTTACTTCAACCCCTTCTTTTACTTTCTCCTTTAATATTTCTAAAATTGTATTCCACATATAACCCTTTTGAATAATAAAATATTCTAAAAAAATATACTTTTTAGCTTTTCTTATTTCCTTAACCATATCTTCAAACTGAGTTTCCCCTACGGAAAAATAATCCATCTTTGTATTTTGATAGATAGGAAAATCACCATAATTATACATGTAAGAAGCAAAGTTATTAAATAATACATTATCTTCTTTTAATGAAGTATTAACTGATGTCTCCTGCTTTAAAAATAGTTTAGTTTTCTTCCTAATATTCTGTAAACCATTATTAATTACTTTACTACCATATTGAAACTGTACTAGTAAATATAAACAAACCCCAAAAACAGGTAAAGCAAAAATCGGAATAATCCAAGCTATCTTATAAGACGGATTCTGATTCTTATTTAAAATATAAATAGCTACTATAATACTAAGTACTGTGAATCCCCCAAATATCCATACTATGTATTTACTAAAAAAATAGATAGATAAAAATATAACTACTAATTGGATTACTAATGATAGAATAGCTATCGTAGCTCTACTAAAAATAACTTTAAACAGTATCTTAATAATTTCCATGATGCCTCCTAATTGATATATATTTTATCTATATTCTAAAACAATAAAAAAAGACTAGTTTTAACTAATCCTATTATCCCCATTTTTATAAATTATATTATATTATTGCGCTTGTGGCCTTATTAATAATTTTTTCCTCTTTTCATTTTTAGAACAATAAGTTCGAATTGCTTGTAAAACTTCTGGCCTGATACTTGTTGAATCTCCATTTATAGGTATAACTCTATCATTACTAAAATCTACATACTCATCTAAATATTTTATTAAACCACATATCTTACATGAACAAGCAATTTTAGTTACAAGTGCGCTCTGAAAATATCCATTTATAAAACACATTTCATCGATTGCTTGTTCGTGAACACAAGCCTCTTTTAAATCAAAAACATGAACATGACCAACCTTTAAATTCGTTACTCCCATTTTAAAATACCTCTATATCTAATATAGCAAATTAGCTCTATTTGTCAATAATCTATTGAATGTTTTTGTATTTTAAGTTATTATATAAGCCAACTAATTAAGGAGGAGCTATTATGAGTAATAAACAAGTTCCTAATCAGATCGGTATGAAAGAATATCTACGATCAATTAATCAAAAATTTGAAGAATTAGAAGTTGGCAACACACTCCAAATAACAATGAGCGAATATTTTGAAGATCCTAATCTTGAACCCGTTAATGAAATAATAGAAAGTACCCAACTAGATGAATTTAAAGTTCGCTTTGATAACATTATAAAAGAATAACTTAAAATATTAAGAGAATTGGATAACTTAGTTTCTTCTAACTTACTAATAAATGATAATTTTAATAACATTATACAATCAACATTTAGAAACGACGAAAAATCTATTACTTATATTTTAAAAAATTGGCAACAAGCATTCAGTAAAAAACAAATACCTAGAATTTCACTACACATATATGAGTATGCTTTCCTATATTTAAAATTAGTGAAAGAAACAGAAGCTAATAAAGATTATACGAGCTTATTAAAATATTCAATAATATCTTTACCAAAATTACAGATAGAGCTTTCTCCAACTTCAAAGTCACCTAAGATAAATGAATTAAATTTATTAGCTCAACCACTTTATGATTGTCTTCTTTCATATCACCGTGGAGATAAAGCTATTGATTTAGACTCATTAAGAATAGATACATATAGTTTTATATTTGATGTAATAAACTCTTCAAATCTTCATGAGACTATATATAATAACGAAGAAGAAGGTTTAATAGTCGCCATTTTCTCATTAAGTCTTAAAAATCTAATAAAAAAAGAAACAGATGAGATTAAAAATTCCTATATAGATAAATTGGAAGATGTTATGTTCTTTATCCTAAATAAACAAAAAGATAATATTACTAATTATTTACCTCCTGAATATAACGAAATAGGAAAAACTTTACTACCGGAATTAAATATTCCCTATAAACAACGGTTAGCTAAAAAAGCAGCTGTAATAAATCATATAAATAAAATACCTGATATTACTAATCAAGAAAACCAAGAAAAAACCTATCAAATTACTATGTCACTATAAAAGACTATACTAAGTATAGCCTTTTTTTGATATTACTATTTAAAAATACTCATTGCCTTTTCATATTTTGATTTATAAAAATCTTTACTAGAATCACTTAATTTATTATAACTTCTTTGAAGTTTATTTTTTATATACTCTGCTCCATCATCTATTAACATTCCTTTTTCCTTATATACCAGACTAAATAAAGATGGAATATTATCAAAATGAGCCATTGCATCTGCATCCGCTACACATATTTCTTCTATTGATAATTTACTTGCTAGTTTACTACCTCTATGATTTAAAATACAATTTTTAATACGCTCTATTTTATCTTTTGGATATTCTAATTTATTTAATAAATCTTCTGCTATCTCTGCTCCTATAACATGATGCTTTTCATAATATTCTTCTTTGGTAACTGATGCAACATCGTGTAGAAGAGCTGCAAGTGTTACAATCTCTTCATCAGCATTATACTGTCTTGATAATATAATAGCGTTCTCTACAACTGATTTTATATGATGCGACCAAGCTCCTTCACCATATTTATTATCAATATTATTACATCTACGGATAACCTCTTCTTCTATTTGTTCAATTATATTCATATAAAGACCTCCAACTACTACTAAAATTATATCAGTATTCATTAAAAAAACAAAGTAAAAAACACCATCATTAACATTAAAATTTTACATATAATATAATTAACAAAATCATTGTTGGCTTTTTACTTATTTTATGATACTATTAACACATAAATCCTTGATAAGGACATAATTATTTAATCTCTTATATAAAGTGAATTTGGATTAGTGAGAACCAAAGTATAATATTAATTAATTCCTACCTTAGAGTGAAATATTAATCTATTTCCGGGTGATGCCGTTATACTAATTAAGTAAACAAAAGGATGGTACCGTGCTTTAGGCACTCCTTGATACCATTCTTTTTTTGTTTTAGAAATGATAATTAATATGAAAGGAATAAAATTATGAAACTAACTGATTTAAATATTAAAAAAATTAACCTTAAAGATATTGATAGTCTATATCCAGGTCAAGAAATACTATTTAAGCTAGGAGAATTATACCAATTTGAAAGTGGTATTTATGGTTATGGAAATATCTTAACTAAATTAGAAAAGAAAGTTGAAGAGATTATTATTGATCAATTAGATAAAGCTGGATGTATTGAAGTAAAATTTCCTATCCTTCAACCAAAACAAATCTGGACTAAATCTGATAGATGGGAAAACTATACAACCGTATCTGATACGATGTTTACCCTAAATAATAATTTGGGAGAATATGGTCTTGCCCCAACTGCTGAAGAATGTGCCATTATCTTCGCTAGTAATCGTCTTCAAAGCGAAAGGAATCTACCTGCTACATACTATCAAATTAATGAGAAATTTAGAAAAGAGATAAGAACTAGAGGTTACTTATTTAGATCACGTGAATTTAAAATGCTCGATGCTTATAGTTTTGATAAAGACGAATCAAGCCTTGAAGTATCTTATGATAAAATAAAACAAGCTTATATTAAAATATTTGAAAGACTAGGAATCAAAGTAATACCTATAGCTGCTGAAAACGGTTCCTTTGGGGGAAGTAAATCTGAAGAATGGATGGCTATAACTAATATTGGTGAAGATACTATTTTATTTGATGGTAACATTGGCTTAAATACTGAAATATTAGAAAAAGATAACTATATGGAATACCTAAAACAAGAATATAATATCGCTGATTTAAATAACATGAAAGAATATAAAACTATGGAATTAGGTCATACTTTTATGTTAGGAAAAAACTACTCTGAAACTATGGATTTAAAGTTTACTGATTCTAACAACCAACTACTGCCTTATTATATGGGATGTTATGGAATAGGTATTGAGAGAATATATATAACTATCATTGAAAATAGTGTTATTAGAAATGATGATAATACTATTAAAGGTTTATCTTTACCATTAGAAATAGCACCATATAAAATTCAAATAGTATATAAAGATGATAAAACTAATTTAGCTAACGATTTATATAACCAATTATTATCTAATAATATTTCTTGTATTATCGATGATAGAGCTAATTATTCACTTGGTAATAAAATCAAAGATGCTTATGTTTTAGGTACACCATTAATTATAATAATTGGTAATAACTCAAGTAATAATCAATTTGAAGTAGAAGATACAAAAACAGGTAATAAACAAATACTATCTGTAGAAGAAATTATATCCAAACTAAAAGATCATAACTAATATGATCTTTTCTTATTTATAACTAATTTAAATCATTAATTACTCCATTAATTAAATTTAAATCTGATGGTACTATCCATTTAATATTAGCTAAGTCAAAGATAGCTAGTGGAAATACAGCCCCTACTCTAGCACCATCCATCCATTTTGGATTACCTGGCATCAACTCATATAATTCATTTAATGATATCTTAAAAAAGACTTTCTTAGTATCAGTTACATAATCATCATAACTAACTTTATATTTATGAATACCATCATCAAATAAATCATTATCAACTAAATTAAATCCTGTCAAAAGTTCAAATCTCTCTTCCCCACCAGTAAAAATAGCACAATCATAATCTTGATCAAAAGAAATATGTTTTATTTTACTTTTAACAAACTCATTTATTTCTTCAACTGTAGCCGTAGAATAATGCTCGTTAGAATTAGGAAATTTATTTAATAGTTCAGCTACTCCAATTTTCAAATTCTTAGTATCTGTAATCTTATTATTTTTAAATGTAATTAATTCAGTTGTTTTACCACCCATATTAATAATCATTACTTTTTTATTACTATAATCATTATCCATAGCTTTACCTAGATAATAACTCTCAATGCCATGACTAATTATTTCAAAGTGTAAGTCTAATTCATCATTAAATTCTTTAACTAATTGTTGTTTTTGCATACTAGTTAGATTTCTAAAAATACCTGTTACATAAATATGTGTATTTTCATATTTTAAATTATATTTAGTTATCAGTTTAGAAAAGTAATCAAATAGTTCTTTTCTATTACCATCACTTATTCCTTTTTCTATAGTAAAATCATTTTTAAAATATATAGAATGTTCTTCTACTAATTTTAAAGACTCACTCTTTTCATACACTTTAATTGTTGATGATCCCAAATCAATATAATCCTAATTTTAAAATCGTTGGTAGTCCTAATGTAGAAAAAGG
>CAYRDW010000025.1:0-14617 GCA_964423215.1 uncultured Muribaculaceae bacterium
GATCTATTTATAATTTTATTTATTTGTTTTCACCAACCACAAACTCTCTAAAAAACTTATATAAAAATCATGTCTCTTATTTTTGTTTTTCTATAAAACTAATTTAATAATAACACTTTTTGTCTTTTTGTCAAGATTTCTTCTAATTTCTTCGGTTTTTACTAGTTAGTTCAAATGGTTTAGTTAAATATTTTATTCTTTCAACAATTCGTCTACCTTTTATTTCTTCCTTACCACTATTCGTATTACTGAAATGATCTTCTAATTGTTTTAAATCTAAATTAGAAGTAAAGAAAGTTGGTAGTTTTTCATCCATTCGATACTGAAGAAGAGTTCCAATTATTTCATCTCTAGCCCAAGGTGTTAAATTTTCAGCACCAATATCATCTAATAATAGAACGGGAGCCGTTTTTATATAATTAAATTTATCTTCATAATCAGTACTAAAGGATGATTTTAGTAAACGTAAAAACTCAGGAACATAAACAATTGCGCTACGAATATCTTTTTTAGCTAATTCATTTAAAAGAGCAGCTATTAAATAAGATTTCCCCGTTCCAAAGCTACCATATAAATATATGCCTTTAGGTTTTTCTTTATCATTATAATTATCAATAAAGTTTTTAAAATATTTTATTACTTCAATACGATTCTTATCATCAGCTCTAATATCTTTAATTGAAGCTTCTCTTAAACTTTTGGGAGACTCAAATAAAATAATGTTTTCTTTATATTTATTATCTTTTAATTCTTTAGCTTCATAGGAACAAATTGAATATTCAAAAATGATTTTATTACTATTTACTTTAGGGGTATAACAATATCCTGTTATTTTATTAGGACATTTGGCTAAACCAGGGCAACGTTGACAATTAGAAAATTCTAAAGCGGCATCTTCTAAATTAGAAGTATAGTTCATTAAGATATCATCTTCTAAATCTAACATGTTAGTTAGTTCTACAAATTTTGAATCAGCAAGTTTCTTAATAAAATTCTGTTTAAGCAAGTTCTTTTCTTTATCGTTTATTTTAACCAGCTCTGATATTTTTTTCATTTACATCACCTAATCTTATTTTACGAGAAAATCTCATTAATAGCAACTAACAAATCAAATTTCATAAAAAAGAAAACTCTTAGATTGAGTTTTCAACTTTCTTTAATTCAATAGTTCCAATAAAGGCTTTACCCATTGCACCTTCATCACAGTCTTCAGCTAGCCAGATTCTAAAATCCAAAGTTATTTCAGTGTTAGCAGGAATTGTTCCTGTCTTAATAAGTCCTGAATCAGATAATGAATTAGCCTTTTCTAAATCAAGTGAGTATCTTAAATACTTATTAGCTAAAGGCTCAGCTTCTTGACTTTTTATTTTTTCAATATTATTAGTAAACGTTAACTGGTAATTGATAGCTTTATTTGTATCATTAACAATCTTAAAAATATATGGTTCATTTTCCATTCCTTCTTCATCAATAACTGGAAAAGCTTCAGCTAAACGAATACCAGAAGTTACATCTTCCATATAAAATTTTTCATTAGTTTGTAAAAAGGCAAACGAAGATAATAATTCATTTTTATTTGGATAATAAACAAAAATAGTTCCAACTACCAAAAAGATAAAGACAAATGCGATTGATAATAATCTAGATTTGATTTCTTTTTTCATATTATTTTTCATATATATCCCCTTCTTTGATTGCATATTATACCATAAATTAACTAAAATAGCAAATTTCTTCCTCTTTATCTATTATTATGAACTAAAATGATTCTAAAATATTTTCTAATTCTTCTTTCTCTTTATCAGTCATTTCTTCGTTTTTTAGTTCTTTATTAAACCAATCAGGTAAGACTTCTGCCTTTTTAGGGGCATAAACTTTTGGTTTCGTAGTATTTTTATTTTCAAATTGTTTTCTTAATTTCTTATGTTCTTTTTCACTTATCTTCATTGCTTCTTCAACTGTTTCGATATTCAAACGTTTCCACTGTCCAGCAATGGTATCGATATAATTCTTACTTAGTTTCTGATTATTAATTTTTAAAACATACGCAATTAAAACGTTAACTACCCCAGGATTCATCTTTTGATCAACTAGTAAACTTTCAATTAGTTTTAAATCTCTTAGTGATGGTTCGCCAGTTTTATATTTACTTCTTAAAAAATCATATGGGGTAACCGATTCAAATGTATAAACCATTTTAGCCCATTTTGATTGATCGCCTAATGGTGTTTTTAAATACTCCGGTTGTTTAGAATAAATTAAAGTTGGTAATTTACCACTATTTTCAAACTGATAGAAGTCGCGACAACTTTTTCTAAGTTCACTTTTATCGACTAAACCTTTTTCATTAATACTATTTCTAACTAAGCCTTGCATTTCTAAATCACCAATGTGATAAGTATAAGCAAGAGAATTGATTAACTCTTTGGTTTCAACATTAAAACAACGAGGACTAACCATGTTGGTTGGGATACTAGAAATAAGTAAATTGAAATCAATCTGTTCTTCAATTTTAAGAGGACTAACTCCCTCTTTTTGAATATTATCATTTTCAATAAAAACATTACCTGAAACAGTTGTGAAAACTTGATTAAAATCACAAGTAATATCTTCAAAATCTTTTAATGTTATTCGCGGTATTTTAAAGTAATCAACTAATTTTTCATATTCTTTTTTTCCTAAATTATTATATAAAACAATATTTAAAAGCGGATGGTTTAAAAACTCAGCTGCTGACATTGGTGAATATAATAGATAAACATAATTATTAATATTTTCTTTTTTAAAATAAGTTCTAACTAATCCAACTGCTTCTAACTTTTTACGAGCGATAACGATATCGGCTAATTTTAACTGCATGGTACTCATTAGATGATGATGAGTTAAATCATCACTTATAACTTCTCTTCGATCTAAATCATCAACTAGCGTAAAGTATAAACTTGTGGCAGTATAACCAATTATTGGTTGATATAACATTGTAATTAGCTTACGATCAATATCTTTCATCACGGTTTTATTAATTACTGTATAAGTATCAGCTGGTAAAATTGTAACTTCTTTCATAATGCCACCTCTTTTGTATCTATATTATAACAAATTACAGTATTATTAATAGTCTTTTGCATTAAAAAACAGAAAATAAATTCTGTTAAAAGGTAAAAATACTACTAAATAAATTTAAATCGATCTTAAGTAAAAATAACAGTAACATCGCTAAGACGATAAAAGGTCCAAAAGGAATAACTTTTTCTTTATTAGTAACATATAGAATAATTGAAATAGGTAGAGCTATAACACTAGAAATAAAGATAACTAATAGCCCTAATATAGGTCCTAGTGCTAAACCAGCTACAAACATAAGCTTAATATCGGCTCCACCTAAACTTTCTTTTTTGAAAAGAAAATTACCAAGTAACATAATTAAATACATGACTAAGAATAATAAAATTCCACTTCCTAAACTCTGAAAGCCTTTTATTAATCCGTAAGCTAAGAAGTTAGTACTAGCGATAATGATACTCACTACTATCGTTACTTCATCTGGTATTATTAAATAATTAACATCACTAACGATAACGATACTAAATAGTGATACTAATGATAAAGCGATAATAAGTTCATAACTAAAACCAAATGAGTAATAGGCTACCGCAAATAAACTACCGGTAATTAATTCAATTAGAGGATAAAACCAAGCTATTTGATAATGACAATGATGACACTTTCCTCTTTGAAAGATGAATGATAGTAACGGTATTAACTCTAGGGGTTTTAATTTGTGTTTACAATGGGGACAATAAGAATTTTTTGGTTTAATTAAAGATTCATTCTTAGGTAAACGATATCCTACTACATTATAGAAAGAACCAAAGATGGTTCCGATTATAAAAAATATAATTATATTATAGACCATCTTTTTTCCTCCTATTTACATACTACCAACAGCATTATATAGATCAAACATTGGGATAATAATCGATAATAAAATGAAACCTACCGCAAAAGCTAGAAAACTAATGGTGATTGGTTCTACTAAACTTTTAACTTGGGTAACAGCATTTTTATGTAAATTACTATAATGAGATGCTACTTTATCCATCATTAGACCTAATTGTCCAGTTGATTCTCCTGTTACAAGCATTTCATAGGCTACAACAGGAAAAGCCCATTGACCTCTAAATGACTCTGATATTTTACCACCTTTACTTAGGGTATTTAAAGTATTAACGATAATATCTTTATAAACTTCATTATTAGTTATTTTAGATAGAATAGCCATACTATCAGTAATACGAACACTATGATTTAATAGTTGGGCAAAGGTTTTAGTAAACATCGTTACTTCATTATAAATTATAATATTCCCGATTACTGGTAACTGCATATAAAAAGTCTGCATTGTCTTACGAAATGATTTAACATTTTTAAAGGCACTAATATAAATAATTAAAACAGCAGATAAGATAATAATAATAGTCCAGTAGTTATTAGTTAAAAAGTTACTAGCACTAACTGTAAACTGGGTAATTGCGGGTAATGTAGCTTCGGCTTCTGAAAACATCCCAATGAAACTAGGGACTACCCAAATTAAACAGAATGAAACAACTACAATAGCTAAAACTAAAACAATTGTTGGGTAAGTTAACGCCGCAATCATTTGTTTTTTAGTTTCTTCAATCGAAGTATAGTATTCACTCATTTCATCTAATGTAGCCGATAAATCTCCTGTTAATTCAGCTGCTTTTACCATGTTAATTAATAATTTAGAAAAAATATCACTTTGATTATCTAATGCTTTACTAAAACTTTCTCCGGCTACTAAATCAAAAACTATTTTCTCATAGATTTTTCTTTTAGCTGGTTTAGTTGATTGTTTAGCTAAGATACGAACTGAATCAATTAAAGGAATCCCAGCTTTAATATAAGTAGATAATTGGGTTAAACTAAAACTTAATTCACCTGACTTTAATCTTGGACCAAAAATACTAATATCAGTATTCAAAAACGATTTCTTTTTAAGTTCAATACTAACAACATTATAGCCTTCATTAACTAAGAAAGCTTCTACTTCACTAGCACTCTTTGCATCAAAAGAACTCTTAATCTGTTGACCAATATCATTAGTAACAACATAATTAAAAGTTAAAAGATCATCTTTATTAGAACCACTAGCATTAACTTCATCTAATATTTCTTTAGCATTATCACCTGCTAAAGATGTAGCATTTTTAATAGTTTCTTCTATTTTTAGTTCCTGTTCTAGTACCTTTTGGCGATTATCATTTTTCTTACTTATTTTACTAACTATTTTTATTGGGAACTTAAGTATATCTCGTACTACATGATATACAGTTATAAAAATATTCATATCACACCGTCCCTACTACCTTACTTTATTATTCTTACTATAAGTTAGTATAACATAACTAAATTCTTTTTTAAACTTTTTTTTACTATTTCATATAATAATAGTAAAAGGAGTGATATCATGTTTAATGGTGGTTACTATAATCCTTATATGTATAGTTCTTTTAATCCTGGGTCTTATGGAATGGGAGCAGCAGGAGCTGCTAGGATGGGTACTTCTGGATCAGGAATTAGGGGACTACTTGGAAAATTCAACTGGAGCAGTTTCTTATCTTCTGCTGGAAAGACATTAAATGTAGTTAATCAAGCAATACCTGTCTTCTATCAAGTTAGACCGATTATCAATAATGCTAAAACAATGTTCCGCGTTGTTGGTGCAGTTCGTGATAGCGATAAACCTAAAAAGACACGTGTTAATAATAATTATTCTAACAATCAAGCTAGTACAGTAAATAACCCTACTACTAATACTCCTTCAGAATCATATACGGATAAAGGAAAGAAAACAGACAATAGTCCGACATTTTTCATATAAAAAAGAGAATTATAAAATCCTAGTAATGGCTTTTAATTCTCTTTTTAATTGAATTCTCTTTTTTAAGTATTTCTTAGGTAAGATATAAAGTAACTTTTCCTTAACTTCTTTCTGCTTAGTCATATATTCTATAAATAGTGGTTCATTAGTATTAATTAAAATAGGACCAAATAAGCATTCATTTTTATTATAGTGTTTTCTTCCTTTTTTCCAAACTAGAACAGGATAAATAATGTTTTTATCCTTAACTAATTTTTCATCACTAATATAAAAACCTAATTTACTTAATTCTTTTCTTACTTTAGCTATTTCATTATTTGGAGAGACAATGATCTTTTTGATCTTTTTTAATTCTAAGGGTTTATATTTTAAAATGCCAATTATATTTAAGCCACCCATACCAGAAATAATAATGGTATCAGTATCATCTTCGATAGTATCGATACCTCGACCTAATTTAGGAATAATAAATTCTTCTAAATGGTATTTACTAATATTTTTCTTAGCTCCTTCTAGTGGTCCTTCATTAATATCGGAAGCTAGAGCTTTGATGTTTTTTTTAGTTTGTACTAAATAGATAGTTAATAAAGCATGATCACAACCAACATCAATAACATTACTATTATCATCCACAAATGAAGCTACTGTTTCTAATCTTTTATTTAATTTTATATTCATAGTTTCTTCCCTACTTTTTATATTATAAAGGAAAAAGACATCTTAATTAGTTAAGAAGTCTTTTAGTTTTCTTGAACGAGATGGATGTCTTAATTTTCTTAAAGCTTTGGCTTCAATCTGACGGATTCTTTCTCTAGTTACTCCAAAGATTTGACCTACTTCTTCAAGAGTTCTACACTGACCATCATCTAAACCAAAACGAAGTCTTAATACTCTTTCTTCTCTATCGTTTAGAGTAAGTAATACACCACTTAATTCTTCTTTTAGTAATTCTACAGTTGCATATTCTTCTGGTGACATTGTTCTTTCATCTTTAATGAAATCTCCTAAATGGGAATCATTTTCTTCACCAATAGGTGTTTCTAATGATACCGGATCTTGTGATATTTTATATACTTCACGAACCTTTTCGATGGTGATACCTAATTTTTTAGCTATTTCTTCATCAGTTGGTTCACGATTTAACTCTTGGGTTAATTGTCTTTGAATACGAGCTAGTTTATTGATTGTTTCTACCATATGAACAGGAACACGAATCGTTCTAGCTTGATCGGCTATCGCACGAGTTATCGCTTGTCTAATCCACCAAGTTGCATAAGTTGAAAACTTATATCCTTTAGTTGGATCGAACTTTTCGACAGCTTTCATTAATCCAATATTACCTTCTTGGATCAAATCAAGAAATAACATACCACGTCCAACGTATCTTTTCGCAATTGATACTACTAAACGAAGATTAGACTCAGCTAACATTCTTTTAGCGTATTCATCACCTTGTTCTGCTAGTTTAGCATATTCAAATTCTTCATCAGAGGTAAGTAAGTTAATACGTCCAATTTCTTTTAAATACATTCTAACAGGATCATCTATTTTGATATCTTTAGATAAAGATATATCTTCAATACTTAATAGACCACCACTACCAGGTTCTTCACTTTCTTCTTCAACTTGATCAGAATCAGAAGTAATCTCAACGTTGTTGTCTACTAATAAATTATATAATTCATCTAAGGAATCACTATCTATTTCTAAACCTTTTAGTTCGTTAGCTAATTCTTCGTATGTTATAAACCCTTTTTCTTTACCTTTTAATAATAAAGCTTCTTTTCTTTCTTCAAATGTTTTTATTTCTTTTGCCACTTTCTTCAACTCCCCATTTTTAACTTTCTGATTCGTTCCGCTATTTTAGCTTTTTCTAAAGGATTATTTATTTCTTTTATCATTTGTTTTAACCTATCAATTTCCTGGTTAACACTATTTTCCTTCATCACTTTAATATAATCTAAAATAACTTCATCGGCGATTTCATCTTCTAAATCTAAAGCTAATACTTCATCCAGAACTTCACGTAATTCTTGTTTATCTTTTAAGTATGTGTAAAAGTCTGCCGGTACTATTGTACCATATATCTTATAGTAATATGCTATTTCTGATGCTAAAAATCTCTGTTTCTCAGTCGAAAAGTAAATTTCTCCTTTTTCAAAGAAGTTAATTACTTTACTGTTTACTAACATATAGTATAGAAGTGTTAAAGCTGCCAACTGATATTTATCAGTCTTTTTCGACTTGATATTAGGCTTTATAACCTTGATAGTTGGCTGTTTTTCTTTATTACTTTCTAATAATATTAATAATCTTTTTTCTAGGGTATTATAACCTATATCGAACTCTTTAGCAAGTGTTTTAACAATTAACTCACGACGAATCTCATCTTTGATCTTACTAGCTTCCATTAATACTTTATTTATATACTCAGCTATTTCTTCATCACTGTTTAAATTATAACCTGTTTTTAGAGCTTTTATTTTATAGTCACTGAAGTTAATGGCGTTTTCAATAAGACTATAAAATGATTCTTTACCATGTTTTAAAATGTAATCATCGGGATCTAATCCATCGTTTAATTCGGCTACTTTGACATTTAAACCAAGCTTTTCTAATTCATCGCCATTAGTTAAAGTTGCTTTTTTTCCAGCTTCATCTCCATCAAACATTAAGATTACATCTTGTGATAATCTTTTAACTAGATCGGCTTGTTCTTTAGTCATAGCTGTTCCCATTAAAGCCACACTATTAGATACACCAATTGTATCCGCACGAATAACAGCCATAAAGCCTTCCATTAAAATAACTTGTTTCTTTTTACGAACTGCTTCTCTAGCATCATAATAATTATATAAAGTTAGCCCTTTTTGAAAGATGGGCGTACCTTTAGTATTAACATATTTTTCTTCCTTTATGCTGTCATATCGTCTACCTGAAAAGCCAACGATGCGGCCACTTAAATCTTTTAAAGGGAACATCACCCTACTACTAAATATATCACGGTCATATGAAGTTAAACCAATTTCATTTAGAGTGTTTAAATCATAACCCTTTTTAGATAGAAGCGTTGTTAAATCATTACTGGTATCTAAACTTAATCCTATACCATAATCTTTAATCATTTGTTCACTGATTTGGCGATTATTCAAATATTCTTTAGCTTGTTTTCCATAGTTAGTTTGAATATTATTTTGAAAGTATTTATTAGTTATATTATAAATTTCATAAAACTTATCATATTTATCATTTTTACGTGGTAGTTTAAGTCCTTTTATCTCTATGCCAATTTTTGCCGCTAATAAATTTAATGCTTCTTTAAAGGAAATATGCTCGTAATCCATCACAAAGTTATAAACATTGCCACTCGCACCACAAGAAAAACAACGATAAATCTGTTTTTCTCTAGAAACACTCATCGAAGGATTATTGTCATCATGAAAAGGACAAACCCCAAAAAAGTTTTTTCCCTTTTGAGTTAGAGGTAAATATTCTGAAACGATATCGACGATATCAAGTTTACTACGAACTTCGTTAATAACGTTGTATTCTATTTTCTCAGCCATAACTACCTCCATAATAAAACATATTATATCATATATTTGTGAAAAGTCCTAGTTCAAAGACTTAAAAATTATGTGTAATATTGCATATATCAATATGAACTGTTAGTTTCCTTTTATGAAAATTGTTGACATTGTTCCGAAATCGGTATAATACACTTATTATGAGGTGATCAAATGAATTATTTAACAGTAAAAGAAGTTGCAGAAAACTGGGGAATATCAGAAAGACGTGTAATTGAGCTATGTAATTCAGGAAGAATTGCAGGATCAATAAAAAGAGGTATGTCTTGGCAAATACCAAATGATACTGAAAAACCAATTGATAAAAGAACTAAAATATCAAAAAAATATGAATATAGTAAAACAATAGTTGTAGCAGGAATAGATTCTGAAATTGGAGTATCACTTTCAAAAATATTGCTGCAACATAATTATAAAATAATTGGTTTATATCAAAATGAGAGTGATATAAAAAAAGACTTAAAAAACAAAAATATCAAACTAATAAAAGTGGATTATTTAAATAAAGAAAACTTATTAAACATGTGTAAAAATATTGATACCTACTTAGATGGTTTTGTCTTCTTGGAAATTTATTTTAATCTAGAGGATATAATTGATTTTGATTATGATTTATTTGAAAAAGGTTTTAGAGTAAATGTTTTTGCGATGAATCTATTGGTTCGTGAATTAGTTAAGAAAATGAATTATGAATCAAGTATCGTTATTATGAATAGTATCGAAGCATACAGAGGTTCTTTTGGAGCTTCAAGTTATGCCTCTAGTCAAGCAGCTAAAGTTAATTTAACTAAAACTTTTGCTAATGTATTCACAGAAATGTATGGAGTTAGAATAAATTCTGTAATGTCTGGTTGGATCGGTGGAGTAATGGAAAACGATGATAGTTTCAACAAAGCAAAAAACATTATTCCTATGAAGAGATTAGGTCACCCTGATGAAATAGCTGATGATATATTTTTAATGCTTACTCGTCATAAGTATTCAACAGGAAGTGAATTAGTTTCAGATGGTGGTTATTTAGCCGTTGATGAACAATCTAAATCAGAAGATCTCGATAGTGGTAAATTTTATCGTTTACTTAATAAATATTTTACAGAAGCAAAAAAAGGAAGCAATATGTTTGCCCTTTCAATGATGATGGAAAATGAATGGAATGAATCTGCTCCTGAAAGAAGGTTTAGACAGGATAATATTGATGCAGTTAATCGTGGAGTTAATCTAGAAAGAATTTATATTTTTGAAAAGAAGAAAGCTCAACAATATAAAAATAATCCTTCAATAGAAATATTTATGGGACAAAAGAAAATGAAAAATTACTTTGTAGATTTAGATTTTTTAAGAAAAAACAGAAAAGATTTATTGGAAATTATTGGGGATGGAATAATAGGTATTGATGAAGAACTATTGCTGGTAGACATCGACGGTCGTGGTGAGTCACGAGGATATATAACCTTTAATAAAAAAGAGATTGAAAAAGCAATCTTTGCTTGGAAGGAACTAAAAAAATATACTGTTAATCTTAAAGAGATAATAAAATAATCTCTTTTTCTATCCTATCATGGTTCGACTTTTTTCTGGTTTTAGTGGTGTTATCATGAAGTTATGAAAAAGAAAAAATATATTATAATAGCGACAATTTTATTATTTCTACTTAACTTCCCAGCTCACTTTGTATTTGAACTTATACCTAGTGATATTATGGCTGTTTTTTTTCCTGTCAACGAGAGCTTCTTTCAACATATTAAGATGATTTATACAACATACTTTATCTTTTATTTCATTATTTTTATTTTCAGGAAAAGATTAGAAGTTAAAAATGTTTTTACTAGTAATCTAGTAAGTAGTCTTAGTGGTATTATTTTCTTTACTATTATTTATTTACCAATTTACTATCGATTTGGGGAACATATGATAGTAACATTTATATTACTATTTATTTCTATTTTAGTTAGTCAGTGGTTAAGTAGTTTGATATTGACTAAAAAAGATTATAAAGTTCTAGAAATACTAAGTTTAGTTATTCTTTCTATTATCTTCATAATCAATGGTTACTTAACTTTTCATCCACTTAAGACTTCTTCTTTTTATGATTCAGTAAATGAAACCTATGATATAGTAGCTAAATAAGAGATTTTCTAACGAAAGTCTCTATATTTTTATCTATATAAATATCAACAGTTCCCTTTTCCACTATTTTAATCCAGCCTAAACCATTTATTACGATATCTTCATAATATTTCATTTCATAAGTTGTTTTATATAAATCTTTTAAATCTTCGTGTTTTAAGGCATTCATTCTTTTTACTTTTATATCATTTGATAAATATAGTGTGAAACTATTTTTATTACCTTCTACATAATCTATTCTAGCTAAAGAGTCAATTATTAAACATTGATTCTTTTTTAATTGATAAGTACGTGGTTTGATTTCTCTACGAGGATTTAATTTCTTTAGTATTTTAGGTTCTACATAATTAACTAGGTTTGATCTATCTACTAAACCAGGAGTATCAATTAATGTTAATTTATCATTTAATTCAATCGTTATTTTATCTAATGTAGTTGATGGTAATGGGGAAATAGTTAATTCATTAGTATTTTCAGAATAATTTTTTATAAGTTGATTAATTAAACTACTTTTACCAGTATTAGTGTGACCTACTACATAAACATCTTTACTTGTTTGGTGTTTTTCAATACTTCGAAATAATTCATCAATACGATAATTTTTCTCAGCACTGATGATGATAATATCTTTATATTCGATACCCATATCTTGAATATAAGTTATTAGTTTTTCATCTTTAACACTCTTTGGTAAAACATCTCTTTTATTAAGTACCAGAATCATTTTATTATGTAAATATTCACTAATAAAAGCCAAGTCTTTATCTAAATTTAAAATATCTACAATGTGTAGAACTAAATCATCATTTTCATCAATAGCTTTAAGTATTTCTATATATTCATCATTGGTTTTAGCTACTGTTTGATATTCGCCATAATTTTTTAATCGAAAACAACGTCGACAAAGACTATTGTCTAGTGATGTTGTATAGCCATCTTGGTTAATGTTTTCATCTTGAAGGACTATACCACAACCATTACATTGTTTATTTTCCATGATAGTATTCTCCCCTTTTCATGATATTCTTTTTACTGTAATATTTTAAAATTCTTCGTTCAATAAAACGATTTAGTGAAGTTATTTTTAAATCTTTGGTACCGATAGGATCTACTAATATAGTATAGATTGAAAGTCTATTCCCAGCTAGAATATCAGTTACTAGTTGATCTCCGATCATACACATTTCTTTATAATTAAGATTATATTTATTTTTTATTCTACGATAACTGTGAAGTAATGGTTTCATTGCGAAAGAAACATAATCACACTTTAATGTCTCTGCATATTCAGATACACGTAATTTTTTATTATTAGATATTATTATTAGAATAAAATCTTCTTCTAACTTTTTAAAGAGTTTTTTTGTTTTTGATTCTATTTTATGTTGATCGATTAAAGCAATCGTATTATCTAAATCAAAGATTAAGCATTTAATACCCTTTTCTAGTAATTTATTATAATCAATTTGCGTTATGTCTTTGACATATACTTGAGGATAAAACTTTCTCATTACATTCACCTATGATTATTATAAACTATTATCTTAATTCTGGCAAAGTAAAAGTAATAGAGGTTTCTATTACTATATTAAAACAATACGGAATGTTATGTAACTCTTTAGATCACCATCACTTCTACGAAAATTAAAGATTCCAGTTTCTGAACCATTTCCTAAATGACCTCCGCGATCGAACCAAGGAGCAGTGCTCATATTAAACCATGCACCATCTCCATACCAAGAACCAACTCTTCTGTTATTACTACCAGCTAGCTGAAAACCAAATGGCCCCATTTCACCTGTTGCATCTCCTAAGATTCTTTTATTATAGTTAGTTTCTATTGATGAAGAATATTCATCATAATATTTATTCCAGTTATTATTAGTAAAAAAGTCACTATATAAAGTTGTAATACTACTTGCACCGCCTACCTGTGAAACATTATTTGTATAACCCATAACATATTCTTGAGCTCCGCCACTCATATCATAAATTCCACTTATATTTCCTGTAGTAGATGCTAAATAACCTGAATCTGTGTTATATGGTAAGGTAATATCATTGGTATTACCGAATTTATTACATGAATCATTGGAACCAGTATAAGCACATGTTGGCTCTGTAACAGCTGCATATCCAGCAAGATATTTATTATTATTATTTAGTCTAGCTGATGTTGATGAACCATATTTACTATGATGTAAATAAGCTACTGCACCCCATTCAGTATTTTTCATCATATGACTATCTAATTTTCTTTGATAATCATAACTTACTTTAAAAGCATTACCTAAGGTTATATTTCGCCATGAATAGACATTAGGTTTAACTACTACTTTTGATGGGTCTGTACTATTTTCCTCAGCGGTAATTGTACTTGTGGCACCATCATAACCAGTTTCAAATTTACCAACCCATAAGCCTTTTGTATCAAAAGTTTGAAAAGCTGGATGAGTCATATAGTCTCCTACTTTACAGTTTCCACTTTCTCCTGATAATCTAGGAGTCGTACATTCGCCATCGTTTGAATCTACTGTATCAGTAATCCCAAATCTTATAGGTATAGTATGTTCTTTCTGCTCAATAACAGTTGAACTATTATAGTCTCCTAAATCCCAAAGCTGATAACTATACTTTGGTATCCAGACAAAGTATGATTCGATATCTTCTTCTGGTATTACCTCATTATTACTATAATTAATGGTTTCATCTTTTAAAATAACTGCATTAGCCCAAACTTTATTTTCATAACTATACCATTTACTACTTATATCGGCTTTAGTTACGGTTCCATCATTAGCTATCTTGATAGGTATTAGGTTATCTTTTAAAACGGGATCAGTTCCATTTAATAAGGCTTCAGTATAAATACTTGGTTCACTTACGACATTAGCGTTGGCATACACGTTTACAGTCGCTGTAAAACTCTTATCATTTAAGTCTCCACTACTAAAGTCAGCTTTATCATCTACCCACATACGAAGTCTAAAGTTCTTTA
>CAYRDW010000026.1:0-4444 GCA_964423215.1 uncultured Muribaculaceae bacterium
ACTTCCCAATTTTTATATCTTTTTTACATAATTATTTTAAAGTTTTCTCTTGTTTTCTTTAATACTTCTATAAACGGAACACTATTTTTATATATAATATTAAATAATTCAATATAACTATCTATATTATTAGTTAATATTTCACAATGAGTATAGTCATTTTTATCATCATAAAACATTTTAGCGATTCTCGTTTTATCAAAAATCCAATAATCTGATGATTCTTTTACATCTAGGATCTTTAAATAGTTTGTTTCACTGATGAAGACAATTTCTTCTCCTGCTAAGGCATTTAATTCCATTACTCTCATTGTCCATTTATTATAATTATTTTCAACAGTTGGTAAGACAATTACACGGATAATCTTTTTACCTTCTGAAGACCATTTCCTAATATCATCTAGCCATTCACTATTAATGTTTTGTTCAATCGGATAACCTTCCATATATTTTTTAACTTCTTCAGTTTCACCACAATCATAAAATGGCAATGCACAAATTCGTAGAGCTGATTCCTTAAAATTAACAAATTCATTATCTAATTTATCTTGTTTGGTCATTTACTATTCCACCTTTCCTTATAAACTAAGTATATAGTATTTCTCAAAAAATCAAAACTAATTTTAATTAAAAAAGATTCCCAAATTTGAGAACCTTCTTAATCTAATTGGAGGGCCTAGTCGGATTTGAACCAACGCTCAGGGAGTTGCAGTCCCACGCCTTACCACTTGGCTATAGACCCATTTAGTAATTTATATGCCTTTTTCTTCGGCATATTCATTGTATCTAAATATAAAATAAAAGTCAATAATTGTTATTAAAAAAGTTGGTTTGGATTATTTAACTTTTTTATCACATACTATAATTGGTGATATTATGAGGTTTAGATTAGGATATGTAGCTATCTCACCTACTTTGGATGAGATTATTCATTTTAGAACTTTAACTTATACATCTTATAATAAATTAGATATTATAGATGCTAATAAAAAGTTAGATAATATTATATTAGATAATATCGAAACACTTAAATTTATTCTAACTTATAATTTAGAACATCAAATTCATTTTTATAGAATATCTCATAATATTATTCCTTTAGCTACTCATAAAGATGTTGAATTTGATTATATTACTCCTTATTTAAAGAAATGGAAAGAAGTTTCCTCCTTTATTAAGAAAAATAAAATAAGGGTTGATATGCATCCTGATCAATTCTGTGTTTTAAACAGCATTAGACCAGAAATAGTGTCTAATAGTATAGAAATACTTAACTTTAATGTTAAGCTCTTTAAAGCCCTAAAAATAGATGGTAAAGCTATTATTCATGTTGGGAGTTCTGTTGGGGGTAAAGAAGAAGCTATCAAAAGATTTAAAGATAATTTTAATAAACTTGATTCTGATATTAAGAAAATGATTATTTTAGAGAATGATGACAAAGTATTTAATATTATCGATGTATTAGAGATATGTGAAGACTTAAAGATTCCAATGGTACTTGATTATCATCATTATATCTGTAATCATGGTAAAGAAAAGTTAGTCAATTATCTACCAAGAATATATAAAACTTGGGAAGGGACTGGGTTATTACCTAAAATTCATTTTTCATCACCTAAAAATATGAAAGAAAAGAGAACTCATAGTACGTATATTAAGTTTAATAAATTTATTACTTTTCTAAATTTGATTAAACCATTTAAACAAGATGTAGATATCATGTTAGAATGTAAAGGAAAAGATGAAGCTTTATTTAGACTTTCTAGACAACTTAGGACTAAAGATAATATTATAATGATCGATAATAGTACTTTTGAAATATAAAAAAAGAAGAATTAGGTTTCTCCTTCTTTTTTCTTGCTTCTATAAGCAATTATTTGCGATGGTAATAAATATAAATTAGGATTATAAACAACTAATTCTTCTTTTAAAACATTTAATGATTTAGCTACATCATTTAACCGGTCCCCTTCTTTAGTAATATAGACTTTAACTTCTTCCATAGGAACAATTATCTTTTCTCCAGGATGAATATATTCATTGGGATCAATAGCATTTAATTCCGCAAGTACATTAGCTGTTATATTATGATCTAATGCTACACTATATAATGTATCTCCTTTTTTTACTGTATAATATTCAAAACCTCCTGGCATAGTAATAGGAATAATTAAATTCGTTCCAGGTGTTAGAAAATATTGATTTTTCAAGTTATTGGCTCTTACTAAATCGGCAATTCCGACACCAAACTTTTGAGCTACTGTTATAACATTTTCTCCTTCTTGAACAGTATATGATTTCATAGATTACCTCCTAGTTTAATATATGAAAAAAAAGAAACCGTATTACTAAATCGGTTTCTTATAAATATCAATTATATTAGTTAGATTATAATTCCATTCTTGATTTTTAACTATTTTGCGAATTCCATAATTATCATGATAATAATATAAGGTATCTCCTACTACAAAATAAATAGTATCTTTTATTACTTTTATTTCTTTCATATTAGCTTGTTTAAATAATAAAATTGGTGTATCTAAGTTAGTTTTAGAAAGACGATAAAAGGATCCATCAGTAGTAAAATAATAATACGAACTAAGAGTATCAAATACTTCTACAGGATTTTTGGAAGTTAATTCTTTAATAACTGAATAATCAAATTTAAATACTTTTTTCTCGTTAATAAAATCATAGATATTAACAGTATTCCATTTACCATTATAGTACTGAGTATTAATATCTTTATTACCAACTATTCTTTTATCCTGTTTCTTTGGATCAATAGAAATTTGAACTGAATTATCTTTATCAAAATAATAAGCTTTATTATCAACTACACCATTTATATAAGTATCTTGATTAAAGGTCCTATCTAAAGTCATTATTTTTTGTTCATTAGTTTCTAAATTAAGAATATTTAAACTATCAAAGTCATAAACACGATTACTTCTATAAAGTGGTAATAAATAGTATTTATCTACTAAAAGACCATGAGTATTTTCATATTTATCATAAATAGATAAGACGGTATAAATATTTTCTTTATTAGTAATAATTTCTAAGCCTTTATAATTCCAAACGGTTATATAGTCTTCTGGTAAAATATTTTTATTATAAGTAGTCGAAGTATTAGCTTTAGTCTCTTCTTCTGATTGAATTTCCCAAGCAGGTAAAGATTCTTTTTCGGCTTTTAATTTCTCGATTAGAGAGATAACTAGTTTATTATTTTTCATACTTTCATAAGAATATGTTTTATTATCTTTTGAACACTCAATATTTAGTTTTTCTTCATCGTTAACTAGTTTAGGATAAATACATAATGTATTATCTTCTTCGATGAAAATTAAATTATCGATGATGTTTTTTCTTTTATTAAATTTATTATTTATTGTGTAATTGAATTTATGATTACCTTGTTTTATTTCTAAATAGTAGTTATCACCTAAGTTCTTTTCATATCTTTCATAGATAGAAAACTCTTTCTTAGAAGCAACTATTTTATAATTTACTTCATGTTTTTTTTCAAAGTGTGTTACTGTCCATTGAACCACAAAAAATAGTAATGCAAGTAAACATATTAGTGATAATGCTCGTTTCATATATTCACATCCTATTCTAATCTTATTATAACCCAATATGATAATAAAAAAAAGAGAATTTTAATTCTCTTTAAAATTATGATCGCTAGACATTTTCTTTTTTTCTTTCATCATGTATGAAGAAATCATCGTTTCTATCTCTGGTAGTGCTTTCTTACTAATATTAGATAATGTTATAAACTCTTTCATTGTATCAATATGGATTTTGCCCCAAAAGATACCTGATAAGACTTTTAAATCATTAAATAAGTCTGGTGTAATTGAATCTAGAAAATAGCCAAACACTACTCTCTTTCTACCAATTAGAAGTCTTTTATTAGTTAATGCTACAACAGCAGTTGAAGTAATATCAAAAATACTATTATTCTTTTGAGCTGTAAAAGCATATAAGACTTCTTCATCAGGATTTAAATGTTTTTCAATTATTGAAGCATTCTTTTTTATTCGCCAAGCAATTGTCGTTGGATATTTTCTTTTAAATTCTTTAGTTAACTCTACTACTTTTTTCATTTTATCACCACTATTCACTTATGAAACCATAATTGGTTAATAAACTTTTAATAGCTATTGTGCCTCTAGCTCCTTGATCAACACTTGTTACCTTACCTTTTTCAATTACGATAAAAGTTGGAGTTCCAAAATTTTCAAGATCACTATGCATACTAGCTAATTCACTATATTCATCATTAGTTATATTACCCGTATTTAGATAATTAATATCGACAGAGTATTTATAAACTAGAGATTTTAATATCGGTTGCTGGTATAAACACCATCCACAGTATTCACTTCCTAAGAAGATAAATTTCTTTTCACCACTATTAAGGGCTTGTTTAAAATTT
>CAYRDW010000026.1:4474-14359 GCA_964423215.1 uncultured Muribaculaceae bacterium
ATACTTCTCCCTCTGTTAATAAAGGATTAGTATCATCTTGTTTTTGGGTTGATGATTCATTAGTAGAATTTTTATCATTAGAACGATTACCAGTATTTTCAGATACAATATAAATAATGCCGAAGAATACTACGATTCCTAAAATAATAATAAGGGCTGTTTTAAGACTTTCAGTTTGTTTTTTAGTTAGTTTTTTCATAATTCCTCCTACTTGTAACTTTCCTACCTGATTATATCATATCTTCTATCCATGAGGCAATTTTTTCTAATAAATTATCAACATAATCGAAGACCTTTCCTAATAGATTATCTAAGAAGTTTTTATTTTTTTTAGTTACTTTAGCTTTTACTTCTTTTTCTTCTTTTGGTTTTGATTCGGACCAAATACCTATTTTTTGGTTCTTGGCTTCAGTCTCAGTTTCTTTTAAAATATCAGTGTATTTATAATCACCATATAAGTAAGCTACTTGGGCTAAACCTTTACTTACTATTGTTTCCTGTAATAAAATACCATCAACAAAGATCCATGATAACCTGCGTCCATATTTATCTTCTTTATCACTATTAGGATCATATTCAAGTTCAATTACTTCAGCATTAGTTAAAGTGGTACAGACATATTCACTAGCTTCTTTACCATATGGCTGTTTTCCTTTAGTAGGATGAACAGTTTCAGGAGTATCGATAGCTAAAAATCTAGTCTTATAAATCTTACCTTCTTTATCTTTAAAATTGGCTGTATCACCATCAACACATTTTTCTAAGAAGACTGGTTCTTTTTCTAATGGTTGCTTATTTTCCTCTGCTAAAACAATGGTTGGAGAAAGAATTAAAAGTCCCATTAATAAATATATTATTTTCTTCATACTACACACCTCTAATTATACTTTTTTATTTCTAGTACTATTTTATTTTTCTTTGTTACACTAAGTATTTCACCAATTCTAAATTTACCTATTTGTCTTATCGAGATAATATCATCCGTCTTTATCAAGTAATCAGATTTTAAAGTTTCTTGGGAATTAACTAATACTTGATGATTACTGATAGAGAAATTAGCCTGATTACGAGAAAGATTCGCTAACTTACAAACAATATTATCGAGACGAAGACTACTTACTAAAATATTTAGTAATTGATATTTAGCTAGTGAATGATTGATTTTTGAAACTACTTCTAATTTAACAGATTGATTACCAATTTTAAGTAAGTTCTGTTCTAAAAAGGAATTCATTTTAGTGAGATTAGTTAAATAAAAAACATTATTATCAACAAAAATATCCCCAATTGTAGAATTATCTAAACCAATAGCAAACAAACTTCCTAAAACATCGCGATGAGTTATATTTTTAAAGCAGGTTCCTTTATAGATAGTTATAAAGTTTTCTAATTCACCAAAATAAATAAGATATTTTTCACAATCAGCATTTTCTTGATAAACCGAATAATTTAGATTATATTTTTTAATTCGATTTTCCCATAACTTTAAATCATAAAGATCAAGAAAATTACTATTAGTAGTTTTGTTTGTTTTTTGATGAAGATAATATTTATCTAATAAACTAGATAGTTTGATATTATCTTTTTTGGTTAGACCTTTTATAATATTTTCTTTTTCAATTTTCATATAATCTCCATTTATATTATATAATAGTTTATTTTTAGGGGCTATGATTTTGATAGGTATTGACAGCAATTTACATAGTTGTCGAGTTTTTTAGATTGATTTTATTTCTAAGTAACGATTCTTAGGAATAGGATATTTCAGAAAGAGAGGACTTAACATGAGTAAAATAAAAATCGGAATACCTAAGGCATTACTTTATTATAAGTATGGAAATCTATGGACGGCATTCTTTGAAGAACTAGATTGTGATATCGTGATTAGTCCTAATACTAATATGGAAACTTTAGATTGGGGCAATAAATTTAGTGTCGATGAAGCTTGTTTATCGATGAAAATTTATATGGGACATGTTTATTATCTTTTAGATAAATGTGATTATGTGTTAGTACCGCGAATTATATGTTTGAAGAAATATGAGAAATTGTGTACTAACTTTTCAGCATTATATGATTTAACTCGTAATACTTTTGATAAGAAGATTATCCATTATAATATCGATGTTGGGAAAAGAGAAGATGAATTATATGCTTTTGTGACAATGGGCTTAGAATTAGGTTTTTCATATCGCATTATTATTAGGGCTTATAAGAGAGCTAAAGAAAAACAAACTAGAATTCAGGAAAGAAGAATTAGTAAACAAAAAGCTCTTATCGCTAGTAGTAATAAATTGAAAATATTACTAGCGGGACACGCATATAATTTATATGATGACTATATTGGAAAACCAATTACTAGGTTACTAGAAGAAAACAATGTTGATGTTATTTATAGTGATATTTATGATCAGAAGTATTTGAAAAGTGAAGTTGAAAAGATTACTAAAAAGAATTATTGGACTTACAATAGAGAAATAATTGGGGCGATTAGTCACTATCAAGATAGTGTTGATGGAATCATTTTACTTACTACTTTTCCATGTGGACCAGATTCGTTAAGTAATGAGATGGTAATTAGAATGGTTAATATGCCAATAACTAATATTATTGTGGATGATTCTAGTAGTGATGCTGGTTTAGTCACAAGAATAGAAAGTTTTATTGATATTTTGGAGGAAAGGAAGAATGAACATGAACACAAAGAAAGTTGTTAGTTTTCCACACTTAGGGAACTATTATGTTCCTATTTCTTTTATATTAAAAAAACTTACTTCGTGTGAGGTTAGACCTTCTCCACCTATTACGAAACAAACAATTGAACTGGGAAGTAAACATTCGCCAGATTTTGTTTGTGTGCCCTTTAAATATAATTTAGGTAATTACATTGAAGCACTTGATAATGGAGCTGATATTTTAATGCAAGCTGGTGGTGGATGTCGTTATGGGTATTATGCAGAAGTACAAGAAAAAATACTTAGTGATTTAGGTTATAACTTTAAATTTTTAAATTTAGTTAGTGATGATCATTTTACTGTTAAAACAATGTTTAAAACCTTTAGAGTACTTAATCCTAAATTAAATTTCATAAAATTTGCTTATTATACTTTATTAACATTACTAATGATTAGATATATGGATAATATTGATAATTATATTAGATTAAATATTGGATTTGAAGTAGTAGAAAATAGTTTTTCTAAATTACAGAAGAAAATGTTAGATGAATTTAGTAAAGCAAAGGGATTTATTTCTTTAACTAAGAGTTATTTTAAATATAAAAAAGAGTTTGAATTTTTAGAAATAAATAAACCAGATGATTGTTTAAAAGTTGGGGTAATTGGAGAATTATATACATCGATGGAACCTTTTTCTAGTTTCTTTTTAGAAAAGGAACTCGCAAAAATGAAGATAGAAGTTAAAAGGTTTACTAATGTTAGTTACCTACTCTATCAAAAGAAATATCAAAGAAGAAAGATGTTAAGGTATATTCCAGAATATTGTAGTTATACAATTGGGGCTGATGGTATGGATAACATTTATCGTAGTAAGTATTTAATCAATGAGGGATACGATGGGCTTATTCATATAAAACCTTTTGGTTGTACGCCTGAAATTGGTGCAATCCCAATAATTAGAAAAGTTTGTAGTGATTATAAAATGCCAATTATTTTCTTTTCATTTGATAGTACAACTAGTGATACGGGGATAAAAACACGATTAGAGGCTTTTTATGATATGTTAAAGGAAAGGAAGGAACGATAGATGGAAGCATATATGGGAATCGACATTGGTTCTATTTCAACTAAAGGTGTCATCATCGATAAAAATAATAAAATATTAGCTAGTGAGTATTTATGGACTAAGGGTAATCCGATTGAAGCTGTAAAGAAGTTAGTTAGAAAATTAGAAAAACAATGTAGTAATATGAATATTGATATTGTGGGGATTGGAACTACTGGTTCGGCTAGAAAACTAGTTGGAACTATGCTGGGGGCTAGTGTTATAAAAAATGAAATTACGGCTCATGCGATTGGGACGTTATCAAGGCATCCTAATGTTAGAACTATTTTTGAGATTGGCGGACAGGATTCAAAAATTATTTTATTAGAAGATGGAATCGTTATTGACTATGCAATGAATACCTTATGTGCTGCAGGAACAGGAGCCTTCTTATCAAGTCAAGCTGAAAGATTAGGAATCGATGTTCAAGACTTTGGAGAGATTGCTTTAAAGTCGACTAAACCAACTAAAATAGCTGCACGTTGTACGGTCTTTGCCGAGAGTGATTTAGTTCATAAGATGCAGATTGGATATCAAAAAGAAGATATTATTGCGGGGTTATGTAAAAGCGTTGTCTCAAACTATTTAAATAATGTTGGGAAAGGCAAAAAAATAAAAGAACCAATTATCTTTCAAGGTGGAGTAAGTAAAAATATTGGTGTCAAGAGAGCTTTTGAAGATGAAGTTGGTAATGAAGTAATTGTCGATCAGGACGGTCATTTAATGGGAGCTTTAGGGGTAGCTATTCTTTCAAAGAAAAAGAAAGTAACTAAAAAATTTACTTTCTCAATTACAGAAGATAATTTTGAAACTAAAGGTATCGAATGTAATAAATGTCCTAATCACTGTGAAATAATATGTGTAAGAAAAAATAAAGAGTTAATAGATTCTTGGGGTAATAGATGTAATAAAGGTATTTTGACAAAGTAAAAAGACTAACTAGTCTTTTTAATTTTTTTTGTTATTTCTTTAGTTTTTTCACCACTCGGATCCTTAGCTTTAATATCTTCAGTAAGCATTTCCATATATTTATCAATTCCAGTAGCTGAAGTTTTTTTAAATTGGAACGAATTATTAAACGTTTCATATTCTGTAGACCACTGACAAAGTTCTAAAAAATTATCATTAGTTATGTTTCCTTCTATAACCGCAGCAGTATTTTTTAAATCTGTCATAGTTAGTATATAGTTTTTTGATTTCCAATTTTCATTAGGTTTCTTTTTTATATTACATAAATCGGAAATAAATTGATAATTAAGTAGTAATCTTTTATCTGGTTTGATAAGGTCATTTGTTCTACTGTAAATGATATTTATTTCTTCTTCGGTTAAACTACCTATATTTTCTATAGAACAAAGTTTATCAGTTAATTTAAAGTAATCCTTTACACTTAATTGATCTGACTCAATTAAATATATTAAGTCACTATTACCCACAATAGTACTAATTGCTAATTGGTTTTCGGGATTATCTACAGCTAATACTTTATTAATTAAACCACGCCATTGTCTTTTGGTTATTTTATCGGCATAAATTAAATTCAATAGATCGGGATTTAATATAATTTGTTTAGCTATTTCGCAACTTTTTGGATCTTCTATGGCATATATTTTATCAATTAGCGAAAATATATCATTTATTTTAATACTCTTATCAGAAAGTAAAGTAGATATATTTTTATCACATAAAATAGCACTTGCTTGTTCCTGCTTTTTTACGTCTTCTATAGAACATATTTTATCAATTGATTGAGATATATCATCTATTGTTATGCTATTACTACAGTAAAACAAATCCAATAAATTATCATTACATAGAATACTACAAGCGATTTCAAAGGTTTTCATATTTTTTATGGCACTTATTTTATTGATAATTTCTAACCACTTATTTGGATCTATTGTACCTAAACCAATTCTATTATGTATCCTATAGTTACACATAACTTCTTGAAGCTTTTCTTTTTTTTCAATACCTTCTGTTGTACATATATTATCAGCTAAGTCAAATAAATTATTTGGTTTTAGTTTTTTGTCAGCAACTAAATTCAATAAGTATTTATTACTCATGATCAATTTAACAATATTACAGTTTTGTATATCTTCTATAGAATAAATTTTGTCAATTAAATCAAAGATTTCTTTTTTCTTTATTATAGATGAATCAATCAAAGCTACTACATTTTCATTCGTTATAATATCTGAAACTATTTTTTGTTTTTCAATATCTTCTGTAGAACATATTTTATCGATTATTTGAAGCACATCATTTGGCTTTAGTTTATCGTTCGCAATTGAATTCAACAAGCCATAGTTACGTAGAATAAAACTAGCATTTCGACATGCTTCTATATTTTCTATAGAAGCAATTTGATCAACCGCTTTTAGCAAATAGTTCTTACTCAATTTGCCTAAATCAATCAATCTACATATATCCTCATCGAGTATAACCTTTTGAACTATTTCCTCTTTTTCGTTATTCTTTATTGAGGTCATTTTATCGATTAGTTGAAGCACATCATTTGGGTTTAATTTATCATCCTCAATTAAATTCAACAAGTGATTGTCACATAGAATAGCGCTAGCCTTTTTACATGTTTCTATATTTTCTATAGAAGCAATTTGATTGATTGCTTTTAGCCCCTGTCTCTTACTTATTTCACCTAAATTGATTAATTCACATATATCTGTATCGCGTATAACATTTCGAATTATAGTTTTTTTTACATCATTCTCAATTGTATCTATTTTAGTGTATAGCTCAAACAACTTTTTCATAGGTAAGTCATATATAGTTAGTAATATTGATACAATTCCATCTTTTTTTCTTATTTCTAAATATTTCTCAATCTGTGATTCTGGTGTACTATTAAAAACAAGATATAAAATTTCTTGCATTATGTTTTTACTTTCACATGATAGAATAGTCTCTAATACGCTTATATTACTATTTAGTAAAAAACTGAATATATCTTCTGGCATATTAGATTTATCATCATCTGGATGTTCTGATCCTATATCAAACCCTTTCATTTTTTTAAAAATTTCACGACAAAGTATTTGTTTCTCTAAATTCATATCATTATCCCCCGTTGCCTTTATTATAGTTTATTTTGATGTAAAGTCAACTGTTTTAAGCCTTAATACACATAAGACTTATTTGCTTTTTCTTTTGAATTTCTGCAGTTTTTTCTCCACTTGGATCGATTCTTTCAATCATTCCAGTAAGCACTTCTATATAACTATCAATCCTAGAAGTTGGTGTTTCTTCTATTGTTGATGGAATATCAGAATGTTTATACCATGTTGACCACTTACAAAGTTCTAGATAATTTTCCAAAGTTATTTTTTCATCTATAACCGCAGCTTTATTATATGAATCTGCCATAGTATTTAGATATGCTTTAACATCTTCTTCAGTTAAGTTACTTATATTTTCCATAGAAGATAGGTTTTTAATCATCGTAGACCAATCATTCTTAGTTATTATGCCCTGAATTATTAAGCTAGATATAGTTACATTACATGCAATATTATAAACCTTTGATTGTTTTTCTTCCTCTATTGAGCCTATTTGATCAATTTCTTGAAACACATCAGTCATTGTTAGTCTATTATGACGAACGGTATTTAATAAGGAAGGACAACATATACGATCTTTAGTTATTTGGCATGTTTTTATATCCTCGATAGAAGATATTTTTTTAATTCCAGCTAGCCAGTCTTCCTTACTTATTCTACCCATCTGAAACATTTCACATAAATTTTTATCACATATAATATCACAAACGATTAATAGTTTTTCATAATTTGTGATTAAACATATTTCATCAACGATATCTGACCAATCATCTTTACTAAGTTTACCAGAGTGGATTAAACCACATACATCCTTATTATTTATAACATCAGAAACTTTTAATTGTTTTTCAGTATCCTTTATTAAGGATATCTTATCGATTGTTTGAAGTAAATCATCGGTTGTTAGTTTGTTTTCTTTAATTGATTTCAACAATAGTCTATTATTCATAATTTTTTTAGCTATCATATAAGTTTCTACTTTTTTTATAGAATATATTTTATCAATTAATTTAAAGATATCTTTGGCTTCTATTTTTACAATTTTAAATGACTCTAATATTTCCGCAATAGGTACAGAATGCTGTCCTTTTTCTTGTTTTTCTTTTTCTACTATGGAATCTGTCTTAGCAGCTAACATAGTCCACTCTTCCATAGTTATTTCTTCTATATCTCCTCTTTGTGAAAAAATCAAATCATGGATAGTTATTTCACTAATATTCTCTGGTTCTTTATTTAATTTTTCTAAGTAAATCTTTATTTGAGCTTCTGATTTACCACTAGAAACAAGGTATAAAATTTTCTGCAGTAAATCCTTGTTTTTACATAGTAAAATGGGTTCTACTAGTTTTTTATCTATATCTAAATCCATTATTTTTTCTGAAATAGCACGACAAAGTAATAAGCTTTCTAAATCCATATCATTATCCCCCGTTGCCTTTATTATAGTTTATTTTAATGTAAAGTCAACTAATTCAAACCTTAATTCTCATAAAAGAGTTTTCTTCTATTTCTTCATCACAGTATATTTTTAATATTTCTTCTGGGTGACAAGCTTTTTCTAATTCATTCATATCTTCATCATATATTTTATCAATTATGAGATTTACTGTTTTTCCACTAGGCATAAATATTTCTACTTCTGTATTTGGTTCAAAGTAATTTCTTTCTGATAAAGTCACTAGCTTTTTATCTTTATCATAATCAACTACATATGCTAGGAAATCTTGATTAGATAATTCTTGTCTTCCAGTATAATATTGATCAGTCTCATCAGCTAGTTTATTTAAATAATGAGTACTGGTTTCACGATTGGCAACACGAGCTAATATTTTATCTTGAGCGATAACTAATTCAGATGTTAATTTACCACGATAGTAAGCATCAATAAGTTTACGATATGACGATATAACAGTAGCTAAGTAATAGTGTGATCTCATTCTTCCCTCTATTTTTAAACTAGCAACACCAATATCTATTATATCTTTAATATAATCTGCTAGATTTAAATCTTTAGTAGCCATACTAAAATTCTTATCAGTTTCATTTTCTAAATTAAAAACAAAACGACATACTTGACTACATCCACCACGATTAGAATCACGATTAGTTAAGTAATTAGATAAAGTACATCTACCACTATAAAAGGTACACATTGCGCCATGGATAAAGATTTCTATATCCATGTTAGTTTCATCAATTATATCTTTTAATTCTTCTTTAGAAAGTTCTCTAGCTGTAACTACTCTGTCTACTCCTTCTTTTTGGAAAAATTTGATTGTTTCTGTATTAGTACTAGAGTTTTGGGTACTAACATGGACTTCAACATTGGGAAAGTTCTTCTTGATATAAGAAATTATAAAAGGATCACTTACTATAAAAGCATCGATTCCAGCTTCATAAACTTGTTTTAAATAATCGTAGATACCAGTTATATCTTCGTTATGGAAAACGATATTAGTCGTAATATAAACTTTTTTACCTAAGTTATGAGCGAATAAACAAGCTTCTTTTATTTCTTCAATACTAAAGTTAGTGGCATTAGCTCTTAAACTATATTCCCTTCCACCAATATAAACAGCATCAGCTCCATATAAAAGAGCTATTTTTAATCTTTCAATATTTCCAGCAGGAGATAATAATTCCACTTTTTTCATTATATATCACCTTCTTTATTCTTTACTTTATAGATTGTTTTAGTATCAAAAAATCCTACATATTCTTCTTTAGGAGAACTACTTTTATTAATATACATAGTTTAATCGTTAATAAACTTATCATGTGGGATATTAAAACTATTTAAGATATAATAATCTATTATATCTATTTCACTTATTCTATTAATTAAGTTTACTACTTCCGGTGTATATATTGTACTACCTAACTCGCTTTCTACAATAGGATATTTTTTATTATCTAACTCTAAATAATATATATTACTATCTTTAGTAACATTAATGTAATCTAAATAATTAGTAATTAATCTTCTTCTGGAATTAAATATTGGTACATATCCATAGACATT
>CAYRDW010000027.1:0-13376 GCA_964423215.1 uncultured Muribaculaceae bacterium
ATTATGAAGTAACTTTAAGAAAGAAGGCTACTAGTACTTTAACTGAAAGTGCAGTAAAAGTTTACTTAACTGATACAACCAGTAATACTGATACGTCTATCTTAGAACCAATTCTTTTTAGTAATCTAACTGACACCACTATCGATGTTGGCGATAATATAGAAAAAACTTTATATCAAGGAACTGTACCTGGAGGAGAATTAACTTATTTAAAGAACTTTAGACTTCGTATGTGGGTAGATGATAAAGCTGACTTTAGTAGTGGTGACTTAAATGATAAGAGTTTTACAGCTACTGTAAACGTTTATGCCAATGCTAATGTTGTAAATGAACCAAGTATCTATACTGAAGCATTATTAAATGGAACTGATCCAGTCTTAAAAGATAATCTTATACCAGTTATTTTATCTAATGATGGAACTGTAACTAAGACTGATCTAAATAGTGAATGGTATAATTATGAAAAGAAAATTTGGGCTAATGCGATAATCCTAGAAGATGAATCAATTAATTATAATAATGGTGAAGTAATACCTGAAGATAATATTCAGTCCTACTTTGTTTGGATACCTAGATATAAATACAAAATATTTAATGATAATAAATATAATTTTATTTCTGGCAGACCATCAGGTAGTAACGCTCAGGAAATAGAAATAGTTTTTGAAAACAAAAACACTTTACCTTCAAATGGTAGTGTTATTAATTCATGGTTAACCCATCCCGCCTTTATTAATTTTAATAGTAATGGAATATGGGTAGGAAAATTTGAAACGGGCTATAAAGGAGCTACCACAACTAGTACTGCTCAATCTAACACTAATGATTCAAATAAGGTCATAATAAAGCCTAATGTTTATTCATGGAGAAACATTCAAGTAATTAATTCATTTTTAACTTCTTATAATTATCAAAGAAATTTAGATAGTCATATGATGAAGAACACAGAATGGGGAGGATTAGTATATTTATCTCACTCAAAATATGGAATAAACAAAGAAGTAAGAAATAATAATAATACTAGTTATATAACTGCATGTGGAGCTAATATTGAAAATGGAAGTATCACCTCAATTTGCCAAATAATTTATGGTGAATCAGATTCATATCCTCAAAGTACAACAGGTAATATTTCTGGAGTATTTGATACTAGTGATGGAGCTTGGGAATATGTAGCTGCATATAGAAGTGGAACTTTTGGAAGTAGTGGTTTTACTGCATCTACAATAGAAAGTTATGACTCAAAATATTTTGATATTTATGATGCATCTAGTACAGTTGGCTCTTATCAGAATAGAATTTTAGGAGATGCAACCGGAGAACTAGGGCCTTTTTATCACTATCAAGATAGTGATGGTACCTCGAGATATCATAATAATTGGTATGGAGATATTGCAGGTATTGTTGATTCTAGCTATCCTTGGTTTATTAGAGGTGGAAATTATTCAATTAGTATTTTAAATGGTCAGTTTGCCTTAGCTAGAGATACTGGAGCTGCTTTATCCGGATATACTTATCGTATAGTCCTAATCCCAATTCAGTAATTGATTTTATTATGTAAAGTATACATTGCTTAGTAGTTTATAAAAATACCTTAAATACTACTTATGTTATACTAATATAGTATATAGAGGTGATTTAATGATAAATGAATTTAGAGAAAAATATCCCGAGTTTATTTATGAAGATTTTATAGTTGAGGAAACAGATGATGATTATATAGTAGAATATCATTTTAGTATTAGTGAATTATCATTTAATCCAAAATTAATAATTAATAAAAAACAAGTAACTAATACTGATATTGATAAAGAATATTTAAATTACTTATTCTTCCAGTATGGTCTTTTTGATTCTATAAGTTATTATAAATTAACCTGTTCTCCTAAATTTATTATTAAACCAATGTTTATTGATGAAAACCAAATTATGTTTTTCAAGAAACTGTTCTTTAATGGTCTAGGAGAATACTTTTACATTAATAATTTTGATGTTAACCTTGAAGATTTTGTCGAGTTTGAGGTATTAAGTAATAATAAATATCAGCCTAAACCTTTACAGGGAAACTTTACTGGTAATTTAATTCCCGTAGGTGGAGGTAAAGATTCCATAGTCTCAATGGAACTATTAAAAGATTATAAAGATGATAATAAACTATTTATGTTAGAAAGGAATATATATCCTAAAAATAAAGCTGGTTATGAATCGATTTATATGTCTGGTTATAAGGACCGAGATATTACTATTATTGAAAATCATTTAGACTTAAAGCTTATCGATTTAGTAAAACAAGGATATTTAAATGGTCATATCCCAATATCAGCTAATATATCGATGACTAGTTATATCATGGCTTATTTAACAAATCGAAAGTATATTGTTTTATCTAATGAAGATAGTGCTAATGAAGGTAATATTAAAGGTACAACTATTAATCATCAATATTCAAAGAGTTATGAATATGAAAAAGATTTCCAAAATTATAGTAATAATTATCTAAGTAAAGAGATTTATTACTTTAGTTTATTACGCCCTTGGAATGAATATCGTATTATAAAAGAATTTGTAAAACATAAACAATATTTAAATATCTTTAGGAGTTGTAATAGAGGTACAAAAACAAATAGTTGGTGTAATCACTGTTCTAAATGTTTATACGTTTATATTATGTTATACCCTCATCTAACTGCTGAAGAATTAAACTTAGTTTTTGATAGTAATATGTTAGATGACGAAACTCTAGAAAAAGACTTCCTTGGATTGATCCTCGAAGATGTTAATAAACCATTTGAATGTGTTGGTGAAAGAAAAGAAATCAATTATTCTTTAGCTTTAGCCTTAAAAAACAAAGGAGAAAATCTTCCTTATTTATTAAATCTATATAAAGAAAAATATAATATACCCGATATAAATGCATCTGAAATAGAAGAATATTTTAATAATATTAATTCTGTTCCAGAAGAATATATAAAATATTTAAGGTGATAAACATGAAAGATAAAATTTACAACGAATTAAAAGATAAAAAAATATTAATCCTAGGTTTTGGTAGAGAAGGGAAATCTACTTATCAATTTATTAGACAAATGGATCCAAATAAACTGATAGCTATTTCTAACATTGATCCCATTGCAGAAGATATTATAAAAAATGATGCTAATTTAATTATAAAAACAGGAAAAGACTATCTAAGTATTTGTGAAGACTATGATGTTATTATCAAAGGACCAGGAGTAATAATCAAAGACTATGTATCTTCTAGTGTAAAAGAAAAGATAACTTGTCAAACTGATTTGTTTTTAAAATATCTACCTAATAAAACAATTGGTATTACTGGTACTAAAGGTAAAAGTACTACTTCTAGTTTGATTTATCATATCTTAAAACATCTTAATCAAAAAGTATTATTAATGGGTAATATTGGTATTCCTTGTTTTGATATGATTGATAAAATTGAAGAAGATACTATCTGCGTTATTGAACTTGGTGTTCATCAATTAGAGTTTATGAAACATTCTCCTAATATTTCTGTTATTTTAAATATCTATGAAGAACATCTAGATCATTATTTATCATTTGACCATTATGTTAATGCAAAAAAGAATATATATCGTTATCAGAAAAATCAAGATATTGTTTTATTAGGTGATTGTTCTTATTTTAATAATAAAGAATCTATTAATAATTTAATCTTAGGAGTTAAAGATAAAGATAATTGTTTCTATATCGAAGATGATAATTTAATTATAAAAGTAAATAATTCCGATACCATAATTCCTAAACATATAATTGAAACTAAACTTAATGGTGATCATAATTTATACAACATTCTAGTTTGTTTAACGATTATAAAAATAATGAATTTAGACATCGGACAAGCAGTTAAAGCTATTAAAACATTTATTGGTTTACCACATCGCATGCAGTATATTGGAACTTATCATAATATTAAGTTTTATGATGATGCTATCGCTACTAGTATTCCTTCAGTAATAAATGCAGTTATTTCGTTAAAAGAAGTAGATACTATTATTATTGGTGGTCTAGATAGAGGAATTGATTATCAGCCATTAGCTGCTTTTCTAAAAGAAAGTCCTGTTAGAAATATAATTCTTTTACCTGATACTAATACTAGAATCAAAGATTTATTAAAGGATACTAATCAAAATATCTTAATCGTTAAAGATTTAGTAGAAGCTGTTGATAAAGCATTTATCTATACTAGTGAAAATAAAATCTGTTTATTATCTCCAGCTGCTGCTAGTTATAATGCTTATAAGAATTTTGAAGAGAAAGGTAATCACTTTCAAGATTTAGTTAAAGCTAAATAGGATAAATAAAAATTAAATTCTAGTAAATAATAATATAAGAGCTAGAAAGGAAGTAATAATATGAAAACACCTATAATTGGCGTTGTTGGTAGAATAGATATCGCCGAGCCTGATTATAAAGTTATCTGCATACCTGATAGTATAAGAAGAAGTATTGTTAAAAGAGATGCCATTGTTTTACCTCTTTTACCTAATCAACCAGTTAAATATCATGATTTACGTTATCGTGAGGTACCAGCCTTAACTAAGGATGAACAAAATAAGATAATAAAACTAATTGATATGTGTGATGGAATAATTATTCCTGGTGGTAATCGATGGTTTGAGTTTGATGAATTTGTAGCTAAATATGCAATTTCTCAAAATATGCCTATCCTAGGAATATGTGTTGGTATGCAAATATTAGGTGTTTTAGATAATAATAAAGAAACTGTTATTATTCCTAATGAAACAAAATTAGATCATAATATTGTTGATGAAAAACCAGTTCATGATATTCTTATTAAAGATAATACGTTATTAAAAAGAATCATCGGTGAAGATAAAATCTTAATAAACAGTAAACATAAATATAATCTTAGTAAAGTAAATAATTATATTGTTTCTGCTTATTCTGAAGATGGTTTAATCGAAGCGATTGAAGATCCTACTAAAGATTTTGTTGTAGGAGTACAGTGGCATCCTGAAAGTATGGATGATTATGATTCAAATGCTAGTAAATTCTTAGATTATTTTATGAATTATATTAAAGATAATATTAGAATTAAAAGTATAACTATTATCGATAAAAATGATAATAAACAATTCTAAAACATAAAATTAGTAATAGATAGTAAAAAGCTATCTTTTTTTACATCTTTTTTACATCATTCACTATAAGTCTTTGATTTTTATAAATAGTGAGTGGTATAATGTAATAGGTGATAACATGTTAATTACAGTTAAAAACAGTAACATCAATTACATACAATATGGTAGTGGTCAAGATATTGTCCTATTGCATGGTTGGGGCCAAAATATTGAAATGATGAAGCCCTTAGGAGATAATTTTCCTAATTATCGCATAACGATTCTTGATTTTCCAGGGTTTGGTGAAAGTAGTCCTTTAACTGAACCACTTACGATTTATAATTATGTTGAAATATTAGAGGAAGTACTAAAGAAATTAAAAGTAAAAACACCAATTATTATGGGGCATTCTTTTGGTGGACGAGTAGCTATTGTTTATAGTTCTAAAAACATAGTTAAAAAATTAGTTTTATTTGGTACACCATGTATTAGAGAAAAGAAAAAATCGTATAAAGAAGTTTTATTAAAGAAAGTAAAACAATTACCAGGTATGAATAAACTTGGTGAATTAGCTAAAAATTATATTGGTTCAACTGATTATAAAAATGCTAGTCCCATTTTAAGAGAAACATTAGTTAATGTTGTTAATCAAGACTTGAGTGATGATGCTAAAAAGATTACATGTCCAACACTATTAATTTGGGGAACCTTAGACGAAGCAGCTTTAGTTGAAGATGCTAGAAAATTAGAGAAAATTTTAGTCGATGGTGCCCTAATAGAACTAGAAGGATATACGCATTATGCTTATCTAGAGGCTTCACCTCAAGTAAGTAATATCCTTCATGAATTTTTTAAGAGGTGAAGAAATGAACATTTATACAATTAGTTTTATTATTATTTTGATATTTAATGTTATCAAAAATCAAAAATCATTACATATGCTCCAACAGAACCTATATAACGAAAATAATCGTTATCTAAAATGGCTTAAGAATAACTTAAAGTATGTATTCTTATCACTGGATATTGTTCCTGTTATATTAATTCTAGTAGCTTGGCTAATGAATAATGATGCATCTTTAATCTTAATGATTTTAGCTTTATTAGTTTATCCTGTTGAGTCGTTAAGACTTATTAGTATTCGTAAAGGAGAACAGGTAAAGAAACCATTAGTAATTACTAAACGTGTAAAAAGATTAATTATAACGATTAGTATTATCTTCTTAATACCCATTATTATTTATATCTTTAATTACGAAAATGGTTATCCAATTGTCTTTATATTAAGTCTAATGACTTATTTCAGTTATATAATTGTATGGATAGCTAAGATAATTAATACACCAGTAGAAAAGATGGTTTATATCTATTATGAGACTCAAGCTAAAAACAAACTAAAGAGTATGTCTAACTTAAAAGTAATAGGAATTACTGGTAGTTATGGTAAAACAAGTAGTAAGAATATTTTAAATGATATTCTAAATGTAAAATATATCTCTAAACCAACCCCAAGAAATTTAAATACTGAATATGGTTTAATGATAACTATTAATAATCATTTAGATAAATTTGATGAAATATTCATAGCTGAAATGGGAGCGTATCAACAAGGTGAAATCAAAACGCTGTGTGATATGGTTCATCCTAAGTTTGGTATCTTAACTACAATTGGATTAGCTCACTTAGAAAGCTTTGGAAGTGCTGAAAATATTATTAAGACTAAATTTGAACTAATTGAAAGTCTTCCTGATGATGGTGTAGCTATCTTAAATGGTGATGATCCAAAACAGATAGATTATGAAATTAAAAGTAAATGTAAAAAAGTATGGATAGGTATTAAAAACAAAGATGTTGATGTTTATGCTGAAGATATAAAATGTGGTCCTAAAGGAAGTACTTTTAATATTAAATTTAAAGATGATCCCAAAAAATATAGTTTTGAAACTAAATTATTAGGAAATCATAATATTGAAAATATTCTAGCAGGTGTAGCACTAGGTAGGGAATTCGGTATGAGTATTGATGAACTACAAAAAGGTGTTCGTAAAGTTAAACCAATTGAGAGCCGATTAGAACTTAGAAACTATGGTTATATGTACCAAATAAATGATGCTTATAACTCAAATCCAGTTGGTGCTAAAGCAGCTGTTGATGTTTTAGATTTAATGCCAGGTACTAAAGTAGTAGTAACTCCTGGTATGACTGAATTAGGTGAAAAAGAAGAAGAGTTAAATAATATCTTCGGAACTCAAATTAGTAAAGTTGCTGATTATGTAATCCTAGTTGGTGAAAAAAGGATTAAACCAATCTTTAAAGGAATCGTTGATAGTGGCTTCAACAAAGATAAAATATATGTTGTAAATAGTGTTTATGATGCATATACCTTATTACAGAAGATGGAATCTAAAAAAGAAATCTATGCACTGTTTGAAAATGATTTACCAGACAGTTATAATGAGTAGGAGTGAATAATATGAAAATAAGATTAGGTGTTATATTTGGTGGTGAAAGCGTTGAGCATGAAGTAAGTATTATTTCTGCCATCCAAGCTATGTATAAAATGGATAACGAAAGATATGAAGTTATTCCGATTTATATATCTAAAGATAGACAGTGGTATACTGGAGAAATTTTAAAAGATATGGAAACATATCAAGATTTAGAATTATTAAAAAGATATACTAAGAACGTTGTTCTTTATGAAAAAGATGGAAAGTACTTACTTCAAAGTAAAAAAGGACTTTTCAATAAAACAATAAAAGAAATTGATATGGTATTCCCAATCGTTCATGGAACTAACGTTGAAGATGGAACACTACAAGGATACCTACAATCAGTTGGAATTCCATTTGTAGGTTGTGATGTTTATGCATCAGTTGTTGGACAAGATAAAATTTTTCAGAAACAAATCTTTGGTAGTGAAAACATCCCAATTACCGATTATGTATGGTTTTATGATGTTGAATATCAAGATGATAATCAAGCTATTATTGATAGAATTGAAAAACTAAAATACCCAGTTATAGTTAAACCTGCAACACTAGGAAGTAGTGTAGGAATAGCAGTAGCTAAAGATAAAGAATCATTAAAAGAAGCTATTGATACCGCTATTACTTATGATAATAAAATAGTAGTTGAAAAAGTAGTTAAAAATTTAATGGAAGTAAATATTAGTGTTCTAGGTAACTATGAAAATCAACAAGTAAGTGCGATAGAACAAGTAATTCCTACCAATTCATTTCTAACTTATGAAGATAAATATATTGGTGATGGAAAGATTAAAGGAAAAACAGGAGCTAAGTTTAAAACTTCTAAAGGTATGGTATCAACAAACCGTATTGTTCCTGCTAACTTACCAGAAGATTTAGCTAGTCAGATAAAAGAAATAGCTATCAAATCATTTAAAACTTTAAAAAGTTCTGGTGTAGTAAGAATTGACTTCTTAGTAGATTCTAAAACTAATAAAGTTTATATAAATGAAATTAATAATATTCCAGGATCATTATCATTCTATTTATGGGAACCAATAGGAAAAGATTATTCTGAATTATTAGATGATATGATTAATATTGGGATTAAAGATTATAAACGTAGAACAGCTAAAACTCATTCTTTTGAATCAAACATCTTAAAAGGCTTTACTGAATTAGGTGGCGTTAAAGGTTTAAAAGGAATCAAAGGAATCAAAAGAAAATAAGAATAAAAGGTAATTATTAATAATTATCTTTTTTTGTTGAAAAATGGTAAAAAAAATCAATTTATGTATTCCCAATTTAAAAATATATGATATAATGAAAAAGTACTTATAAAAGTACTATGGACTGTTAGCTCAGTTGGTAGAGCAACTGACTCTTAATCAGTGGGTCTAGGGTTCAAATCCCTAACAGTCCACCATTTTTAGAATATAGAATGTAAAGGCATTCTTTTTATTTTTTAATAGAAAGTAATAGTTAAATAGAATCAAGTATTAATTTTTTTCTATTCATGTTATTATATTTAAAGCGAGGTGTTATTATATGGGAAACTTAAAATATGCATTTGTTGGTTGTTCTTCAAGTGATAAAATTGATAGTTCTTTCAATGAAAGTGCAAGAAGATTAGGTATTACTTTATCACAAAATGGTTATAATCTTGTTTTTGGTGCTTGTAATTATGGTTTAATGGGCGAAGTATATAGAATTATGAAACAAAATAATTCAAGTGTTATTGGTATTGCACCTAGTTTATATAAAGATGATTTTAAAAATTTACAATGTGATGAAGAATATTGTATTGATACTACAAATGAAAGAATTAGTTTAATGGTAAATAAATCTGATATAGTTTGTTTTCTTGCCGGTGGTACTGGTACATTAGAAGAAATAATCGTGGCAATTGAAATGAAAAGAAGAAAAGAAATTGATAAACCAATAATCATTTATGATGAAACTGGTTTTTATCTTCCTTTGATACAGCAATTAAGTACAATGGAAAAATATAGATTTTCAAATAATTGTAATAGTCTATTTGATTATATTACTAATGCTGAAACATTAAATAATACCTTAAGTGGTTATACCGATACAAAATCTAGTGTTCTAAAATGAAATGCTGTAAACTAATATGACATTTTTTAATACTCTAAATGAGATATGTATTATAATATAATTATATATAAGTATTGATAAAATGTATCACTAGAAGTCATTTAGAGTGCATTCTAGAGCATTTTTAAACTTTACTTTTTTAGACATTTGTTGTTTTTATAGTCACTGTATATTTTCTTCTCATCAAAATTAAGTTGATGAAAACCAGTCGTAATAAGTTTAGCAACTCCGGTTATAGCAGTGGCAGTATAAATTGAATCAGTAATTAGATGATAAGATTCCCCAGATATTAGAAAACCAGCAGATCCTACACAAAAACAAGCTACTCCACATGCAAAATCAACTGAGTTCTTAATAACTTTATTTACTACAATCTCTTCCTCATTGCTTATATATTCTCTATTAGTTTTTAATTTTAAAATAATCTTTTCTTCCAGTATATTTACTAAGGTTGTCGTAACCATAAGTCCGCCTAAAGCTCCAGTAATAGCTGGCCAAACTAATTCTTTTGCATTTATAGCTGCATACGATGCACTAACTATACCAGCACCTATTGAACTACGAATTATAGCTTTTTTATTTTTAATTTTCATGCTTACTCCTTTATAATGTGGCTATAGTATAGAAAAAAACAAGTAAAAGTCAATCAATATTCTAATATGTTATTTAATCAGAAAAATTAAACTGGCTCTTATAATACTAACTCTTTTAGCCTCCCTCATTAAACTAGGCTTTTTAGTTCTTTACTTTAGGTGTATAATTGAATTAGGTGATTTCATGAAAGATATAAATATTTTAGTTTTCGGTGATAGTATTACCTATGGAGTATTAGATGATAAATTAGGTGGTTGGGTAAATAGAATAAGACTTCATTTAGAAGAAGATAGTAATAACTATTATAATATTTTTAATCTTGGTATTTCTGGAGAAACCTCTAAGGAAGTTTTAAACAGATTTGAATTTGAATGTAATAGTAGAGTTAAAAGTAGTGACAAAAATATTATAATTATCGCTGTTGGAATAAATGATACTCAAGATGTGAATGGTAAAGATAGGGTTTCTACTCAGAAATTTCTATCAAATATAAAAGAGTTAATATCTAAAGCAAAGAAAATTACAAATGATATACTATTTATAGGTTTAACTAAGGTTGATGAATCAAAGGTAGTACCATTACCTTGGAATAAAGAAGAGAGCTATTTTAATAAAAAAATAATTAAGTTTGATAGTATAATAGAAAAAACTTGTGAAGAATATAATATTAATTATATTAAAATGTATGATGTCCTTAACTTAAATGAATTATCTGATGGACTTCATCCAAATAGTATTGGTCATGAGAAAATGTTTGAAACAATATTAAAAGAAATTAAAAAAATGATTAAGTGAATCTGTAATAATATAAAAATAGGAACTAGATAATTAGTCCCTATTTTTATATTTTTTTAGTTAATATCCACAGTATATGTTAATCAAACTTTTCAATTTGTTTTAATACAGGAAATTCTTTTCTGAATTCTCTTAATTTTTCTATATCTAATTGACTAGTAATAATTCCTTCTTCTACATCTATATTAGAAATAATAGTTCCATCATATGAAATTATTTGAGTATTTCCACATCTTTCTTTTGGTCCTATACCACCAGTTTGATTACAACCACAAAAATATACTTGATTCTCGATTGCACGTGCTCTAGTTAATACATTCCAGGCTATCTCTCCAGTAGATTTTCTAAAACTTGAAGGTAAGAATATTACTTCAGCACCATTTAATGCTAAAGCTTTGAAATATTCAGGATACCTTAAATCAAAACATATACCTAATCCGATTTTTACACCATCTATCTCAAATAATCCTAAAGAGTCACCCTTTACAGTATCTGCACCTTCATCTATCTTTAAATCGTCTCTATCAACAGTATACATATATATCTTATCGTATCTATGTATTATTTCTCCATTTTTATTTATTACTAAACTAGTATTAGTTATATTATCTGTATTATTAACCTTTATAGCCAAACTACCTAAAATAATATTAATATTATTATTTCTAGCATACTCTTTAAATTGCTTAATAATAGGTGAGTCTATATCTTCATCACCTCTACCTTGACCCCAGTATAAAAACATTTCCGATAAACAAATAATATCTGCTTGTTGCTCAACACATTTATCCATTAAGTTAAAAGCTTTTTCAATATTTTGTTGTTTATTATCATTAGAATTCATTTGTATTAGTGATATTTTCATAAAAATTCCCCTTTATTTATAATATATTCTAAACTTTAGTACCTATAATATTTATATCATAAATAGTATAATCGACGCAATATACCAACTAAGTAAAACTATTCCCAAAGTCTGGTTTACATATTTTAAAAAAGTGTTATAATAAATCCAGAATAAATTATTAATTATTACGAAATAGCGGAGGTGAAAACATGAGAATGCTAAATAAACTAATAAATAAAAAATAAAACAATGGTATAAATAAAAGACTTATACCATACAGGAGGTATAATGTTAGAGATTAATAATCTAAGCATAGAGATTAATCAAAAAGTAATAATTAATAACTTAAATTTAATAATAAATAAAGGTGATAAATTGGCTATTGTTGGAGAAGAAGGCAATGGTAAATCAACTTTATTGAAAGTCTTATCTAGTAACTGTGATTATGCTAAAGTTACAGGTAACATTGATTTTAAAAGAAATACAGTAGGTTACTTAGAACAGATGATAAATGGTGATGATCTAAATAAAAATATCTATAACTATCTTTTTAAAGATGAAGATGATTTCTATAATAAAATTAATGAATATTATAGACTAAATAGTATTTTTAATTTATCTGATGATTTTTTAGAAAAAGAATCTATAAAATATTTAAGTGGTGGTGAAAAAATAAAATTACAACTACTAAAAATATTATTAAACGATCCAGATATATTATTATTAGATGAACCAACTAATGATTTAGATATTGAATCATTAGTCTGGCTAGAAAACTTTATAAATAATAGTAAAAAACCAATTATCTATGTTTCTCATGATGAAACTCTACTTAGTAATACTGCTAATATGATATTACATCTAGAACTCGTTAGTAAGAAAACCAAGTCTAGATACACGTTAGTAAATACTAACTATGATGATTATATTGATAACAGAATAAGACATATCAATAAAACCAATCAGATATCTAAAAAAGAGAAAGATGAACATAATAAACAACAGGCTAAACTAAGTCAAATTATGAATCGTGTTAACCATGAACTTAATACTATTTCTAGAAAAGATCCTCATGGTGGTAAGATGTTAAAAAGAAAAATGAAAACGGTTAAAGTTCAACAACGAAAACTAGAAACTGAAGAGTTAACTGAAAAAGTAGATGTTGAAGAGGGGATATCATTCTTTTTTAGAAATATCAATATACCATGTAAAAAGACAGTTCTTGATTTTAAATTAGATAAGTTAACTATCAATAGTAAAGTATTATCAAACAATGTTGAATTAAAAATTAATGGCAGTGACCACATCGTTATAATTGGTAAGAATGGGTGTGGAAAAACAACTCTACTAAAGAAAATATATGAATATCTAATTGATAGAACTGATATAAAAGTTAGTTATATGCCACAAGATTATGACAATATCTTATTACTT
>CAYRDW010000027.1:13397-14065 GCA_964423215.1 uncultured Muribaculaceae bacterium
AACACCATTACAGTTTTTATGTAATGAGAAAGAAGATAATGAAACTATATCACTAGCACGAACACTTATGGGAAGTATGAAATTTACTAAAGAAGAAATGCTAAGTTCCATTAGTAATTTAAGTGGTGGAAGTAAAGCCAAACTATTTATTATCAAATGCATATTAGATGAAAGCAACGTCTTAATATTAGATGAACCAACTAGAAATGTAAGTCCACTTTCAAATCCTATCATTAGAAAAGAACTTAGTAGGTTTAAAGGAACAATAATTAGTGTTTCTCATGATAGAAAATATATAACTGAAGTATGTAATAAAATATATGAAATGAATAGTAATGGATTAACAGAAATAAGCAAATAATTTTTATATATAGTTACTACAAATTAATAAAATATGATAAACTAATATAAGAAAATTTATATTAGTTTATCTAAATGCCGACTTAGCTCAGTTGGTAGAGCAACGCACTCGTAACGCGTAGGTCGCAGGTTCAAGTCCTGTAGTCGGCACCATTGACGAATCTGTTCGAACTATTCGAACTTTTGATACATTGAATCAATCAGAAATGATTGGTTCTTTTTGTTTATAAAAGCCAATCAAAGAAAGGTTGGTGTTTATGATAAACATAATAAAACAAGAAATAGAGATAGAAGAATCTCTAAAACAA
>CAYRDW010000028.1:0-13392 GCA_964423215.1 uncultured Muribaculaceae bacterium
TTTTGCTAGGGGTTTAAATTAATCGTAATCAATCAGTTGATGTTAGTTTTTGTCGTATTTTGTAGATTATCAGCATTTTCTTTTTTATTCATTAAAATCACTTCCTTTATTTTACATAGTTCCAAATTCTACTATATTGTTCCAATTGTTTTTCTTTTTTTATTTGTGCTACCGGATGATATAGAGGAATAATAACATATTTATTAATTTCTATAATAGGATTGTTTGCAATACATTTTTCTAAAGTATTATCTATGTTAAATCCAAATATGTCTGACAATGAAAGTAATGGATAATAACCTAATGTTAAAATAACTTTTGGTTTAACAATTTCTATTTGTCTATATAAAAATTCTGAACAATTCATTGTAGATTTTTTTAAATTAATGTTGTCTCCTCTGTAACTTTGACCTTGTCTAGCACACATAATTGCATTCGTAATGTAAATGTCATCTAATGATTCTATTATACCTTTAGATGATTCAATAAGATATTTTGTTAATTGCTTTTTAGTAAGACTTTTCTCTTCTTCAATCATTCTTTTCCAATTTTCTTTATTCTTACATTTTAAATAGTTCTTATTTAGATTCACCATATCTTTATATGGTCCCCAATCTTGTCCTATTATAAGAATGCTAGACTCTATACGATTATACCAATCCGTCCATATTGAAGGTATGTTTTTAGAAAAATTAATATCATTAAATATATTAATTAGTGAACAGTCTTTGCCTGTCTTTGATTTAATATGTAAACATTTTTCACAATTTCCCATGTCTCTCATGAGAATATCAAATGTATCATTTTTAAAATTATTCATTTACTTCTCACTATCTTCTAGCAATAAATCAAAATCTGATTTATATAATTTATCTTGTTTTACTCTATACTTTTCAAATTCAGTCAATACTTTGTCACAAGCTATTTCATGAGAAATCTTACCTGCATCTTTTAATATATCCCTATCATCTGATAGCAAAAATTTATCTATTCTAGTTGACCAATCTTCCATCGTCATTGGAATGTTTCTTTTTGCTCTTCCTTCTGCTAATTCTAAGAATGCATTAACAATTCTTTCTAAATCTTCTATTTCATCCTTTTTTAAATAATTTTTAGCGATAATAACATCTGATTTCAATATTTTACCATTCGGAGAATTTTCCCAAGAAGTAAGTCCCATATTTGTTTTATCCGAATCAGCTCTATCATAAATTATTTCAGCCGCTGTGTGATGTGAAACAGCAAAATGCATTTTATTTTGAACTTTCTTAAAAAAATCAATGGATATTGGAGACTTAGAATCATAATCAATAGATGTTGCATATATATCAGTAACTTTCTGATAAAATCTTCTTTCTGATAATCTTATTTCTCTTATTTCTTCAAGTAATTTTTCAAAATAATCTTCATCAATAAAACTGCCGTTTTTCATTCTCTTTTTATCTAACACATATCCTTGTATAGTAAATGTCTTTAAAACATTTGTTGCCCATCTCCTAAATTGTGTTGCCCTTAAAGAATTTATTCTATATCCAACAGAAATAATAGCATCTAAATTGTAAAAGTTCGTATTATATTTTTTACCATCTGAGGCAGTTGTCGAGAATTTCTCGGTAACTGAATTTTGTTCTAATTCACTATCATTAAATATATTTTTTAAGTGAAGTGAAATATTATCAGTACTACAATCAAATAATTCCGACATCGCTTTTTGAGTCATCCAAAGGTTTTCTTTATGATATTTTACCTGTATACCTTGTTCTTTCTCATTTAGGTTAAATACAATAAATTCTTCAACAATGCTTCTAATTTTTAAATCCTTACTCATTAATTATAATCTCCTTTGCTATTTATATTTTGTAACCACGACCATCCTTAATTAAACACTTAAATTTTCACAGATATTATCAATTTTTCTTTAATTATATTGTTCTTTTGGAGTTTATCATGAAGAATTTACATGTATAACTTTTTGTTTTTCTTAGTAATTACAAGAGTTTGGGGAAGTGTTTAATAAAATCCACTTATACCAATTTATCTGGGTAGATGGTAACACCTTTTCTGTTTCTTTATTATTCATAACTTTCATCCTTTCTTAGTTATATTTATTACTTTAATTTATTTCTATAATTTAATTAAATGGATATTTCTCTATATTTTAGTTTTTCTCCAATGTTCAATGTCATATTTATTATTCACTACCATTTTGTTCTCTTAATAATTTTATCTTTTCTGCATTATTAAGTATATTTAATTGATACTTGGCAATCTTACTTAATATTTCAAATCTTTTCTCTTTACTTTTTCCATCTTTAATCAATTCTGCATTGTGTGACTCTAAATTTGATAATACCGTTAATTCATTTATAGAAGCATAATCTCTAACGTTAAATGTTTTTGCTAAACTAGGATTCAGTTCTCTCCATTTTTTTGCTGTTGTATTAAACACAGATACATTTAAAATATCTGCTTCTTCTGCATACTTTAACCATTCTTTGTTTTTATAATAGTCGTTATCTGGTAATATATAATTTTTAATAGCGTCTGTATGTATTAAGTAATTATTTTTTGTTAATATTCTCTTTACATCCCATTCTCTATTTTGATTTTCCAATTGTTTTAATCTTTCAAATTCCTTTATTAAATATAGTTTAAAAACCGGGCTAATTGCAGAGGCAAATTCAAAAGCAATATCTTTGTGTGCATATGTTCCACCATATTTACCACGTTTTGAATATATACCAATAGCATTTGTTTTACTACACCACTGTGTAACACTCAATGTAAATGTATGAAGACCAGATTCTTTTCTAAACCCGTCGAATTCGACGGAATTAAAATCGGGATTATATATTGACTCCCAAGTTCCTAAAAATTCCAAAGTGATTCTATTTCTTAACCAATTTCTAATTACATCATCTGAAGCAGATTTTCCTTCTTTAAATTTTGTAAAATCAGAAATACAAATATAATCATTATCATTTATATTTGTTATATTTACCCTAATATTTTGGACCTCAATTACATTGCTTGGCATATGCTCACCTCTTTTTTATATAATTACAATATATTTTATCTCTAATATATTAGAGTTCATATTTATCTACTCCATTTACAACTATATATTTAATTACTTTTAAACGTCATCAAAAGTAGTGCCTATTTTATAAAGTTTTTTTTGCTTATATTGTTCTTTACAGTTCCTTTTTTATAATAGAGTATATTATTAAGTCATCATAGTTTGAATTAAGTTTGGTTTTTATTCTATCTCTCAAAGTACATTCTTTAGTCATACCAGCTTTTTCCATAACTCTGCCACTAGCAGGATTTGAACTGCAGTGCTTTGCCTCTATTAAATTAAAACCGCATTCTCTTAATAAATAATCTATGACTTTTCTTAAAGCTTCGGTTGCATATCCATTATCCCAATACCTAGAACCATAAACATAGCCTATTTCGCAATTACCATGTTTTTTCTCATATTAACAACACTTATGTTTCCTATAATTTCCCTTTTATCTTTTATTTCAACTACCCAATTGTAATTTCCATTTTCATATTCATTAATCCAATTACTGATTATCATGCGTGTTTCATCAACATTTTCATGAGGGTTAAACGATACAAACTTAGTAGTTTCTTTATCACTTGCCCAATTATTAAACATTGCTTCAGCATCATCTATTTTAAACTTTCTTAAAATTAATCTTTCTGTTTCTAAATCTTTCATATTACATCACCCTTTACATTAATAAATTCAAAATTATCGATCTTTTATCATACTTATGAAACTATATCTAAAGTTTATTATTCTAATTGTTTTTTTCCATTACTGGCACCTTGTTTTTCATGTTTTTATACTTTTCTTTGGAATTTAGTATACCATGAAAATAAAAGAATAGGAAGTATTCCTATTCTGTTCTTAGAGCATCTACTGGATCTTTTTTACTAGCAATACGAGCTGGAATTAAACCACCTATTAGTGTTAGTAAAATACTAACTAATATTAATATTAGAGCATGAAATGGATTTAATTGAGCTACATTAGGTAAGTCTGTTAGACTTTTAATAATTGCATTAGTTGGGATAGTTAATAATTGTGCTATTAATATTCCAAGTAATCCTGAGAAGGTTCCAATAATTAAAGTCTCGGCATTAAAGACTCTAGAAATATCTTTCTTACGAGCACCTAAGGCTCTCAAGATACCAATTTCCTTGGTTCTTTCTAAAACGGAAATATAAGTAATGATTCCTATCATTATTGATGATACGATTAAACTTATTGATGAAAAAGCAATTAAAACAATAGTGATAGCGTCCATTATATTTCCAGACATAGTAGCTATCATATCACCCATATCAGTGAAAACCACCTTAGTTTCATCTGTTTTGTTTTCATTATATTTATCTAAATAATCTAGTACTTCTTCTTTTGTCTTAAAGTCTTTTGCGAATATTTGAATTACATAAGGAGTTGATTCAGCTCCAATATATGATAGTACCTGTTCCTTACTAGTTTCAGAATTTTCAGTAAAAACTTCACCTGTCATAATATTATAATCAACTTTTTCTTGAGCTTTAACAATTGAAGATTCCTGATTAGTATCGATTACATAACTAATTAATTCTTGAGAATAACCAATTCCACTTGAGAAAGAAGTAATCATTTCTTTCTCTTCTTTACCACGAATAATACCGGTAATCTTTAAAGTAACTGCTTCTTTATTATTATAAGATGATGCAAAATCAGGATTCACAGTATAGACGTGTCCAAAAGATTTATAATAGGCATCATTAGGTACTAGTTTTAATTCTACATCTAACAAATCATTAAAATCAATAGATTCTTTACTAGCATCTAGTCCGATAGCTGATAGAATTTGTTTATCGACACCATTTTTATTATCAACAATCAAAACAAGTTCTTCTTTTTTGGTTGGGAAATTACCTACTAATAAATCGTAATTGCTTTCCATAAAGTCATATTTATTATCAGTGGTAGGTTTTTCAGGAATATGACCAAAAAACTGACTATTTACAGGTATATAATTATTACTAGTATTTTTAGTAATAATATTTAATCCTGTTGTATTCACAAATGATAAACCTGATATTAAGCTTTGATCAATATTTTTAATGTAATCAGTATACTCTTTATCGATAATATTAGTATGTGTCATCGTTTGAGCCATAGAATCTTTAGGATAAACTTCCTTTTCAATAGGATACTTAGGTTTTTTATTCTCTTCTTGAATTGATTCTAGAGCTTTCTCATCCATATTCATGGCTTCTTTAGAAACAATGATTGGGAGTGATGACAAAGTATCTCGTTCAAATTCTTTGATTTTTATATCGAAACCATTAGATAGCGATAGTATTAAAGCTATTCCAATTATCCCAATACTCGATGCAAAGGCTGTTAAAGCCGTTCTTCCTTTTTTTGTTTTAATATTATTGAAAGATAACTTTAAAGCAGTTATTAGACTCATCGATGTTTTTCTTATTCTTAATTGTTTGTTATCTTTTTCTTTAGCTTCAACTGGATTGGAGTCACTAATTTTTTCACCATCTTTAAATTCAATGATACGATTAGCATAAGTATTAGCTAGTTCTGGATTATGAGTTACCATGATAACCAATTTATCCTTAGCTATTTCTTTAATCAATTCCATTATTTGAACACTAGTTTTTGTATCTAGTGCCCCAGTTGGTTCATCAGCTAAGATAACCTCCGGATCATTAACTAAAGCACGAGCTATCGCTACACGCTGCATTTGACCCCCAGATAATTGATTTGGTTTTTTATGAATATGATCAATCAAACCAACCCTTTTAAGGGCCTCTTTAGCTTTACTACGTCTTTCTTTAGCACTAACACCACTAAGTGTCATTCCCATTTCAACGTTATCTAAAAGGCTAATATGACCAATTAAATTATAGCTTTGGAAAACAAAACCAATACAGTTGTTACGGTAACGATCCCAGTCGATGTCTTTAAATTTCTTAGTTGATTTATTATTGATAATTAAATCACCATCATCATAACGATCTAATCCACCAATAATATTTAATAAAGTTGTTTTACCACTTCCACTAGCTCCTAAAATAACTACAAATTCATTTTTACGGAATTCAATAGATACATTTTTTAAAGCATGTTGAGTAAAACTACCTGTTTTATAGCTTTTTCTTATCTTTTTTAGTTCTAACATTATAATCCTCCTTTTAGGACTAATAGTATTATACTAGATTTTATCTAAAATATCTCATATAGGTTGTACTATTTTACATATTATTACATTTTTTATATAAAAAAACAAAGATGATTTTTTCATCTTTGTTTAATATTACTATTCCCTGCTTCTAGCAGCTCTAAATAGTTTAGACCACATCTTATCTGTTGAATAATTTAAGATACCTATTTTATATATTTTTAAGCCATATTTAATAGCTAAGAAAATAAATATACCTAAGATAGCTATCGATATAAAGACATCAATTATCGTTATTTGACCGATAACCAGCAGTGCTGGGGCCAATAAGCAGGACAAGAATGGTACATATGATAATAACTTAATTAAAGCTGAACCTTCAAACATACCTGCCATAATAGCTAAATAGTAACCTAATAAACTAATTAACATAATTGGGGTTTGAATCTGTTGGAAATCTTCAATATTTACAGTCATTGAAGCTAATATTCCAGCCACTAGTGAATAAGCTAAGAATGATAAAACCATTAAAACTAAAGTAAGTGGAATAACATAATATAACTTATCAACGAACCCACTTGTAGTTAAGGCTTGCCAAATATCACCTAAACCATTTGTAAAGGAACTGGCACTAGAAGTACTAAATATATTTTTTAATAATAAACCTAATCCACCATAACCTATTAGTAATAAACCTTGGGTTAAAACAAAGACATTAGATGATAGTATTTTAGAAAAGAAATGAGTTTTAGGACTAACATTAGAAATTATTATTTCCATACTTCTGGTTGACTTTTCTTCATTTATTTCTGTACCAATCATCTGGACTAAAAAAATTACTAACATAAAGAAAGGTAATATGACAGTTGGGAAAACAGTCCCCATAATCATCGAAGTGCTTTCTGCTTCGCTTTTTATATCATCATCGAGAATAATACGTTCTAAAGCTAAAGGTGAACTTATTTTCTCTAATTCTTCTAAATCAATATTAGTTAATCCCATCGCTACTTCTGTTTTAGTAGAAGTTAATGCTTGAACTAATATTTGATAATATAAAGAATCTATCTTACCATCAGAAATAAGTTTTACTTGAAGATAATTAGTTTCATTTTGGTCGAAAACGATCGCAATCTTCTTATTATCTTTAAGATTTTCTTTTAGTTCTTTTTCACTTTTTGTATACTCAGTTATTTCCGTTTCATATTCTGTTTCTAGTACTTTATTAGTTGATATTAAATTCTTTTCAAAAATATCGGTAACATTTTTAGTATTATCTAGAACGATAACTTCATTTTTATCACTGAAGTCACCACCAAAGTAACTGATAATACTATTAATATTAATTAAACCAACGATTACAACTAACAGTATTATATTAGCTACTAGAAACCATTTGGTTTTCATTTTCTTTTTTAAACTAATACCTGTTAAATACCAAAATTTATTTGTCATACTTCTCACCTACTTTTGCGATAAATATTTCATTTAGAGTTGGCTCTTCAACTACAAATTTACTAATTTTCTTTTTAGAAATAGCTTTAAATACAGAATCAGCTATTTTCTCTTCACTAATTTTTACTACATATTCATTAGCTAATTTTTCTATTTCTAAAACACCATCTATTTTCTTTAATTCTTTTTCATCAATATCACCTTGAATATGAATATTCTTTTTACGATATTCTTTTTTAATATCGTTTAAATATCCTTCAATAACTACTTTACCTTTTACTAAGATAATTAATTTTTCACAAAATAGTTCAATATGTTCCATTTGATGTGACGAAAAGATGATTGAACAACCTTTTTTCTGAAGATCACGAATAGTAGAAGTAAACATTTCTACATTGATTGGATCTAATCCCGAAAATGGTTCATCTAATATTAATAATTCTGGATCGTTAATAATAGCTGAAACAAACTGGATTTTCTGTTGATTACCTTTTGATAATTCTTTTATCTTACGATCTTTATATTCACTTATTTTAAATTTTTCTAACCAGTAATCTAATCTTTCTAGAATCTTAGCTTCGGTCATACCTTTTAAGATCCCATAATAAATGATTTGTTCTTTAACAGTCATTTTGGTTAAAAGGCTTCTTTCTTCAGTAACAAAACCTATTTTATCGGTAACTGTATAATCTATTTTTTTATTGTTTAAAGTTACCTTTCCTTGGTCTGCTTCTAATAAGCCCATAATGATTCTAAAAGTGGTTGTTTTACCAGCACCGTTGGCTCCTAGTAAACCAAATATTTCGCCACTTTTTACAGAAAATGATAAATCATCAACTGCGACATTACTTCCATAAAGTTTTTTTATATTTTCTACTTTTAACATTATATCACCTCAATTATTAGAAAACATTACATATAAGTAATGCTTCTTTTTATTTACATGTTGCTCCTACACTTTCATAAAGAGTTTTCATGGTATCTACTTCTACTTTTCCATTTTTAATTAAACTACTATTGGCAGAATCAATTTCGATTAGTTTATCTGCATCGATTTTATCATAATCAATTTTAACAGTGCTTGTTAGTATATTACCATCTACTTTTACTTCATAGTTGTAATGCTTAACATCTTTATATGGAGAATATGATTTTTCAATAGTTGTTTTATAAAGTTCTAAGTAATTACTATTATCACTAGTTAATTTTTCTACTGTGTTAACGGTTTTTACATAGTCACCTTTATATGTTACTTTATAACTTAAATCAGCAGTTACGCCTTCAGTTATAGTTGCTTTTCTAGTACAGGTCATGGTTTTTATTTTATCTTTAGAAGCATTATCACATCCGCTTATAACAAATAGACCTACTACTAATAATAAAATTGATAAGTATTTTTTCATTTTCTTTACTCCTACTTTTTAGTTTTTATTTCCGCAATTACTACAGAATTTTCCGGTTACTGCATTTCCACAATTACTACAAAATTTAGTAGTTACTGTTTCATCAACTGATGGTTGATTAGGTGTATTTGGTTGGAATGGATTAATTGGTGGTTGTGGTGATTGATTGTTTTGGTTAAAAGCATTAGTTGCTGCTCCTCCCACTACACCACCTGTAGACATATTCATCATTCCTAATCCCATAAAGCCATTAGCAGCTCCATTTGCGTTACTTGCAGCATTTTCGGCAGCTGTAGCATAAGAACCTACTAATGTTCCTTGTTGCATCATTGAATTAGATGATAATTCGTAATTATCGATTTTCTTATTTGATTCATCATCTAAAGTAACACTTTCGATAACGAAACTTTCTAGTTTTAAACCACGATTACGAATTGCTTCATCAAAAACTTTTTCATCCATAGTCTTTTTGATTTCATCAGTTTGACTAGGTAATTCTAAAACTGGTACTTTATGATTAGCAGTTCCTAGTTCATTTAAAACATTTTGGAAAGAACCAATTACTTCAGTACGCATTTGTTCAGTTATTTCATCTTTAGTTACGATATTAGCTGTTCCAGCATGAATTCTCATGAATGTTACTGGATCTGATATACGGAATGTATATTTTCCATAACATCTAACTTCAACACGCATTGGTGAATAAGTACCTGTCATTTGATTAGGTATTGGATGTGACCAATCTTGATAAACAATTGGAGCTCCCGTTCCAAATTTATTATCTAAGATTTCTTTGACATTGAAATAAAATACGGCTTGTTCCTTATTAGGTACACCATTATATTTAAATCTTTGCCACATTTCTTTAAATACTGGCCCAAATTGACCTCCAAAGAATGATGGTGAAGTAGATTCATCAAATTCATATATCCCTTCTTCAGCTGTTGCATCTTTTATTACACCAGAGTCAAAAATTACTGCTACTTGACCTGGAGATACCATAATTCTGCTTCCTTTTGATATTTGTCCGGTTGGAGTTGTTACTTTTTTCATTAAGATATCATTTTTCATATCTTCACAAGAAATTAGTTCTTGCCACTGATCATGTAATGTTCCCCCAATTGATTTTACCATTGATTTTATTAATCCCATATTATCCTCCTTATCAATAGTCTTATATATCCAACAGTTTGTTTTATAAACTGTTAAATGCTTTTATTTTATAGACTGCAAGTCACTTAATACCCAGTCATGTTCCCCTGTTGTGATTACACTAGTACAGTATTCACATTGTCCGGCTGAAGTTATTTCTGTTGGTGCGCCACAATTAGGACAATTAGTTGTTGATTTATTACTCTTACCTTCTTCAGTCTTAATACCTTTTTTACGGTAAAAAGTTAGTAAATATTTCATGTGCCAATCTTTATTAGGATTACTTTCTAATACTTTCTTGGTCTTTTCATCAATTACATAGTCACGCATAATTGCATGCAGTTCAACAATAAGTACTTCTTTATCACCATCTATTTTAAAATCACGAAGACTAGTGTAATTAATATTAATTTTTTCAATTTTATTTATTTTACCATTTTTAATGTATTCAGCTAATTGCGTTTTATGTAAAGAGAATAACTCTTCTGATTCAAACGGTCTAATTACATGCCAATTTCTTTCCGTCCATGCTTCTTGTAATTTAATAAATACTTCACGAGTCCATGATAAGAATTTATCAGATGAGAAATTAGGATCAAGTTCTTGAATTTCAGTCGTTATTTGTTTAGTAGTTCCCCTTCTAACTTCCATATTATTAAGAGACTCATTTCCTGATGTTACGGAAATATCTTTTATCTGATCGATTGCAGCTTTAATCTTTTTACCATTCTTACGGTAAATGAAATAGAATAAAGCTATCATTAGCCCAATTATAATTACACCAGGAATAGGTCCAAATATAAAGATAAAGCGAAATAACATTTCAAATAAGTAGAAGAAGATAAAACTATCTCCATTACCACTACTAGAACCCGACCCCTCATTATAACGATTATTATTCCCAACATCAGCTAGTATTCCTTCTGAATTGTTAATTATTAAAATAAACAAGAATAATAAACAAATAGTTATTAATGTAATTTTAATTATTTTTTGTTTAGTTTTTTTTGATACCATATTATGCTCCTATGTTTTGATTATATCATAATGTTTTAAAATCTACTATTTAATTTTATGTTTTATATAGATTAAAATTATATATTAAAAAAACCACTAATTAAAGTGGTTTATCCTTGTATTTCATTAATATCTTGTTCAAAACAATTTATTTTTTCTTGGATTTTGGTCTCTTGAGCTTTTTCTAAACTATACCAGCCATTTTGGAACATTAAATTATATATTTCTCTAGCTGCATCTTTAGTATCTTCAAAGAGTTCAAAATAGTCTTCATATAGAAGATCATTACTTGCTTCATTTAACGCTATTGAATAATTATTTGACATATTCTTTTCTAACTCTAGAATATTAGTTAAATAATCTTTATCATTCATTTCAATTCCTGAAGCTACTTCTTTTTTAGGATTAGATATTTTATTGTCCTTCATTGTTTCCATCCTCCTCGAATTCTACTTCATCGTCATCAAAACTTTGACTTTCACCTTTTAAAATAGAAATAATATAAAGAAGATGATTATAATGCATATTCTCTATTCCTTCTAAAAGTTCTTTAACACTATTGTCTTGTACTTCTCCTACGTAATGATGAATTTGTTTAAAGGCATTATAGTTCCAATTAAACATATCAGCAAGGTATGATAAATCTTTTGTTGAAATAATTTGTGGTACTGTATCCATAATTTTTTTCCTCCTCATTTATATATTGAGAAGTTATTGGGATTTTAATACAAAAAAAAGAAACTATTTTTTCTTTTTTGTATATTTGATAGGTTTTTTAGTTTCTAGTTTCTTTATTTTAGTTTCTAAATGGATCTTTTCTTTTCGATTATTCGTGTTTTCTAGTTTATGTTTTAATCTTAATATCTTTCTTTGTTTTTTAGCACTATTATATTCAATAGTATTTATAATATCTTCTAAGCGATTTTGAATTTTTTCACCACTAGGAATAGAAATACTTAATTTAGGGAAAGCAGTAAAAATTCTTTTGATAAAAAACTTATAACTAGCTAAGAACTCTCGTACTTGTTTATCGATTTCTGAAGTAGAGTCTTTTTTAATAGTAGAAACTTTTAATTTTAATTTAGTCATTATATTTAAAGTAACAATAATATCGATTAAAAAGATTATAAAAGCTATAATACCAATTATTATTAAGTTGTTTTCAGAAATACTTTTTAAGAACTTAGTTAGATATGGATTAACTAAATAAGTAAAAATCATACCTAGAATACCAAATAAAACAGCATTTTGTAAACAGACTCTTCCCTCTAGATTAAATCTTTTATTTGAGTAATCCCACCAACGAGCATGAAATAATTTTTCCATTAGATAACTAGTTATATATTCTAAAATTGAAGCTCCTACAGCACCTAAAACAAATAAAACAACGGGATCATTTTGGTAGTTACTTAAAATTAGATAAACAGCTACCCCACCCATTCCATAAATAGGACAATAGGGACCAATTAAAAAACCACGATCATAAATAAATTTGCGTCTATCAAGACTACATGAGATACACTCGGTAATCCATCCTAGTACTGAATAACTAAAAAATATTAAAAATATTAAGCATGCATTATATAACATATTTCTCACCTAGTATAATAATATCATAATTAGTAAAATAAGGAAATAAAAAGAAAAACAAGCGAGTGCTTGTTATTTAGTTGGTGTTAAAACAATACGTGATGAAACATTACTATGCGTAATTCCATCGGCAGTATTAAAACTAAACTGACCGGCAAGAATTCCATGAGAATAAGAGGTACCTCTAATAATCCATGAATAAGAGGGATTAATAAAAATAGAAAGAGATTTATACCAACTATTATGAAATCTATTTTTACCATCATCATCTGTGTAATTTTCAAATGGTCCCATTTCTCCCGTTGCATCTCCTAAAATTCGATAGTTGTATGATGTTCCATTATTTAATTCATCATAAACATCAAAGTATTTAGAATCATAATTAGAAATTGTAGATTGATTAAAACCACTATTACCAACTTGACCTTTAAGATAACTTGCGACATATTCTTGTGATAAACCACTCATATCATAGATTCCTGTAATATTTCCAGTCGTAGATGCTAAATATCCTATGATTAGCTCCTATTAGGAAAACACACTGTCAAAGGGGTATGTAGCGGGGG
>CAYRDW010000029.1:0-2189 GCA_964423215.1 uncultured Muribaculaceae bacterium
ACTTATACAGTAACTTATATTGCTGATGCTATCGATGATAAAGTATTTGATAATGATATCAGTACTATAATAAGTATTCCTAAAGCTACTAATAAAGTCTTTACTGTATCAGAAGAATTAGTTAATAGAAAGTTAAGATTCTTCTTAGCGAGTACTCCAGCCAGTGATTCTATTATTAAGATCTATGATAAAAATAATGTAGAATTAATCACTAATATTTTAACTAGTCAAGTAACAGTATTAACTATTCCAGAAAATGCCTTTAAAATAGTAGTTAATTCTGGAAGTGATATATTAAATATTTCGGAAATATCACTTAGAAAAGAAGATCAAGTAGTTTCAAAAGTTCTTTCTCCAATAATAGAAATTAGTGATGTTATCTGGAATACAAGTAAGGGTATAGAAATAACTTATCCAGAAGGAGACTATACAAATGAATATAGTGTCGATGGTGGAAGTAGTTGGATTTTATATGAAGGTCCAATAACTATAACTGAAAATGTAACAGTACTAACTAGAAGTACTAAAGATGGAGAAGTAATATCAAGTAGTAGTTTAAGTATTACTAAAGTAGATAATATAGATCCGGATATCTTCTTAGATATACCAGATACTATATCAAAGGGAGCGATGTATCAGTTACCTACAAGTTATAAGGTGGGTGGTTCTGGGAAGACTATAGTATGTAAAGTAGGAGATACTGAATATACATCAGTAAGAAAACTAGAAGTTGGGGATCATCTAATAGAATGCACTATAACTAACGGTATAGGTAAAACAAAAAGTATTTCTAAACAGATTAGTATAGTAGAACCAAGTTATGATGGACTCATTTATAAGTCATCAGATGATGATTTAGCAACAGGCTACTATAATTTCAATGTTAATGGTGAAACATATCCCGTTCACTTATATGTTTTAGATGGTAATCAAAAGTGGAGTACTAATCAAGTATTTGGAGATATAAATGATGTCGCTACAGCCGATAGTGATGCTAAAAACATGGTCATTGTAAGAGTAAAAGGTGATCTTACCATCAATAATGATGTCACAGTAAGTCCATATAGTTCTAGTTATGGTGGACCAAAAGGCTTTACTTTATATGTAGATGGAATCTTAACTAATAATGGAACAATAACTACAACTGGTAAAGGAGCTAAAGCAGCCGGACAAAATGTTTATTTATGGAAAAATAGTGATGATACCTATGAGTATATTCCTGACGTTGGAGCTGATGGTGCACCAGGACTCATCAAAACTGACTGTTCTTCATGTGGAACTAACAGTTCAGGCTCAAATGGAGTGAATCGTTCAACAGGTGGTGGCGGAGGTGGAGCTTTAGTATATACTACCTACACTAATTCTACTGTTGGAGGTGGTGGAAGTGCAGGAACCTCTTATTCAGGTGGAGCTGGAGGTGGAGGAGCTAATCACTGTACTACCTATACAAACGCAAGTGGAACAACTGGTGGTGGAGGTTGCGGCGTTAATGGCAGTAACTACGGTCAAAGTGGTGTAGGAGTCACAACTAACACAAGTTATAGTGGATATCGTCATCTTCAAACAAGTCTTGGAACCGGAGGACTTTTGACAGTATATGCAGGCAACCTAATTAATAATGGAACCATAGAATCAAATGGAATTTCGCCAGCTAAATTAAATGATAATTCAACATTAGCTTATGGTGGAGCATCAGGTGGTGGAAGTGTTAATGTTTTCTATAGTAAATTAACTAATCAAGGAAATATTATAGCTAATGGAGGTTCTGGAAGATTTCATAATGCTGAAAGAAATGCAGGTTCAGGTTCAGGAGGTAACGGTTCTATTACCCTAACTGAAATTCATTAAACCAAATAAAAAACACTGAGAAATCAGTGTTTTAACTTGGACTAAATTCAAAGTCCTTAACTATTTCAGGATCCTTAAGTTCTAAGTTTATTTTCATAGTATCTGTCGCTTCATTAATTGACTTACTATTTAAAATATAAGTCCATAAGTTCATCTTTAAATTTTTAAAATATATTGTCTTCCCATCACCATTTAATTTAATCTGATTTATATTTAATACCTCACCATCTTGATAATTATTAACCTTCAACATATCTTTAAAAATATTATAAAAAGATAAAATCTCATTAGTAGTTAAGTTAGTATCTAAATTATTAGATACAGTATCAATAATGTTTAAT
>CAYRDW010000029.1:2199-13328 GCA_964423215.1 uncultured Muribaculaceae bacterium
GTAGTCATCTTCTTTAACATAGCTTTAATAATCTTTTGTTGGTTATAACCTCTATCAATATCTCCTAGAGCTAAATCATATCTATTTCTAGCTAATACTAAAGTCTGTTCTCCGTTTAATGTCTGCAGTCCTTTATTAATACAAACTTTTCCCATTCGATCAGAGTTATCAGTACACAGTCTTTTTGGAACTTCCACATCAATTCCATCCAAAGCATTAACTAAATTAACGACTCCTTTAAAATTAATCTTAACGTAATAATCAATATCAACATTAAAAGTATTTTCTATTGTTTTCATCATACAATCATTTCCATACCATCCCGCATGAGTAAGTTTATTCTTAGCATTGTTTTTACAACTAATAGGTAAGTAACTATCTCTAGGTATCGACATCATAGTTGCATTAAAAGTATCAGGGTTAAAGGTAATTAAAATTAAACCATCACCATTAGCATAAGCATTTTTCTTTAATCCATCTTTCTCTGAATCAACACCCATTAATAAAATCGTAAAAGGTTTAGCCATTGATTTCTTTATTGAATTACTAGTCGTCTCTTCCTTTTTAACTGTTTTATCCTTAACTACTATTTCCCTTAACTCATTTTTAATATTTTCATAACCTTCAGTAGTTCCAAACATCACAGGATAATTACTAGAAATAAATAAAGCATCTATTTTTTTATCATATAAATCACTTAACATATGTGGTAAATCACTATAAGATTCAATTTTATTATCTTTATCTAAATCATACTCCTCAATAATCTCTTTCGCAATAATATAATTATCTATTGATAAAGTATCTTCTAGTAAACCAATTTTTAATTCTGTTACATCATCAATACTTTTTATTTTACTCTCATTAAGGACTACTAAACTAGTAGAATAAACTATCTTATTTTTATTAATTGAATCAACTGCATCATAAAGTCTCCCAATTAAAAGTCCCAAACCAATATTTATACTAATAAAGACTAACATTAAAAAAATAGCTAGTGCTTTTTTCATAGTTCTCTTTTTAAAAAAGAAGAAGATATTAATTAGTATAATAATACCGATTATTATATATCTAATTAAAGGCTCTATTGGACCTAATTGAAAAATCCTATAGATTAAAAACCCACTACTAATTAGACAAATCAATATTAGTAAATTATTTGTTTTTAGATTAGTTTTCTTTTTCTGTACTTTAGTCATAATTATCATCCCTATTATAATTATATCCAACTATTATAAGTTATACAATTAAGTTGTAAATATTAATAGAATTTTACAGTAAAATACAAATATATGTAAAGATTTATTCTAATTAAAAAAAATAAACATAAAATTATGTAGAAGGAAAACTCCTTCTATTGAGAGATTCATAGTGTTTATGGTCTCTCTTTTTATTTTTTCCATTAAATGGTTTTCTTTGACATTAATCATATATAAAAAATGTCAAGTTATCTAAAAAATAAGTCGATTTCTATACGTTAAAACCTTTATCTGTTATAATATAGTTGAGTAAAAAGGTAAAGGAGGTAATTCTATGAATAAGAAATTTTTGTTTCTTGGTTTAATGGTGTTATCTTTCTTTCTTCCTAATAAAGTAGAAGCTTTAACGGCAGCTGAGGTTAATAACCGTGCTACAGATTGTCCAAATATTGAATTAGCTAGTGCTAATCCTAATGGCAATTTAGATAAAGTTGCTTGTTATAATAATTATGAGGAAGCTAAAAATGTTATGAATGGTACTGATAATGATAATTTAGTAATCCTAGAAGGCAGAAAAATAATTGATGCTAAATATGCATTAGTTGATTATGATCAAGGAACTTCTCTAGGTTATACAAATATCTATGCCGATAAACATGTCAGCTCAGTTATTACCTATATTCGTGGTGGTTCTAATGATGATGCAGTTTTTCTAGAAACCGATTATGCAACAGGTCGAATAAAAATAAAAGTAGGTGGTGTTACCGGTTGGATTACTAAATATGAAGTAGAAAGTAGTAAGACAAATCCCCTTTATGATATTGTTCCCATATCTTGGACCACTAGTCCAGCATATTATGAAATAACAGCTAGCGAAATAAAACATCATTTACCAGTTAATGTTTATAACACCAAAGGAAAGAATATAATTACTTTTGGTCAAAAACCAGAGGGAATAAATCCCGGTAATTATTTCAGTTATGATGGCAACTATTTTTATACTAATTTAAAAACCATGATTATTGATTATCGAAATGGAAATAATCAAAATGCTATAAATAGAGATAAACCATATTATAATTATTATCTGTATTTATCATTCAGAACTAAGACTAATTATAATGCAGATAACATCAATCAATACTTATCATCACGTATTTCTAATCAAAGTTCTAAGCTATTAAATACTGGTGCTGCTTTTATTGATTCTCAAAACAATTATGGTGTTAATGCTCTGTTAATGTTAGCGATTGGAATCAATGAATCAGCTTTTGGGAATAGTAATATCGCCCAAACCAAAAATAATTTATTTGGATTAAATGCAGTAGATGCTACTCCTGGTGAATCAGCTAACTATTATCCTAACGTAGAAACTTGTATTAGCGATTATGCTTATGTTTGGTTAGATTATGGTTATGTTCAACCTGGAGATTATCGTTTCCGCGGAGCTAATCTAGGAAATAAAAAACAAGGACTAAATTTAAAATATGCATCAGACCCTTATTGGGGAGAAAAAGCAGCTCAGTATTATTATGAACTAGATAAGTTTTATAATTTTCAAGATTACAATTCGTACCAAATTGCAGTTTTAAATAATGATTATAATAATACTGTTTATCCCAAAAAGACCCCAGGTGGTTTAAATGTTTCTAGTAGTTTCTATCAGTATAAACAAAAAAACAGTGCGGTAGTAGTCTTAGAAGAAGTAACAGGACCTAGTATAAATGGTAATACTATCTGGTATAAAATAATGAGTGATCCCACTTTAGATAATGATTTAGAATATATAGGTGATTCAAAAAGTAATCCTAGAATTACTTATAACTGGGATAAAAATGTTGTTTATGTACCAGCTGCTTATTTTCATAAATTAAATAGTGAATACAGGCCACCAAATCCTAATCCAGATCCATCAAATAAAGCAGTTGTAAATATCGTTAATGAAGCCGGTTATAACTATGGTAATGGCGTTATTAGTAAGATTAAACCTGATACACCAGCTGCTGAAATAATAAATAAACTAACCTCTACTGGTGGTAAAGTAAATATAACTGATGCAGGTGGTAATAATGTTACTTCTGGAACTATTGGGACAGGTTATAAAGTAAATATAACATCTGGTAATACTGAAAGTTTAGTTATCATCATCTATGGTGATAACGATGGTGATGGAAAGATAACCGCTGTTGATTATGTTAGAATTAAAAGTCATATTATGGGAAGTAGCACCTTAAGTAATGCCTATTTAACAGCATCTGATGTAAATAATGATAATAGTGTCTCTGCTGTTGATTATGTAAATATTAAAAACTACATTATGGGTAATGCCAATGTAATAAATAATTAGGAAGTTGAGGAAGTTAGAATGAAAAAAAGAGTAATTGGTATCTTAGTTGCGATTGTAACTATGTTTAGTTTTATACCAATAGTACATGCCGGTTCACTAAGTATTAGTGCTAGTTCAACAAATGTAACACCAGGTGGAAGTGTTACTGTAACAGTTAAAGCAAATTCTTTAGCAGGAAAGTTTTCAATTACCAGTTCGAGTGGTAATGTTTTATCAGGTGGAACATCTAGTACTTGGATTGAAAATGAATCACAATCATTTAAATTCACAGCTAAAAGTTTAGGTTCTGCTACTATTACAGTAAATCCAATTGATGTTGGAGATTTATCAACTAATGGTAAATATACAGGTAGTAAATCAATAAAAATAAATGTTGTTAAACCACGTGAAAAGTCAGATAATAATAATCTAAAATCATTAAGTATTGAAGGTTATGAATTAACACCAGGTTTTAATAAAGATACTTTAGAGTATAAAGTTGAGTTACCTGCTGAAGTAGAAAAAATTAATATTAATGCTACTAAAGAAGATGGCTATTCATCATTAACTGGTGCAGGTGAAGTAGAGGTAACAGAAGGTGAGAATCGTATAGAAGTAACGGTTACTTCTGAAACAGGTAAAGCCAAAAAATATACCATAATCGCTAACGTTAAAGACAATAATCCCATTGAAGTAGATCTAGGTAAAGAAAAGTTAACTGTTGTTAAAAAGAGTAGTTCGTTAGAAAAATTAGAATTATTTGCAGAAACCAAAGTAACTATTAATGAGATTGAAGTACCAGCTTTATATAATGATAAAACAAAAATAACTTTAATTGGTTTAAAAAATGACAAGGGTGATATCCAGTTATATATTTATGATAAAGAAAATAATACTTATACAAAATATCAAGCCTTTGAAAGCGCTAAAATAACGGTTATCAAGAAGAATACTAAAAATATTCCTGAATCATATAAACTAACTACTTTTAAAATAGATGATAAAAGTTATGAAGGATATTTATATTCACCAGATAAAAAATTTGTTTTAGTATATGGTATTAATATCGAAACAGGAACAGAAGGTTGGTATGTTTATAACTTAAGTGATAAGACCCTTTCTAGTTATAATGATAGTCAAATTCCTGATATAGAAAAACAATTTACAGCTAAAGAGAAGAATTATAAAATGATAATCCTAGCTTTAGGAGCCTTTTCAATTCTATCATTAGTTATAATCTTAGTTTTAGCCTTAACTAGAAAAAAGAAGAAGAGTACTTTACTAGATGAATCAACCGAAGAGGAAGTAAAAGATAAAGTCAAAAAAAGAAAGTAATACTAAATAAAAAGATTATCCACTAGTATAGTGGATAACCTTTTTTATTGACCTGAACTTAAAGTAACTGTAATCGAAGTATCGACTGGAACTGTACTACCACTTCGCATTGATTGTTTAATCGCTATATCTTTACTAACTTTATCATCGATTGCATAAATAAACTTACATATTATTTGCTTATCTTTACATAAAGTAGTAATTTCACTTTTACTTTTTCCAACTAATACTGGAACCGTTGTATTACCACCTTGTGATATTACTAAACTAACAGTATCGGCATTTTTAATAACTTGATTCGTTTGATGTGATGATTTAATTAAAATACCCTTTTTAATACTATTACTAAATTCATAATCAATATGGTATGAGACATCATTTTCATCAGCCCATTTCTTAAAATCATCTACGTTAGTAAAACTAATCATCGCAATCTGACCTTTAGACATAATGATATTAATAGTTTCTCCAACTTCCATAGAATCGCCTTTTAACTTACTGCTACTTATTACTTTACCTTTGGCTATAGAATCATCAAACTCTTCCTTAAAGTTAACTTTTAACTTATTATCAGTAGCCCAATTAGTAATCTCAGTAGCTGTCATTTTACTTAAATCAGGAACTGTAATCTCAGTATTACGTGCCACTGTAATAATAACTGTTCTAGTTCTTTCTTTGTCAATAATCATACCCTTAGTTACACTTTGTTTTATAATTGTTCCTTCATCGTATTTATCACTATAACCATATTGAATGGTATAATTAATAGCGTTACGTTTAAGCCATGTTGTTCCATGAAAAGAATCTTGACCGACTATGTTTTTCATCGAAATAGAAGTTAAGTTTTCTTTTTTACCAAGTGAAGCTTTTAATATAACTGGTTCATTTCTTTTCATTGTATCCGTAACATCTTGACTAAAGATAATATCTTTTTCTACAGAATCACGAAACTCAAAATCAATGGTAACATCAGTTAAAAAGTTCTTATCCACAAAATCAATAACTTGATCAACATCCCATCCAATCATATTAGGAATGATAGCTTCTTTCTCTTCACTAGGACCATCGGATACAATAATAATAATCTTTTTAATCTTTTTAGTTAAAGTACCAGGATCTACATCTTGACTTAATACTTTATAAGCTTCCATATTATCACTATTTTCAAATATCTGTTCTACTGTAACTTGATTCTTCTCCGCCCATTCAATTACATCAGTAATATCCTTACCATAGAAGTTTAGAACATAACTTTGTTTTGGGATCTTAATAATATTAAATTCTGTTAAAACCTGAAAACCACTATAAAAACTAAGCAGTAGGGAAGCTATTATCGCAAATATTCTTCCTTTTTTATTATCAGCATTTAAACAAGTAATCACAAAAAAGATCGCAAATAAGCTTAAAATAATAACCCCCATAATCTTACTAATTTGTTCTATCATTGTATGACTATTTATAACTATACAAATAAAATAAGTAATAGTTAAGACAATAGCTAATGATAAACAACTATATAAAACTATTTTCTGTGTACTAGTTTTATCATTAAAGGAATCAATTCCACTATTTTCTAATCTTTGCTGAATTTCTTTATCAATTTCCTTTATCTGTTTTTCCCTATCTTCCTTAGTTTGATATACCTTACCCATACCAATCACCTCTATTATCATTATATAATAAATTAGTAGTGTTATAAACACCAAAATTCCTAAAAGTGTCGAACTAGACATTAAAGATGTGTTATAATATTTCATATATCAGGGGATGAAATTATGAGTCAAAAGAAAAAAAACAAAGTATCCAAGTACTACTATCAGTTAATATTAACTATAATTGGTATGTTTACTACTTATATTGTTTTAGATATGGTTATTAACTATCAAGTAGGTAATCCGTTTTTTAGTATTAATTTATTCAGTATTAGTTGGATAACTATTTTAATTAGTTTTATTTTATTTTTAACTAAGAAACTAAGGATAATTGTATTTACATTAAGTTCTCTAATTATAAACTTTATTACTTATAGTCAGTATGTTTATTTCCTAAAGTATGAAGATTGTTATCCTCTATCACAATTATTAACTAATAAAGTATTAAACTGTCTAACTAATTGTGATGTATTAATAGTAACTGTTATACTTATTTCGATTATTATGACGGTTATTACGATATTTGGTTTAAGTAAAATACCTAAACTATTAAAAACAAAAATAGACTATTTACTAGTAATTCTTATAATAATTATCTTAGCTGGAACTACAAGACTAATAAAATATTTAAGTTTAGGACCAGAAGTTACTTATAGTAGTCAAAAAATAGCTACTGAACCTAAGAATATATATTTAAATAATAACTTTGATTCATCTAAAATAAAAGTAATAGGTATGTATGAGTTTATATTTCAAAATATTAGATTTGATATAAATAATCAAATTAAGGAAAATTATAATCAAGTAATAGAAAATTATAAATAAAGAGGAGCGTAATATGAAAAGAATAAATAAATGGTTAAAAGAAAATAAAAACAAATGTTTACTAATTTACTTATATTCACAACCACTTATTGATTTAGTTACTTCTCTTTGTTTAAATGTTTTAAAGCTAGATTTTACTATCGGTATTATTATCCGTCTTCTTTTCTTAGGAATATTATTATATTTATTTATAATTGATAAAGATAAACAACCGAAAAAGAAAACCTGGTTATATTTAATAATAACTGGTATCTACTTAATTCTATTTACTACCCAAATTATTATTCTAAAAGATATAAGTACTATTAGTTATGAATTACAGAATACTATTCGGGCTTTTTACTTTCCATTATCTTTAGTTTTATTATTAAGTATATTTAAAGATAATGAAGTAAATATTTCTACTTCTAATTGGTTAAGAATATTTATTATTTATGTTATTTTTATCATTATTCCCACTCTTACTAATACAAGTTTTAATGGTTATACGCAAGGCAAGACCGGTAATATTGGTTGGTTTAATTCATCTAACGAGATAAGTGCTGTTTTATCATTACTACTACCACTATTTATTTATGGACTTTCTAAACAAAAGAAAAAGTTATTAATAATAATTGAAGTAGTTATAACATTGTTTGTTTTATTCAACCTAGGAAGTAAAGTAATTATCTTAGCGATGCTAGTTGTATTATCATATTATGGTTTTAAATATTTAAAGAACTTAATCCGAAACAATAATAAAAAGATGTTAGGATTTATTACATTAATATTGATAATTATAGTAACTACAGGTACTATTTTAATACCTAAAACTAACTTCTATAAGAATATGAAAATTCATTTAGATTATTTAGAAGTTAATAATATTAGTGAAGTATTTACTAATTATAAAGTATTCGATCATTTTATTTTTAGTAGTCGCTTAACTTTTTTGAATAATACTTATAATAATTATCTTGATAGTACGATAAGTGAAAAACTACTAGGAATAGGTTATATTGAAAACTATGCTACTGATGATGTTAATTTAAAAACTATTGAAATGGATCCTTTTGATATCTTTTTTAGACAAGGAATAATAGGTTTTCTTATTTATTTTATACCTTTTATCTGGTGTTTAATAAATATTATAAAAAAAGTAAATATAAAAAGTAGTAATCATAACCAAATAAATTATCTACTGAGTATAATAATAAGTTTCTTATTAATGAATCTATCAGGACATATATTAACCTCACCAGCAGTTAGTATTTATCTAAGTGTCATCCTGGTTATATTAGTAAAAGAAACTAAAACCAAAGATGTTAATAGAAAGTAGGTACGAAATGAAGACAGTATTTATGATAGTTAATTATAATGATTACCCTTCAACTAAAAAACTAATTGATAATATTAAAGAGTATAATATTATTGATTATATTTTAGTCGTTGATAATAATTCCAGTGATGATTCAGGAAAAAAACTAAATCGATTGAAAAATGATAAACTAACAGTTATTTCTAATAAAGAAAATAAAGGTTATTCATCAGCTATTAACATCGGTAGTAAATATTTAATTGATAAGTATCAAGAATGTAATATTATTATTTCTAATGCTGATATTATTATCAATGAAGAGAATGATTTGATAAACCTTATTCAAAAGCTATCAAAGAAAGAAATAGGAGTAGTAGCTCCCACTATATTAGAAAGAGGCAATTTAAATAGAGGTTGGAAACAACCAACGCCACTGTTAGAATGTGCTTTAAATATTCCGTATTTTCATAAACTATTTCGTAAACGTTTTCAGAATTACCCGGATAATTATTACCACGGTAAGACATCAGAAGTCGATGTAGTTTCAGGTTGTTTTTTCCTAATAAAATCGAAAGTTATGGAAGAAATAAACTTTTTAGATGAAAATGTCTTCCTATATTATGAAGAAAATATTTTATCAGCTAAAATAAAACAGCTTAATAAGAAAATAATTATTGATAATCAAACGATGATTGTTCATAATCACTCTGTGACTATCAATAAAAATATCAATAGAATAAAAAAATATAAAAACCAAAAGAGAAGTCAGTATTATTTTGAAAAAAATTATAATAACGCTAATATAATAGAATTAATTTTATTAAAGATAACTAGCTTTCTTACTATGTTAATTCTATATTGTTTTTACTTTCTTCAGGATCTTTTTTCTAGAATGAAAGGTTGATTATTTAAAGAAAATTGATAGTAGGTGAAATTTATGAAAAAAACAAAAGTAATTATTATTGGTGCTGGACCAGCAGGATTAACTGCTGGTTATGAGTTACTAAAAAACAGTAAGAATTACGAAGTTATAATTTTAGAAGCTACCACTGAAATTGGTGGTATTTCCCGAACTATTAATTATAAAGATAATCGTATGGATATTGGCGGCCATCGATTTTTTTCTAAAGATAAAAGAGTAATGAAATTTTGGACTGAAATTATGCCACTTCAGGGTTCTCCCGCCTACGATGATAAGAAATTAAAAAGAAAGAAGCAATTAGAAGTAGGTGGCCCTAACCCAGAAGTTGATGATCGTGTTATGTTAATAAGAAAACGTATTTCTAGAATTTACTATTTAAAAAAGTTCTTTGATTATCCAATTACTATGAAAAAAGAAACCTTTAAAAATATGGGTTTTAAAAGAAGCATGATTAGTGCTTTCAGTTATATGAAATCAATGATAATAAAAAAAGAAGAAGACTCTTTAGAAAACTTCTATATTAATCGCTTTGGTAAAAAAATATACAACATGTTCTTTGAAGGATATACTGAAAAACTATGGGGTAGGCATCCTTCTCAAATATCAGCTGATTGGGGCGCTCAACGAGTAAAAGGATTATCATTAGTAGCCATCTTAAAAGATATGTTTAGAAAAACCTTTAATATTAATTCTAATAAAACAGAAACATCACTTATTGAAGAATTTCTCTATCCCAAATATGGTCCCGGTCAGCTATGGGAAACGGTAGCTGATGAGTTTGAAAAATTAGGTGGTATTATCTACAAAAATCACAATGTAACTAAAATAAACTTTAAAGATAATAAAATAGTTTCTGTAGTCTGTGATGTTAAAGAAAAAGAAACAACTATTAAAGGGGATATTTTTATTTCTTCAATGCCCCTAAAAGATTTAGTAATAGGTCTAAATGGCAAAGTACCAACTAAAATTTCTAAAATAGCTTCTGGACTTCCATATCGTGATTTTATAACAGTGGGCTTATTAGTAAATAAACTTAATCTAAAAAATGAAACTAATATTAAAACATTAGGAAATATAATTCCTGACTGCTGGCTATATATTCAAGAACCAGATGTGAAGTTAGGACGAATTCAAATATTTAATAACTGGAGCCCATACCTGGTGAAAAATCCTGATAAAACAGTGTGGATAGGTCTGGAATATTTCTGTAATGAAAATGATGAATTCTGGAATATGACGGATAAAGAGTGTACTGATTTCGCCATAAAAGAATTAGTATCAATGAAACTCATTAAAGAAAAAGATGTTTTAGATTCCCATTGTGAGAAAGTAAAAAAAGCCTATCCTGCTTATTTTGATACTTATGATAAAATTGATGATTTAGTTACTTATTTAAATGCGTTTGAAAATTTATACTGTGTAGGAAGAAACGGTCAACACCGCTATAATAATATGGATCACTCGATGGTTACTTCCTTTGAAACTGTAAATAATATTATTACCGGTAATAAAAATAAAGCTAATATTTGGGGTGTTAATACCGATAAAAAATATCATGAAGAAATAAAATAGT
>CAYRDW010000030.1:0-6590 GCA_964423215.1 uncultured Muribaculaceae bacterium
CCTTTCTACAATTAAATATATGAAAGGAAAACAAAAAAAAGACGATAAAATCGCCTTACTTTTATAATTCTTCTACATCTGGTATTGTTGGTACCACTGGAGTAATAATTTGTGGTTCAGTTGCTGGTATTTCAACAGGTGTAACTACTTGTGGTGTAACAACAGGAATTTCAACTGGTGTTGATGGTTGTTCAAATGCTGGTGTCTCAACAACTATTGGTTGTACTGATTCGATTGGTTGTATTTCATCAATAATTGGTTGAACTACTGGCTCAGTCATAGTTGAAAGATCAACAGGCTGAATTTCAGGCATTTGAATTGGTTCAACTTCTGGTATTTTTACTACTGTTTCATCAGTTGGTTCTACTATTTTAACTTCATTAAAAGCTCCCCCATAAGGTACATGATGTTCCTCAACCTTAGGTAAATTTTGAGTTGCTTCTAATGGATCATTACCACCATATATAGTTGGTTTAGCTGGTTCGTCAGTAACTGATTGAAAACTTACAGCAGGATTTTGTCCTCCATATAAAGAATTCATTGTATTATTATCATTACCAACTACCGGTTCTTGAACTGTATTATCCATGTTACCAATTACTGAGTCTTGTACTGTATTAACTACTGGATCAACAATCATTGATTCTTGAACATTATTAACTACAGGTTGTGCTACTGGTTCCATAGCAATTGGTGAATTAACTACTGGTTCTCCCATATCTACATCTTCAAAAGCAGTAACACTTTCTATCACTGGTTCTGTTACTACCGTAGCATTTTCCATATTATTAGGAGCTACTTCAGGCATAGTAACTGCTGCCTCCATTTGATTATTGTCAAAAGTCATTTCTGATCCATCAACAATACTATCTTCTTTCTTAGATTTCTTATTTCCTACAGCGAAAAGAATCACTGCAATAATCAATAAAACTACTCCGCAAGTTATAAGAATAGCAGGAATAGTAGTAAACCAATCTAAGTTAAGTGCTAAAATAAACATTAAATCCATCTCCCTTATTTTATTCTATTTAAATAATAACAAAAAAAAACCATAAAAGCAATTATTTTTGATTCTTTTAACTAAAATAAAAAAGAGAATTAATTTCTCCCTTCAAAAAGCTCACAAAATTGCCCCCAAATACCTTTATTATTTGGATATCTAGTAAATATCAATTTTTCTTTACTAATCGGATGATAGAAGGATAATTGATAGCTAGTTAAAGCAATTTGGTTATTATCTTGTTTACCATATCTTTGATCCCCATATAATGGATAACCCCTAGAAGCAAATTGAACCCTAATCTGATGATGTCTTCCCGTAATTAATTTTATATTAACCAAACTATAATTATTAATACTTGAAATTACTGAATATTCTAAAATAGCCTTTTTTCCTTCTAACTTATTAGAAATAGTAGTATTACCATCATTATCTTTTACTAAATAATCAGAAAATTCGCCTCTTTTTTCAGTTAAAATTCCATTTACTACCGCAAAATAGTGTTTACTAAATTCATAATTTTGAATTTGTTTTGATAATCTAGCTGCTGCTTTACTAGTTCTTGCGAAAACCATTATCCCACTAACAGGACGATCAAGTCTATGAATAAGCCCAACATAAACATTACCAGGTTTATTATACTTATCCTTAATATAACTTTTAACGAGTGTTAACATATCAACATCCCCAGTTATATCACTTTGACTTAAAATATTTTCTGGTTTATATACAACGATTAAATGATTGTCCTCATATAAAACTTCTAAATTATTCATCAAATATATATCTCCCATATATACCACACGGTAAAACTAAATTACCGTTTTCAATTGGTAAACCTATCTCTTCGGTTTCTATTTTACCATTATAACCATCTAAATATAATTTAAATAAATCACTAAGGACTTCCTTATATAATCCGCTTGTATAAGAATTAACTAAAAAGAACAATGGTTTATCGCTAAGTAATTGAATACTAAGCTTAATTAAACTATCTAAATCCCTTTCAATATCCCAAACCTCACCATTAGCACCTCTTCCATAACTTGGTGGATCCATTATAATAGCATCATAATGATTACCACGGCGAATTTCTCTTTTAACAAACTTCACAACATCATCAACAATATAACGAATTGGTTTATCAGCCAAACCTGAAGCAGCAACGTTTTCCTTAGCCCAATCAACCATTCCCCGAGACGAATCAACATGAACTACACTAGCACCCGCTTTTAAGCATGCAACACTAGCACCACCTGTATAAGCAAATAAATTAAGTACTTTTATATCTCTTTTACTATTTTTAATTTTATCCATCATAAAATCCCAATTAATAGCTTGTTCTGGAAAAAGTCCTGTATGTTTAAATGCCATCTGTTTAATATTAAAGACTAAATCCTTATACTTAACTTGCCAACTATCGGGCGTTTTTCTTAAGTTTTCCCAGGACCCTCCACCTTTGTTATTACGCTCATAATAAGCATTTATATTAGAATAATTTTCTAACAAATCACCGTTATCCCATATAATTTGTGGATCAGGTCTAAGTAAATAAACATCTTTCCATTTCTCTAGTTTCATCCCATTTGAACTATCTATAATTTTATAATCTTGCCATTCATTAACTATTTTCATATTCCTAACTCCACTTCATCATTATTTTATCATATAAATAAAATTATCTAAATAAATTAAGCATAAATAAGCTAAAAATATCCACATTATAAATGGAGGAATAGATATGAAAGAAAATTTGGAATTATTAGAGCACATCTACCAAGATAGTGAAATGGCAGCTTATAGTATAACTACTCTATTAAAAGATTTAAGAGATAAGGATAACAAAATTAAAAAAATCGCAGAAGATATTTTAAAAGAATATGAAGAATGGAATAAAAAAGTAACTGACAGATTAGATAAAAATAATGGTGAACAAAAAGACAGCGGACTTTTATCAAAAATGGGTGCCAGTATGGGAATAAAAAAAGAAGTCAAGGACGATAATAGTGATTCCAGTATTGCGGATATGCTTATAAAAGGTATATCAATGGGTACATTAGACATGGAAAAGAAAATTAAAGACTATGAACAAGAAGCTAATAAAGAAGATTTAAAAATAGCTAAAGACTTCTTAAGCTTTCAACAAAAGTCTATTGAAAAATTAAAAGAATTTCTATAAAACAATTAAAAATAGCATCTCACATGAGGTGCTATTTTATTACATAGATTATTTACGTTTAGTGATATCTAATTCATTGAAACCGTACTAGCTAATAATATATTCATTAAATTAAACAGAATTAAGTTTAGGTAAAATGGTTTGGGTTTGGGTATAAAAAAAGCAAGGGTCTGAACTATCATATTTCCCCTACTTTCTATAATTAATATAATCTATCAAAATTAGTACTTACTCATTGACAAATATAATTCATTGGTTTTATCAACATCCATTGTCTCTTTATCAGAATAAGGATTAATAATTCCTAATTTTGTATACTTATCATCACCTATTTTATGATATGGAAGAAACTCTACTTTTTCAACATTATTAATTTTTTTAATAAATCTACTTAGTTTTTTTATGTATTCTTCGTTATCATTTACTTCAGGAATTATTACTTGTCTTACCCATACTTTAGAATTCATTTTGTTTAAAGCAGAAATAAACTTTAAACTTTCTTCAATATCCCGACCTACTAAATCCTTATAAGCTTCTTTTTCAACATGCTTAATATCAAGTAAAACCAAATCAATATAAGAAAGTATTTCTTCATAGTTGCCATTTCCTACACCTGAAGTATCTAGTGTAATATGAATATTTTCTTTTTTTAATAGTTTACATACGTTAATAACAAAATCACTTTGTAGTAAAGGCTCACCACCAGAAAAAGTAACTCCACCATTATTAGAAAAATATGGTTTGTTTTTAATTATTTTTTTAAATAATTCTTCAGGAGTATAATTTTCTTTTCCTTTAACCCACATTTCTGGGTTATGGCAATATTTACACCTTAATTTACAACCACTTAGAAATATAACAGTTCTAATACCTGGGCCATCTAATAAACCAAATGATTCAATTGAATCAATAGCACCTTTTATCACTACATCTTCTCGTGGAAAGTTCTAGCTATTACTTCTTCTTGTTGTTTTCTAGTTAAACGATTAAAACGAACAGCATAACCCGATACACGAACTGTTAATAAGGGATACTTTTCTGGATTTTCCATAGCGTCAATTAACGTTTCACGATTTAAAACATTAACATTTAAATGATGAGCTCCTTGAATAAAGTAACCGTCTAATAAAGCAGCTAAATTATCAATCTGTTCTTCTTCCGAATTTCCTAACGAACTAGGTACAATTGAAAAAGTATTACTTATACCATCACGACAACACTCACCATAATTTATTTTAGCTACAGAGTTTAAGCTAGAAAGAGCACCGCTATTATCTCTACCATGCATTGGATTAGCACCAGGCGCAAAAGCTACACCTGATTTTCTGCCATCTGGTGTTGACCCAGTTTTAGCACCATAAACTACATTAGATGTAATTGTTAAAACTGATAATGTTGGGATAGCATCACGGTAACATGGTCTACTTTTTAACTCATCAGATATTTTATTTAAAACTTCAAGCGCAAGTGAATCAACTCTATCATCATCATTCCCATATTTAGGAAAATCTCCTTCAATTTCGAAGTCAATTGCTATCCCATTTTCATTACGAATAGGTTTAACTTTAGCATATTTTATTGCCGATAACGAATCAGCTACAACTGATAGACCCGCAACCCCATAAGCCATTAAACGAGTAACCTCAGTATCATGTAAAGCCATCTGTCCAGCCTCATAAGCATACTTGTCATGCATGTAATGAATTATATTCATAGTGTTAGAATAAATATCTGCTACTTTTTCTAACATTCTAAAGTAAACTTCTTTCACCTTTTCATAATCTAATACTTCATCAGTCATCTTTTCAAATCCTTCGACTGCTAATTCACCTTTTATTTCATCAACTCCACCATTAATCGCATAAAGTAAAGCCTTAGCTAAATTACATCTAGCCCCAAAAAACTGCATATCTTTTCCTTCACGCATTGCGGAAACACAACAAGCTATCGCATAATCATCACCATATATTGGACGCATAACATCGTCATTTTCATACTGAATAGAATCAGTTTGTATTGATAATTTAGAACAGTATTTTTTAAAATTTTCTGGTAACGATTTACTCCATAAAACTGTCATGTTAGGTTCTGGTGCTGGATCAAGATTTGTCAAAGTATGTAAAATACGATAACTGGTTTTTGTAACCATCGATTCATTTTCTTCAGTTATACCAGCTAGGGAACAAGTAACCCAAGTTGGATCACCTGAAAATAACTCATCATATTCTGGTGTTCTCAAATGACGAACTAAACGAAGTTTAATAATAAATTGGTCAATTAATTCTTGTGCTCCAGTCTCATCAAGAACACCTTCTTCAATATCACGATTAATATAAATATCATAGAAAGAATCAACTCTTCCCAAACTCATTGCTGCCCCATTATTTTCTTTAATAGCAGCTAAATAAGCAAAGTAAGTCCACTGTATTGCTTCTTTAGCATTATTTGCTGGTTGACTAATATCATAACCATATTTAAGAGCCATCTCTTTCATTTCATTAAGGGCGCGATATTGCATTGAAACATCTTCTCTTAATTGAATTAAATCATTAGTCATTGGACCAATTAATGAATCCCAATCTTTCTTCTTTTCACTCATTAAGAAATCAATTCCATATAAAGCTACTCTACGATAATCCCCAATAATTCTTCCACGCCCATAAGCATCTGGAAGACCAGTTAATAAACCAACATGACGAGCATTACGAATTTCTTCTGTATAAGCATCAAAAACTCCATCATTATGAGTCTTTCTAAATTTACTAAAATACTTATCAATATCCGAATTGAGTTTATAACCATAAGCATCTAACTGAGTATAAACCATACGAATACCACCATATGGATTAATAATCCTTTTTAATGGCGCATCAGTTTGTAAACCAACAATAATTTCATTTTCCTTGTCGATATAACCTGCCTCAAAAGCATTTATTCCAGACATATGATCAACATCAATATCCAAAACATGTTTTTCTAGTTCAGCTTTTAGTAGATCACTACATCTATTCCATATTTTGTTAGTTTTCTCAGTAGTTCCCTCTAAAAAATTAGAATCTCCATTATATGGTTGATAATTCAATTTAATAAAATCACGAACATCTATCTGTGACGTCCATCTTCCCTCTTTAAAACTTCTCCAAACTTCTTTCATTTAAAAAACCTCCATATATTTTTAGTATACCACAGACAATATATTTTTAAACTTTTTATTACAAAATTTATCCATATTGTTCTTATTAGACATTGGAATAATATTAACATGTAAACTAAAATTTATAAGCTTTTGTAATTACTGATAATAACCCTATTTCATATATTAAATTAGAAAGGAGTAAAGAAAATGAAAAATAACGATGAAAAATGTAAAAAAACACCATGCTTACCATTTGGTTGCTTTTTAGCTGGACC
>CAYRDW010000030.1:6690-13151 GCA_964423215.1 uncultured Muribaculaceae bacterium
TTGGAGCAACTGGGGCTACTGGTGCTGTTGGAGCAACTGGGGCTACTGGTACAACTGTAACTACAACCAACATGAATGCATCTAACACAACTGGATCTACAATAGCTGTAGTTTTAGGTGGAACACCAGTACCACTACCAAATAATCAAATATTAAATAATTTTACAGCAAATGGTACAAGTACATCATTTACTGTAGCACAAACAGGTACATATTTAGTTAGTTATCGAGTATCAACAACAGCTGCATTAATACTAACTTCTGGAATAACTGTCAACGGTACTTTAGCACCTGTTTCACAATTAACACCACTAATATCAGTTTCAAGTTATAACAATACTTTCTTAATCAACCTAACTGCCGGTGATGTAATACAGTTGCAACTATCAGGACTACTTGGTGCTGCAATACTACAAACAGGCTCTGGTGCAGAATTAGCACTAGTAAGAGTTGCTTAAAGACAATCCAAAGGGACATTAGTTTAATATTATTTGTCCCTTTTCTTTTATAATAACCATTCTATACAAAATAATATTCCACACACTAACATTTATATTTTTATAAAGGTTAGAAAAAGGAGGAAATAATGAAAACAATTAGTTTATGTATGATTGTAAAGAATGAAGAAAAGGTAATTGGCCGCTGTTTAGAAAGTGTAAAAGATTTATTTGATGAAATTATTATAGTAGATACTGGTTCTACCGATAAAACTAAAGAAATTGTAAAAAAGTATACTAATCATATTTATGATTTTAAATGGGTGGATGACTTTTCAAAAGCTCGTAACTTCTCTTTTTCGAAAGCAACAAAAGACTATATTATGTGGTTAGATGCCGATGATGTTGTTTTTGAAAAAGATTTAGAAGAACTAAAAAAACTAAAAAAATCATTAGATACATCGATTGATATTATAATGATGAAATATGATATTTCCTTTGATGAAAATATGAAACCAACATTATCTTATTATCGTGAAAGACTATTCAAAAGAGAAAAAAATTATAAATGGATAGATCCTATTCATGAAGTAATACCACTGAAAGGAAATATAATTTATAAAGATATTTCTATATCGCATATGAAAGAATATCATAATGATCCTGATAGAAATTTAAGAATATTTGAAAACATGATCAAAGAAAAAATCCCTTTAAATGCTCGTCAAAGATTCTACTATGCTAGAGAATTATATTATAAGAAAAGATATGGTGAAGCAATAGTATTGTTAGAAGACTTTATTGATGATAAAGATGGTTGGATAGAAAATAAAATTAATGCTTGTATTGACTTATCAAAATGTTATAAAGAAATCAACCAACCTCAAAAACAGCTAGAAATACTATATAGAAGTTTTATATTTGATCTTCCTAGAGCAGAAATATGTTGTGAAATAGGTCAATATTATATGAATAACAACGACTATAAAAAAGCTATTTATTGGTATGAAAAAGCCATTCAACAAGTTGATACAAAAAAAGGCGGTTTTTATCTAATTGATTGTTATGGATTTATCCCTAATCTACAATTATGTGTATGTTATGATAAACTAGGAAATAGAAAAAAAGCTAACTATTATAATGAAAGAGCTGGGAAAATAAAACCAAATAATCCTTCATATTTATATAATCGTAAATATTTTAGTGAACTTAAAAAAACAAAATCATAAAACACAAAGGCATATGGATAAGCAAGTAATATTATCCTCTCCTCTTAATTAATATTTAAAAAATGTAGACAAACTGCCTACATTTTCATTATGTTTTTATCTATATTTATATCTTAGTTTTTAAGTAATCACCAATACTTATTAAATAATATTATTATTTACCCTCTACTAATTCTATAACTTTCTTCAAAACATATCCATATTTTGCCATCGCTGTTTCATGTTTATTTACTAAAAACTCATTAAAATCTACATCTCGAAATACAGATACGTTGTTTCCATTTTGACTAGTTACTATTTCTGCCTTAACTTTACCATGGCCCTCTTCAAATAGCTTTAAGGTTTCACTAGCATCAACTTTGACAATACCACTTACTTCTGAGGCTTGGAAATTAAATTTTTCTTTATTACCATCAAAAACACATACATAAATATTAGCGAAAGCTCTATCTCTAAAAAAAGTACCATCTTTATTTTCTCTATCCATAGACCATATTATTACATCTACTAATTCCGCCTTTTCATAATCAATATCAAGACCAATTTCTTCTTTCATCTCTCTTCCAAAAGCTTCTTTAACCGTTTCACCTGCTGCCACATGTCCAGAAGCAGTAGTATAAAAAGTTCCTTCTTCTTTTCTAATTTGAAAATAGATATTACCCCTATTATCATACAACCAACAATGAACTGTTTTGTGCCATAAAGCATCTCTATGTACTATCGCTCTATCTTCTTTTCCAATATAATTACCATCAGCATCATAAATATCTAAATATTCCATACTCTACACCTCTATAAATTTGTACTTTCATTATACACAAATAAACATAATAAATCTACTATCAAGAACTTATCACAATTAAAAATTAACCACCTACCAATGTTTAATAACCACTTACTTAGTATTAATACTAATAAAAACAATAAATGATATAATGTGATTAGAGATGAGGAGATTTATATGAAAGTATATATTGAATATGATTCCAATCTAGTTGAAGAAGAAATTATTATTAGATGTCAAAATATTGATGATAAAATAAAAAAGATTCAAAGTCTAATTTCAGAGATAGATAAAAATATCCCTGAGATAACCTTCTATAATAATGATAAAGAGTACTATTTATCATTAAATAAAATTTTATTCTTTGAAACATCTGATAATAATGTAAATGTTCACACTAAAGACAACATCTATAAAGTAAAATATAAACTTTATGAATTAGAAGAGATTTTACCTAAAAACTTTACTAGAATATCTAAATCGAGTATCATTAACATTAAAAATATCTACTCTATAAATCATAATATAACGTCTTCTAGTCTCATTCAATTCTATAATAGTCATAAACAGGTCTATGTCTCTAGGTTTTATTACAAAGATCTAAAACAAAGACTTAGTGAAAGGAGAAATTATGAAAATTAAAAATTTATTATGGGGCTTATTTTTTATAGCTTCTGGAGGACTAATAATTGTTAATCAATTAGGTTACTTTTCTGACTTACCACTTGTGAACTTAATATTAGTAATCATCGCTATCCCAATTGTGGTTAGTAGCTTGTTTCATCTCAATTTTGGAGGAATCTTGTTTCCGTTAGCCATACTAGGTATTGTTTTTGACAAAACATTAGGTATTACTGATTTAACACCATGGCCAATTCTTATTGCAGCCTTATTCGCAAGTATTGGTTTAGAAATGATATTTCATCGTTTTAAAAAAAATTCCTGGTGTAAAAACCATAATGAAAACTTTGAAGAAGTAATTAATTGTGAAGATGAAGATTTAATCAATTATCATGTAAATTTCAGTTCTGGAATAAAATATATTAATAGTGATAATTTTAAAAAAGCTAATCTTTCTTGTAATTTTGGAGCATTAAAAATATATTTTGATAATGCAACCATTAAAGATGATAAAGCTGAAATAAATATTGATATATCATTTGCAGGTGTTGAATTATACATTCCAAAAAATTGGAAAATTATTAATAATACCCACACTAGCTTAGGAGTAGTAGATGAAAAAAACAAAAATTCTACTGATAATGGTCCTACAGTAAAATTAACTGGAAATGTAAAATTTGCTGGTGTAGAAATTATTTACATATAAAAAGCGAAGAATCTTCTTCGTTTTTTCTTTACCATAATTAAATTTTATTCAATGAATATAGTTTCGTAATAATATTACTATGTTAATATAAGTAAACATTGTAAACAAATGTAAATTATTGGATAAATATTAGAGACAAAATAAAAGTGGGAGTAATTATGAGAATAAAAAATAATAAAACCCTTATTTCATAAAGGTAAAACATCAATATCTGGTGCGACAAGCAAGGTCGTTTGGAAATTTCTATTAAGATTAATTTCTATATTTATTATAATATGATTCTATATTTTATTCAATCATATTCACATAAATTTATAAAACATTTAAATCAATATTATTTTATTTGTAATATTACAATCTAAGAGACTTATTTTTTATATTCACTGACTATTAGATTGTATCATAGATAATTTTATTTATCTTTTTTTTTATGTATTTTTAATCTTATTAAAAAACAAAATAGAATCGAAAAATTTCATTATCTTATTTGATTACCAAAGTAGATAAAAATTCATTTATATAATCATCAGTAAAATCTGTACCAGTAAATTGGAAAGTATATCTCTTATTATTTTTTATTATATTTACTATTTTCATGGTATTATCAGAATTAAAAATATATCCATCATATTTGCCATCAATAAAATTTATTGAATTAATCAATGGAAATATATTGGTAGATATATATTGAAAGAAAAAGTTTTCTTTCATATCTTTCGTGCTAGTAAAAAAATTATTTGTATTATTTTTATTTAGAATAATAAAATTTATCAAATCGAAATCATTCTTTATATGATTGTTTTCTAATATTTTTTCTTTATTTAATGAATTAAAAGTTTTACTATCTGCCTTATTCATAGACTTTATAGAATCAACATATTGTTCATTTATTCTAACTGAAAAGCTTGACTTTATACTTCCTTTTTCATCTCTAGAAACAAACTGCATAAACTCACTAGTATTTTGATTATTTTCAAAGTCATTAAAATCATTTTGAAAACTTATTTCGTTGAAAGCTAAATAATCCCCATCAAAAGTTTTATCTTTTACATTTACGCTATCGTTAATAATTAAACCATTAGATATATCTTCATAATCTGTTATATTCATTATATTATACAAATATAAATTAATACCCTTATATATGAATGGTAATAACAGTAACAAGATGAATACAATTATGACAACTTTTTTATTTTTTTTCATATCTTAAACACTCCTTCTTTTTACATTTCCAGCATCAACCAAATTATTTTGCAGCTAATGAAACAGTTACAGTAGAAGGGCCTAAAGGGATAATAGAAAATGTTAGAATCATAGGGCCAGTTAGAGATTATACACAGGTAGAAATATCTAAAACAGATGCATATAGTTTAGGCTTAAATCCACCTGTTAGAGAATCTGGTGATTTAAAAGATAGTTCACCAATATCAATTATAGGCCCAAAGGGCAAAATTGATTTAAAAGAAGGTTGTATAATAGCTGATAGGCATATACATATAACATCTAAACAAATGGAATTATATGGTTTTAAAAAAAATCAAAAAATTTATATATCTATTAAAGGTAAAAAAGGTTCTATTTTAACTAATATTCATTTTAAAGTTTCTGATGAATCATATTATGAATTACATCTAGATACGGATGATGCTAATGCTAATTTAATTAAAGATGGTGATATTGTCGATATAATATAAAAAGAGTTTTTATTTAAACTCTTTTTTGTATACTTTTATTTGATCATATGTTTTATCAACTAATGCTTTATTTTTGAAATTTGAATCATATGTTACTTCTTCTTTAAACCATGCAGGAACTACAAATTTATTAGCTTCTTCAAGACTATCAAATTCAACTTCAGCTATCATCAAACCTTTTAAATCATTATGATAAACATCTAATTCAATAATTAATTTACTAGTTAATGGGATTTCATATCTAATTTTTTCTAATAAATTAATATTAAATTGATTTTTTAAATCATCAAAATTTTCTTTACTTATTCCAAATTCTACTTCTTTTCTTTCTAAATTACCATTACTTTTAGATGTTAAATAATATTTATCACCTTTTTGTCTAATCCTAATTTCAATAGGATCCTTATATAAATATCCTTGTTTAATTAAAGTAGGATTAAATTTTTCTAAAGAAATAGCTGGTATACATTTTACAATAAACTTTCTTTCAATTTCCATACAACATCACCTATAAGTTGTATTATAAAATAAATTTATATATAAATCAATCATTTTCTTTAATAGTTGGCAAAATATCTTCTAAATTATCACTAAATAATGGCTGTGTACCTTTTATATAATAAAATATTTTTGTTTTTGTATCATTTTCAGTGGCTAGTTGACCAGTAATTGGATTAACTAAAACACCGACTACATTATCAGGAATATCATACCAATTATCTTGTTTATCTTTTAAATAAGCTTCCATCGTATCTACCCAAATATTTTTCATATTGTTTCCCATTTTAACTTCGGTATCACGGTTATCATCATATCCCATCCATATTCCTAATATAGCATCTTTATTATATCCAAATATTAAATGATCAGTATCTGTTGTACCAGTTTTTATAGCATATGTTTTAGTCATTTTGGTAGCTATCCCAATACAAGTAGGATAGGTATAATCAATGAATTCTTTAGCGTATGAATTATTTAATAAGCTAT
>CAYRDW010000031.1:0-12709 GCA_964423215.1 uncultured Muribaculaceae bacterium
CTTCAAGAGTTTGATAAACTTTCTGATAGTTTACATATTCCTCTACCTAAAGGAGCAGGTGCTGCTGTTGATACTATCGGACAAGAGGTTGTGGATAAGTATGGAAAAGACAAACTGACTGAAATAGCTAAGCTTAATTTTAAAAATACTGAGAGAATATTAAAGACCGTTATATTTTAAACGGTCTTTTTTTATATAAATAAAGTTGTTAGGAGAATTGCGATACCTGTTAATAATCCAGCTAAGGTTGTTTTTCGGTAATCATTCTTAATTACTTTAGGTAAGAGTTCTCTAGTTGAAATATAAACTAACATACCTAGTGTTATCGTTAGGGAGATTGCTTCAATGATTTCCATTATGGCATTGACATCGAAGAAATACATTATTAAACCTCCTAAGAAGGTTGATAAAGAAATAAGTAAAATAATTAAACTTGTTTTCTTTTTACTTTTATTTGCATGATAGAAGGTTGATGTTATAACCATTCCTAATGGGATATTATGTAGTCCAATTCCAATACTAGCCATAATCCCGGCTTTAGGATCATTTACATATAAACTATAGATTGCCATACCCTCGACAACGTTGTGGATAACTAAAGCAATACTGGAAACTAAACCAATATGTTTAAAGTTTTTATCATCATCATGTTCTGGTATAAATTGGTCTAAAAGCGTTAGTATCATAAAACCAACGATAGCCCCACCAATTATCACTAATAGATTTTTTATGGTACTTCCTAGATCTACTACTTCCCAAGCTTCAGGTAATATATCAACTATAATAAGCATTATAATTACACTAAAAGCCATAGAAATAGAAAACTGAATAAATTGTTTGTTATTTTTGGTTACAAAGACAATAAGTGCTCCTACGATGATAAAGACCCCTAATACTAATGTTAATATTAATCCATTCATATTTTTTCTCCTATTTTACTACAGTATAAACAATGATAATAATTCCTAAAAGAATACGATACCACATAAAGATTTTAAAATCGTTTTTCTTAATATATCTTAATAGAAATTCAATACAAAGTAATCCAGACATAAAGGCTACTAAAACCCCAATTATAAAGATTGATAGATTAGAAGTAATAGCTGTAATAGTTGCACTTTTAAAGAGGCTAAGAATAACAGCACCAGCTACAATAGGAGCTGAGAGATAGAATGAAAACTTAGCTGCGTCTTCCCTATTTAATTTTAAAAATCTACCAGTTGCGATAGTAGTTCCACTTCTTGAAAATCCTGGTATTAATGCAAATATTTGACTACAACCTATAATAAAAGCATCTTTCATACTCATTTTCTCGAGATTATTACTTTGTTTAGTTTTTTTATCTACTAGATAAATAATAACCCCCATAGTTATTAATGCAATCGCTATTAAGATATAATTGCTTCTAATAGCATTTTCTATTACATCTTCAAACAGTGTACCAACAATTGCAGCTGGGATAGTAGCAGCAATTATATACCAAAGCATCTTTCCTTCTTTATCTTTCGTTCCTTTGGTTAGACCTTTTATTATCATGTGCCAAAAGTCATTGAAAAAATAGATAGCAATTGCTAATAAAGTACCAAAGTGAAGTGCAATATCAAAAGCTAACGCAAAGTCTTCAGTAACAATTCCGGCACCAATACCGAATAAATCTCTAAATATTATCAAGTGGGCACTTGATGAAATAGGTAAAAATTCTGCTATTCCTTGAATAATAGCTAAAAAGATAACACCAATATCCATATTATTTTTCTCCTAACTTATTCTTTTATAATATTATTATGTTTAATTACTATTTTTAATAATTTTACATTTACAATTATATCATAGAATCTGAAAAAAGGTATATAAAAATTATTTATAATTAAATCCTATTCTTTTTTTATAAAAGAAAAAAGCTCGTAAGCTTTCTATTTTGTTCCAAAGATTCTATCGCCTGCATCACCAAGACCAGGTATGATATAGCCGATTTCATTTAAACAATCATCTATTTCAGCACAATAAACATCTACATCAGGATGATCTTTTTGAAGTTTACTAATTCCTTCAGGTGCTGATATTATACATAAGAATTTAATCTTTTTTACACCGTCTTCTTTTAGCATTGATAATGCATTTGAAACTGATCCGCCAGTAGCTAGCATTGGATCAAGTAAAATAACGGTTTTGTTATTGATATCTTTTGGAACTTTATAATAGTATTTGACTGGTTCTAATGTTTCTTCATTTCGATATAGACCGATGTGACCGATTTTTGCGTTAGGGATTACTCTAACTACACCATCAACCATTCCGATTCCGGCACGGAGAATGGGAATGAAAGCAAATTTGTTTTCATCTAATATATATCCGGTTGTTTTAGCCATTGGTGTTTCGACACTGCACTCATCAAGTGGTACATCCTTCATGGCTTCATAACAAAGTAACATTCCTATTTCGTTTATTAATTCTCTAAATTCTTTAGTTCCTGTTTCTTTGTTTTTTAAAATAGTTAATTTGTGTTTTAATAAAGCGTTATCTTTTCCAATGTTGTAGATCATTATTCCACTTCTCTTTCTTTTGGTAAGAATAGGTTTAGTAGAACACCAATAATTGCAGCTAAACTCATACCTGATACGCTAACTGAAAAGTCCTTACTGGTAAAAGATAATACTGCTCCACCTAATCCTAAAATAAGCATAACAGATGAAATAATTATATTTCTCATATTACCAAAATCTACTTTATTATCAACTAGTATTTTAATACCGTTACTAGCAATAAATCCAAAGAGTAAAATTGAAATTCCTCCTAAAACAGGATCTGGAATAGTAGCTATCAGAGTTGTAAATTTTGAGAAGAAAGCAAGTACTAGTGAAAAGACTGCAGCTAATCCAATAACCCATACTGATGCTACTTTAGTCATACCAATAACAGAAACGTTTTCACCATAAGTGGTTGTATCGGAGTTACCAAGAAAAGCTGATACAAAGGTTGCAACTCCATCCCCTAATAAAGTACGTTCTAGTCCAGGATCTTTTAAAACATCCTTATCAATTATTGAAGATAGTACTTTTTGATTACCAATATGTTCTGCTAGTGTAACTATTCCTATTGGTACTATTGTTAAAAGGGCTGAGAAATTTAAATCGTAATGCATAAATGGTATTTTAAAGTTCGGCATGGCAAACCAAACTGCTTCTTTAACTGGTGTAAAATCTATCATTCCTAAAATAACAGCTAAGAGATAGCCCGCTACTATTCCTGATAAGATTGGGATTATTTTAAAGAAACCTTTAGCTCTAAGAGATACTAAAGCTGCTACTAAAAACGAAGTTAAAGCAACTACTAGCCCCTTCCAGCTAACCATTCCTTCTACAAGACCTATTTGATTTACAGCAGATGAAGATAGAACTAAACCAATTATCATAATCATTGGTCCAACTATGATTGGTGGTAATAGTTTTTCAATCCAACCGTTTCCAGTTTTTCTAATTATTAGCGATATTAAAATATAGATGATTCCTACTGCCATTATTCCAGTAAAGGCGGCCCCTATTCCACCCATAGCATAAGCGGCAGCCACTGGAGCGATATATGCAAATGAACCTCCTAAAAAGGTTGGCGATTTTCCTTTAGTACAGATTATAAATAATAGTGTTCCAACGCCAGCTGCAAATAATGCAACGGGAATTGATAGAATCTCTGCACCGGCAGCAGTATTAACTAAAATTGGTACTAATACTGTAGCTCCAAACATCGCAAATACATGTTGAATAGAAAGAATTGTCCAGGCAAGTGGTTTTGGTTTGTCATGTACGTCCATAATAAGTTTTCGTTTTTTCATAAAGACCTCCTCATACTTATAAAATTTTAGGTGATCATATAAAAAACACTAAAAATATTTAATATTTTTAGTGCTTGAAATGCTTCTTACAACCAATAATAGTGCGATTATTATGAAAATGATTGATATTGATTACTCCAAAACTCTTCATATTGATTGACCACCTTTAATACATTTTAACACAGTGATTTTAAAAACTCAATATAAATATTTTGAAGTTTATTTGTTTTAATAAAACAGATGCTAAATCATACTATCTTTAATAGCTTTATCTAAACGATTATCTACGATATCCCAATTAATGATTGATAGAACGTTTTCTACATATCTTTGTTTATTAGTACCATAATCAAGATAATAAGCATGCTCCCACATATCCAGTGCTAAAATAGGAGTAAAATCCCATAATGTTAGGTTTTGATGTTTCTCAGCTTGAATTATAAATAATTTATTAAGTTTTTTATTATATCCTAATAAATTCCAGCCAGAACCTTCAATGGAAATAGAACTTTTTATAAATTGTTCCATAAAAGTATTTAAAGAATTAAAATCTTTAGTAATATGGTTTAATAGTCTAGGACTAATATTAGTTTTACGTGGCGTAATATTTTCAAAAAATAAGGTATGTAGTATCGCACCTGCTCCTTGAAAAACTAGTTCTTTTTCTAAACATTTGATTCTATCATAATTATTTGTATTTCTAGCTTCGTCAAGATCAAGCATAGCTTTATTGTATTTATCAACATAGCCTTTATATAAAATATCATAATGTAATCTTAAGTTTTCTGGACTTAAAGTATCGGGAAAATCTGTAAACTGATATGGTAATTTAATCATTTCGTACATATATTATAACCTCCTTGTTAATTATATTAATTAACTATTAAATATAGAAGTTATTAAATATATAATTATGTTTTAATTAACTATAATATATAACTGATCAAAATGTTGGTTAAAACTTTACAAAATGTAAAATATATTGTACTATGTATATAGATGAAGGGAACTTCATACAATAAAAAAGAGATACAAATAACTTCGAGTGTTAGGTGAATCTCTGTTAATAGTAAATACTAAGAAATAGATAGCACCATAACATTTTGAACAAAGTTGCTCTTAATGTTAGGTGTTTTCTATTTGTCTCTGTTTTTTGGCTTTTGGTTTAATAGTATAATTAGCACTGCTAACATTACTAAATATTCCAAGTTGTCCTTTCCACATAGACATCACCCCCTTTTTTACAAAAAGAGGACACCTAACAATTACTTATATCTCTGCATATAAGTATACTATATGTTAACTGGTTTGTATATCGAACAAGATAATATTTTTATGTTACTAAAATTTAAATTGCTTCTCATTTTAAAACTTCCATTACGATTGGAACGATTTGTTTTTTTCTAGAAACACAACCTTCAATGTAATGTCCTTGAGCTAAATCTTCATTCCCAAAAGCAGCTTCTAATAATTCTTGTGAATTACGGGTATAGAGAATATATGAACCGTTACGAATAATATCAGTAACTAAGACAATAATTAAACGACAATCTTTATCGATGGTTATTTTTTCAATTAATTTAATATATTCTTCTTTATTATTTAAAATTTCTTCATAATTTAAAGTAAAGATCTGACTAACGGCAAATTTATTATCTTCGGTTTGAAAAGTTTTAATATCTTCACAAACAATTTCTTCTACAGTTTTACCATCTAAAGTTGTTCCGGCTTTAAACATTTCTAAAGCATAGTCTTGGGGATCAATATTTAGAGCTTTAGCTAATTGTTTAACGACAAATCTATCAAGTTCAGTAGTAGTTGGACTTGTTAGAACTAAAGTATCTGATAATATACCTGAAAGCATCAATCCAGCTATGTTACGTGGTATTTCAATATGATTTTCTTGAAATAAATGATAAATAATGGTATTAGTACATCCCACTGTCATAATACGAAAATTTATGGGATTACTGGTTGATAAATTACCTAATTTATGATGATCGACTATTTCAATTATTTCAGCTTCTTCTAAGCCTTCGATACTCTGTTCTAATTCATTATGATCGACTAGGATTACTTTCTTTCTAATTTTCTCATTAATATCCGTTATTCTTATTAATCCTTTACAGATACCACTACGACCAATTACTGGATAGTTATTATGTTTCAATTTATTTGTTTTTACAACGAAGTCATCATAGTAGTAGTTTTCATCGAATGTATATGGTCTATCTTTAGGTATGATGGTTTTTATATAATTACTTAATACTATTAGTTTAGCAGTATGAAAAGTATCATAACTAGTTCTTATAATGTTTACTTTATTTTTCTTAGCTAAATTTAAATGATCGTCTTTGATTTCGCCATTACCAACCACAATAATAAGTTTAACACCGGCATTAATAGCGTACTCAATAACACTATGACGGTCCCCTACTATTAAAATATGATTATCTAATAATTCTACATTATTCACAAAAGTAGTACTACGATATGAGGCTGCTAATAACTCTCCTTTTATTTCGTCATCAATCTTAATTATAGTTTCCCCTTTTAAAGTGTTTATTAAATTATCAAACGAAGTATCTAATTGATTAAATTCTTCATTAATTAGATGTTTCACAATGCTTTTTACGGTTATTAATCCAATGAACTTTTTATTATCATCGATAATAGGTGTTCCTGTAATACCTTTATCAGACATATATTCATAGGCTTCTTTTATGGAACAGTTTTGATTTATATAAAAGTTCTTATGATATCCTAAATCTTTTATTTGTAGTTTAACATCGTTTAAAATCTTAGGTACTTTAGTATTAAAATAATCTAATACGAATTTAGTTTCATTGTTTATATCACCTAGAATTTTAGGTTCAGTGTTAAGACCCATTTTATTTTTTAAATATGATAGAGCTATCGCACTGGTTACAGAATCTGTATCTGGTTTTTGATGCCCAAAAATATATATTTTTTCCATTTTTACCTACTTCCTTTTTAATACGTATTTCATTATATAATAGTTTCCGTTTTTTGACAATTTGAAAAGAAGGAATCCTTCTTTTTATTTTAACCCTTTTTATTATTTTTAGTCTTAATAATAGGAAGTAATAAACTAACTAGGGTTGGTATAACAAAGATATATGGCATTGTATAACGAAAATAAGTATTTACGGGAGACGCTATACAAACTAAGATTGAAACTAATAATGGACTTAGAACTATTAAGTATTTTTTCTTATTTATATCAATTAAGTAACTTCCAAGAATAAAAATAAACCAAGTATTTAAACCAACATTTACGATACTACCTATTACTGGAATATATGGAAAACTAACTCCATATGATGATAAAACATTTCTTAGACCATTTAAACTATTATAATGATAATCAACGAGATTGTTTTCAGTTATTCTAGTATCATATTTATAGTAAACATACCATTTACTAGAATTTGGATAAAAATAACCATAAGTATTATTTAAAGTAGCTTCAATATAAGTAGTAGGATGCTTTAGTAAACCACTACCCCATACTTTAAAATAATCTTTTAGCTCATTTTTAGTAGTGTTTTTATTATACATGTTTTTAACTGGATCAGCTTTTTCAGGATCATAACGTTCTGCTAAGTCATCATAACCTATAATGTTGTCAATAACTTTAATATCTTCTTTAGATAAGTCTTTACTATGGTATTTAGTATAACGAGCTGTTTGCTGAAAAGGAATCGATAATACTTCTCTAATACTACCACCACTAATCCCAAAAGCAGGTATTACTACTTTATCGATACAAGTATACGATGCTAAAAACATAAATAATATTAGAGTTAATTTAATACGATTTGGTTTAGAAAAAATAATTAGAAATGGTAATGATAAAATTATTACATAAAGACCATTATTTCTAAATAAAGCTAAAAGCAGTAAAACAAAGAATAAATAGATACTTTTAGTCCAAGATATTTTTTCTTTAGCTTTATTACTAACTATTTCAAAGATAAATAATGTATATAAAATCATAAAAATAGTATAAAAGGTATCTTTAACTCCGGACATAGCATATAAAGGAAAAACTGGTACTAAGGAATAGATTAATAGTAGTACTAATCTACTACGACTTTTAACTTGATACCTCTTACAGAAACTAATTGTATAAGCAAGTACCGAAGCTAGACTAATCGTTTGAATAAGTGAATATAAAAACAAACCAAAATTATCATTAATTAGAAAACGACCTACTTCAATACAACCACCTAGTAAAATAGTATGAATAACAGGATGATGAGTTGTCATATTAACATTAGGATTAAGCTGAACTACCCAGTCAATGTACTTAGTATGTTCGTTAAAATACTGTTTTATTTGAAAACTAGGGTCTGGGGATAAAATTATTGGATAAAAAGCTATAACATAAATTAACCAAGCTAATAGTATTATTATTAAACTAGTTAGAAATGGATGTTTTTCAAATGAGTTTAATAGTTTCTTTAGATATTTATTATTAGGTAGTTTAATGTCTTTTAATTTTATTTTATTTATAAAGTTAGTTAGTAGAGAAAAAGAGCTTTTAAAGAAAACATAATAGCCAATTCCAGAAATAATTGATAATAGTAAAGTTAAGTAATTACCAAATATTAAATCCCAACTACCTATTTTTAAATAACTATTCCCAATTAAACAACATAACGCAAAAAAACCAGCTAATACTTTCTGAGTTAGTGATGTTTTTTGATTATTATATTTATGATAAAAAGCGATTATTAATAAAAAAACAATCGATACAACGAGCCAATTACTTTCAAAGATATTCATTCCTTCAATTGTATTTTTAAAGATTGCTTCTTGATTTAAAAAGAAAGCACCAATAGTAAATAAACTAATAATAATATTATAGATGTTACGTTTCATACTTTTCTCCTTCTATTACTATTCCATTATCTTAAAATGATTACCTGAATCTAAATAAAGAATTCCTTTACTTCCTTTTAGTTTCTTTAGTACTTCTTCATAATAATTGATTTGTTTAAATTTAGTAAGGGTTAAATAGACATAATTACCATCATTCATATATAAAAGAAAACGGTCTTTATCTTGGTCGTTAGGTACATAAGTTATTTCAGAAATTTGTGTTAGAACATCCAAATTAATTTGATTCATACCATTAATAAAGGCATCATATTTATTATCTGGAACATAGTTCAGAAGTTTAGGAATTTGATAATGAGTAGCTTCATCTTTAATTTCTTTTTTGTTTTCGAGAACTAGATTTTCATTATTATCATGTTGACGAAATAAAATATTATACTCTTTAATAGTTATTTCTATAATTCCAAAGAATTTCTTATTGATTTTAGCTTCTTTGATAAGTGGTGATTTTTTGATGTTTTTAGTTATTTTATTATTAGTTGTTAGGATGAAACTTGGATAATTATCAAGCTTAGCTAATTCAATGATTTCTTGATCGGTTAAGTTACTATTACCAGATATATAAAGATTAGTAATTGGCAATTTACAAAGAAATTTAAAACAAAAAAAAGTTATCACTAAAAACAGTAAAAACAAAATTACTGGTATGATTTTAATATGTAGTTTTCTTTTTACCTTTTTAGCCATCGTATTACTCCCAATTTATAAATTCTTGTTCTACCTTTAAGTTTACATTATATTTTTCTTTTACTTCTTCTTGAATAAATTCAATTAATTTTTTTACATCAGTTGCTTTAGAGTTATCAAAGTTAATAATAAAATTGGCGTGTTTATCGCTTATTTTAGCTCCACCATGGATTAAACCTTTATAGCCTAGGTCTTCAATCAATTTACCGGAAAACATTCCTACAGGGTTTCTAAAAACACTACCAGCTGATGGGAACTCTAGTGGTTGAGATTCTATTCTACGACGTTTTCTCTCTCTAACTAATTCTTCTATTTCTTCTCTGTTACCAGGTTTTAATTTAATAGTTGCTTCTAAACAAATATAGTCTTTATGTTTTTTTAGAAATGAAGTTCGATAATGAAAATCAAGTTCTCTATTAACCATAGTGATAATTCTTAATGATGGTGTTAATACTTTAATCTTAGTAACTACATATCCCATATCACTTTTATAAGCTCCGGCATTCATGTAGACTGCTCCCCCAATGGAACCAGGAATACCAGTTGCGAATTCTAAACCTGATAAACCTTTTCTAATACTAGCTGAAGCTACTTTCATTAAGGAAGCACCTGCTCCGGCAGTACATTTGTTGTTTTTGAAAGTTATTTCGTTTAGAGCATCTAATTTAATGATTATTCCTTCATAGATATTATCACTAAAAAGAACATTAGATCCATAACCTAAAATCATAAATTTTGTGTTATTAGCACGTAGTTTTTTGATAAGCTTAATTAGTTTATCGGTTGATTCAGGATAGATTATAGCTCTAGCTATTCCCCCAATTTTATAAGTTGTATGATTTTTTAATGATTCATCGATTAAAATTTTTCCATAATTATCTTTTTTTAATTGTTTAATTAATTCATTCATGACTACTCTCCGTCTATTAAGTTTCTAATTGTTTGATAAATTTTAGTAGCACTATCTACTACACCTAACGATTTAGTATTCTTTTTTAATTCTTCATATAGTAATTTATTGTTTAAGATTTCATCAATCGTTGTGATTAGTTTAGTAGGAGTAAAATCTTTTTCTTCAATAATAATCGTTGCTTTTTTTATTTCCAAAGCTTTAGCGTTTTTTAATTGATGATTATGAGTAACATAAGGACTTGGTACTAAGATACTAGGTAAACCTAAAGCTGTTATTTCAGAAATAGTGGAAGCTCCCGCACGAGAGACAATTAAATCTGTTTTCTTCATTAGACTTAGCATATTATCTAAGTATGGTACTATTTTTACATTAGGAGCTACTTTTTCCTCTTTGTATTTATCGTAATAATCTTTTCCGGTGATAAAAATAACTTCATACTCTTTTGTTTTAAATAATGGTAGGGTGTCTTTTAATTTTAAATTCATCGAAGTAGAACCCAAACTTCCCATTACAATAATAACTAATTTTTTACCATGAGTCAAACCAACAGTTTTTTTATCAATTGGAGTAGCTGATAATACTTCTTCACTACGGGGGTTTCCTGAAAAGAAAACTTTATCTTTAGGAAAATAGTTAATACTTTCTGGTAGTGAAACTCCAATCTTATCGGCATAACGAGATAAGAAACGATTTGAAACTCCCGGAATTGAGTTTTGCTCGTGAATAAAGGTTTTATAACCTAGTTTTTTAGCAGCATAAATAACAGGCGCTGTTACATAGCCCCCTACTCCTAAAACAATATCAGGATCAAATTTTTTAATTTCTTTTTTTAATATTTTAATACTATTAGAATAGTTTTTTAATACTTTTATATTCTTAAATAGGTTTTTTCGATTTAAACCAGAAATTTCAATTCCTAAATAAGGTATTTTCTTTTCGGGAATAATAGTGTGTTCCATACGATCAGTAGTACCAATATATAGAAATTCACTAGCTGGTTCTTTTTCTCTTATTTTATTAATAATAGCTAAAGCTGGATAAATATGTCCGCCAGTACCACCGGCACTTATAATTACTCTCATTTATATCACACCTTATTTGGATTATATCATAATTATATGTTATAAAAATAGGTTTTATCATTAATTAGTATGTAAATTAACACTAAAAAACGTACTAGTTTATAACTATATACGTTTATATGTTTTTAGATTTAGCTAGTTTTATTAGTTCTTTCTTATCAAATAGCTTTTTTCTCTTTTTAATTCTTCTCCTATAACCTTTAATTCATGTGCTTTTTTTAGTTTCACTCCTATATAACTTATACCAGAAGTAATAAAGGCTCCGGTTAAACCTATAACTGCAGATGGTTTATTATTAATAATAAAATTGTAGCCCGCTTGCAGCATGCATACTAAAATACCTATATTTATTATATAACTTCCACGGCCATGTTTAGTAAATATCTCTTTAAAGGTTGTTTTGGTTCCAATTCCGGTAGCTATTAAATATTCAAAGTATTGATAGTTGGGAATAAGATTATCATAAGTCATCTCTTTACTATTATCATCAACAAAACTTTTTGTACATATTGAGAAGTTATTTTCAGGATATTTTTCGTTGAATTCTTGGCTTATTTTTACGTTTTTATCTAATAATTCTTTCATAGTTTCTGTTATATAGACAGTTTCCCTTGGTATTAATTGATTATTAGAATTAAAACATTCTAAATTATGTGGCTCTTTCTCTGCTGGATCAATTGTTTCGATGTATGAGGTTTCATTTTGGTTTGTTCGGTTTTGGGTAATATGCAAAGTTTTATTGTTTTTAAGTCTGTATAATTGTTCTATATCACACTCAAAGGTCTTTAATTTTGAATCAGTATAAAAAAATTCATATTTATATTTTACTGCAGCTGCCGGTTTGAAAACAGAATAAACTATTTTTTCATCATCTTCCGTATCTATTTCAACAATTAAGAGAACTTCTTCTGCGTCGCTAATAAGTGGTGAAATGTTAACATCTTCAGGTTCAACAATTACGGCACTAACATCTTTAAAACCAATTTCATTTATTCTATCTACTAGATAGGATGTTTTTCCACCACAGACGTAAACTGCATCATATTTTGTTATTTCTTTTAGACTTATTAATTTATGCATATCATATATAGTAATATTGTTCATAGGAATATTACAATTAAGTAAGTCCTGTAAGCATTTAGGTAAAACCATTATGGCGTCTGGTTCGACGGCTGCGGTTGTAATAAATAGTACTCTTATATCATTAGGTTTTTTATTTACTAGTTCCATAAATTTGTTTTTAATATTAATGTTTTCAAAGCCGGCTGATGT
>CAYRDW010000032.1:0-12580 GCA_964423215.1 uncultured Muribaculaceae bacterium
ATCTATCTGAGCTGGTTCAATTCTTATTAAAGCAGTCTTCTTATCTATCAATTTTTCTTCATACATGTCTACGGCAATCTTTACAGCAGCAGCTGCAGTTCTTTTACCACTTCTTGTTTGTAGCATAAATAATTTATTTCTTTCAACTGTGAATTCCATATCTTGCATATCACGATAATGTTTTTCTAAAACATCACAGATATGAACGAATTCATTATAACAATCTGGCATCTTCTCTTTCAAAGTATCAATTGTCTCTGGTGTACGTATACCCGCAACAACATCTTCCCCTTGCGCATTCATTAAGTATTCACCAAATAATGCTTTTTCACCAGTAGCTGGATTACGAGTAAAAGCTACACCTGTACCAGATTCACCACGGTTACCATATACCATTTCTTGAATATTAACTGCTGTTCCCCAACTACTAGGAATATCATTTAATCTTCGGTAAGTAATCGCACGATCATTATTCCAACTTCTAAACACTGCCTTGATAGCTTCCATCAATTGAACTAATGGTTCTTGAGGAAACTCAACTCCAGCATTTTTCTTATATTCATCTTTATAAATATTTACTACTTCCATTAAATCTTCAGCTGTTAAATCAGTATCAGCTTCTACTTGTTTATCTTCTTTTATTTTATCAAATAATCTTTCAAAGGAACTTTTAGGAAATCCCATTACTACATCCGCAAACATTTGAATAAATCTTCGATAAGAATCATAAACAAATCTTGGATTACCAGTAACTTTCGCAAAACCTTCTGCTACTTCGTCATTTAATCCTAAATTAAGAACTGTATCCATCATACCAGGCATACTCGCTCTAGAACCACTACGAACAGACACTAATAATGGATTTTCTTTATCACCTAAAATTTTACCTGTAATCTCCTGTAACTCATTAATTTTACTTTCAATTTCAGTTATTATTTCTGGAGCTATTTCTTTTCCATCTTCATAATATTTAGTACACGCTTCAGTTGTAACTGTAAATCCTCTTGGTACCGGTAAACCAATACTAGTCATTTCTGCTAAGTTAGCACCTTTACCACCAAGTAAATCACGCATCTCTTTGTTTCCTTCACTAAACAAATAAACGTATTTCATCATATCATTCCTTTCTCTATCGATTGATATATTAAGTATAAATAAAAAAAAAGTATTAAACAACCGTTATTACTATTTATTAACACTTATTTTACATTTTACTAAAGAATCTGAATAATTATTACTATCTAATCCTTTTTTCTCGCTCTAGGATGAGTTTTTAAATAAACTTCTTTTATTCTATCATTAGTAACATGGGTATATATACTTGTCGCACTTAAACTAGAGTGTCCTAATAATTGTTGAACACTTAGTAAATCACAACCTTCATTTAATAAGTGTGTCGCAAAACTATGCCTAATCATATGTGGTGAAAGGTTTTTATGAAGAGCTGTTTTTTGAATAATTCTGTTTAATACATCTTGAACCCCTCTAGTAGTAATAGCTCCACCTAAACGATTTAATAATAAATATGGTGAACCCTTTTTATCTAACTTTAATCTACCATTATTAATATAGATATTTAAATATTTTAAAGAAACATCATTAAAATAAACAATTCTCTCTTTATTTCCCTTACCTAAAACATTTATAGTTTTTGATTTCCTATTAATATCTGTCAATTTAATATTTACTAATTCACCAACTCTAATACCCGTAGCATATAAAAGTTCTAAAATTAATCTATTTCTCTGTCCTAATGGACTATCATCAGGTACCTCAAAGAGTGCTTGTAATTCGTTATATTCAAAATATCTTGGAAGCTTCTTTTCCTTTTTAGGAAGTTTTAATAAGCTAAAAGAACTATTACTAACAATACCCTGATTAGTTAAATACCTATAAAAACTACGTAATGAACTAATTTTTCTAGAAACAGAAGTAGCCTTCTCATCTAATTCATTATAAAGATAAATCAAATATCCTTTAGCATCATTATAATCAATATTAAGATAAGTAATACCTTTATTAAGACAATACTCCAGAAACTGAATAATATCATCTCGATAATTAGAGATAGTATACTTAGAATAATTTCTTTGAACTAATAGATAATTTAAATAGTCATCCAAATTCCTATTTTCCATATCCATCTAGTCCCTTTTCATCTAAATCATCTAAAAAACCATACATAGAAAGCACTTCATCTTCTGTTAAATATTCACCTTTTGATTTTTCAATAATTGAATCAACATATGGTTGAAGTATTATTGGTCTTCCATACTGATTTACAGATGGCATTTGAAGATCAACCTTCCTTACCGGAATAGTTCCTGGTTTCAATTTATTAACATTACCACTTCCGCTATCTTTAATAAAGCCTTTTTCTTGAAAATATCTAAACCCACATAAAGAACGAAAATTATTATATCTACCTAACAAATTTTCTACATTAAATCTATTTTCAATTTTTCCTTCCTCGCTTTGTACTTCACAGGAAATTCTATATTTATTACAACCAGTTGTAAAAGCATTATTCCTACCATATTCTTTTATAAAATTATCATCTTTTTTCTCTAATCGATTAAATAGATAGGTTCTCATTTCTTGATAGCCCCTACTAGCTACTAAAATCTTATCCTGTTTTGGAGTTAAATCATCTATAACTGCTTCTAAATACTTATTTTCAAATATTGCGCTATAAGCATACTCTAGATTTCTTTTAGTTATCCTAACTTTTACCTCATCATAGTCATAAACATTAATACTCATAAATTCTTTTAGAAAGTCTCCTCTTCCATATTCTAAAGTCAATCTATCCATATCAGCTAAAGTAGGTTTTTGAATATTAGGATGCTTAATAATCTTAGTTTCAGTTATTCCAACTTTGATTTTTGTTTCAGTTGTTCCATCTTCGTTTTTTACTTCAATTTTTTCATCTTTGTTTTTTATTTCTATTTCATAAAAAAAATTATTCATCTAATACCACCTTAACAATCAAATTATAAACTAAATATAACATAAAAGTAGTAAAAATTCAAACTCCCTACACTCTTCTAATTGCCATTTTCACCATAAAAAAGAGAGCTTTTATCTCTCATATTTACATTCTGCATTACTACATTTTATTTTATTTGCTTTTTCTACTAATATTTCTTTACAGTCCGGACAAAACTCTTCAATTGGTTTATCCCATAATGCAAATTTACATTTTGGATAATTATTACATCCATAGAATAATTTTCCTCGTTTCGTTTTTCTCTCAACGATTTTTCCTTCTTTACATTTAGGACAATCAACTATTTCTTTAACTTCTTTTATTTCTTTTTTAATATGTTTACATTCTGGATAGTTACTACAAGCTGTAAATTCACCATATCGTCCTTTACGAATCACCAGTGGATTACCACAGTCTGGACACATTTCCCCAGTTTCAACAGGTTTAGCTTTTTCCATCTCTTCAAAAGCTTTTTGCACGTTAGGTTCAAACATTTTATAAAAGTCCGTTAAAATTTGTAGAGAATCTTTATTATGAGTCGCAATCTCATCTAAATCTGTTTCCATATCTCTCGTATATTCAACGTTGATAATGTTACTAAAGAATTCTTGTAATTTATCTGTAACTTCAAATCCAATTGAAGTAGGTAAAAACTTCTTTTCTTCAAGATTAACATAACCACGATCTTTAATATTACTAATAATAGTTGCATAAGTTGAAGGTCGACCAATTCCTAATTTTTCCATCTCTTCAATTAATCTAGCTTCCGTATAACGAGCTGGCGGTAACGTAAAATGTTGCTTCTTTTCAACTTCATTTGTAATATATTGTTTTTCAGTAAAATCTGGTAAGATCTTATCTTCACTTGATTCATAATCAGCATATACTTTTAAGTACCCATCAAAAACTAGTACTTGACCGGTCGTTTTAAATTGATAATTATTATTATCAAAGATAACCGTTGTTTGATTAACTTTAGCATTAGCCATGATTGAAGCCAAAGCACGATAATAAATCAAACGATATAACTTATATTCATCAGCAGTTAAATATTGTTTAACTGAACTTGGTGTACGATAAACACTAGTTGGACGAATAGCTTCATGCGCATCTTGTACGTTATCCTTCTTTTTAGAAACCTTTACACTCCCAATATATTCTTTACCATATTCCTTTTCAATATAACTATATCCTGCTCCTATAAATTCACTAGATAAACGAATTGAATCAGTACGCATATAGGTAATCAAACCAACTGTTTCACTACCAATATCAATTCCTTCATAAAGTTTTTGTGCAATACTCATTGTCTTTCTAGCTGGGAATCCTAGTTTATTAGAAGCATCTTGTTGCAGACTACTAGTAATAAATGGTACTTTGCCTTTTTTCTGTTTGATTTTAGATTCAACATTTTCTAAATTATAAGTATCACTTAAATTATTAACTACATTATTAGCCTCTTCTTCACTTTTAACTTCTATTTTCTTATGATTGTATTGAAATAGTTCAGCATCAAACTTATCAAAAATAGCCGTTATACTCCAGTACTCTTCAGGAATAAAAGCATCTCTTTCACGTTCGCGATCAACAACAAGCTTTAAAGCCACACTTTGAACACGTCCTGCTGAAGTTCCAGCTGTTTTTGACTGTACTATTTTACTAAGACGAAAACCAATAATACGATCTAATATTCTTCTTGTTTCCTGACTATGAACTAAATCATAATCTATTTTACGTGGTGTTTTAAAAGCATCTAATACTTTATCTTTAGTTATTTCATAAAAAAGAACACGTTCATAATCATCTTCTTCGATACCTAAAGTATCTTTTAAATGCCAACTAATCGCTTCCCCTTCACGGTCAGGGTCGGTCGCAAGATATATTTTACTTGCATTCTTTACATTCTTTTTAAGTTCAGTAACCAGTTTCTTCTTTTTAGTTATCAAAGTATAATTAGGAGAAAAATCATTTTCCACATCAACTCCTAGTCCATATTTACCAGTTGTCGCTAAATCCCTAATATGACCCATTGATGATACAACTTTATATCCATCACCCAAGTATTTCTCAATCGTTTTACTTTTACTAGGTGACTCCACTATTACTAAATTCTCTGCCATAATAACACTTCCTTTTTCTATTTATAAACTTATACTAGTTAATTTAACATTTGTCAATCCATAACTTGAATTTAATTATATCATACCAACTTCATTTGACAATCACTACATATTTACACTTTATGCCCTTTTTTTCTATCTATACATATAAAAACCAATCCGAAAGATTGGCTTTTTTAATTAGAAATTACGATTTTGTAGGAAGATTGGGATTTCATCATCGTCATCATCATCTTCATCAAATTCATTAATTACTTCTATTTCTCTAGGTTGGACTCTTCTATTATTCTGAACGTTATTATACAAAGGTTCTTTTCCTTTTTCATCTTTTTCAAAACCAGTAGCTATTACCGTAACAATAACTTCATCCGTTAAATTCTCATTAATAACCGAACCGAAGATAGTATTGATATCAGTATTAGCTGCCGCACGAACCACTTCAGCTGCTTGTTCTGCTTCAAATAACGTTAAGTTAACGCTACCTGTAACATTGATAATCGCATTAGTAGCTCCTGAAATACTAGTTTCAAGTAGTGGTGAAGAGACAGCTTGTTTAGCCGCTTCAATCGCACGGTCTTCACCCATCCCAATTCCTATTCCGATAATTGCATTACCAGAATTTTTCATAACTGCTTTAACATCCGCAAAGTCTAAGTTAACTAAACCTACAACCGCAATTAAGTCAGAGATAGATTGTACTCCACGACGAAGGACATTATCAACTTCCTTGAAAGCTTCTAACATTGGTGTTGTTTTATCGATTATTTCACGTAAACGATCATTTGGGATAACAATCAAGGTATCAACATGCTTTCTTAATTCTTCTAAGCCCCTAAGAGCATTCTCCATTCTTCTTTTTCCCTCAAAACCAAACGGTTTCGTTACAATCGCTACCGTTAATGCTCCAATAGTTTGCGCTATCTCAGCTACTACTGGTGCTGCACCAGTACCAGTTCCGCCACCCATTCCACAAGTAACAAAAACCATGTCGGCTCCACTTAAAGCATCTTCTATTTCTTTCTTTGACTCAACAGCAGCTTCTCTACCAACCTCTGGATTAGCACCTGCTCCTAGTCCATCTGTTAAATTAGCCCCTATTTGAATTTTAATATCAGCTTTAGAATTATTTAATACTTGTAAATCCGTATTAGCTACGATGAAATCAACACCCTTAACCCCAGATTCAATCATACGGTTAACAGCGTTACATCCACCTCCACCAATTCCAATTACTTTTATTTTAGCTAGTTGATCCGTTTCTAATCCATTAAACATATTAATCCTCCCTAATCTCCAGAAAAATAACCAAATACTTTATTTATAATATTATCACTACCAGCGGTTACCTTCTTTTTCGTTGATACTAACTCTTCTGCCTGTCTTTCATTAAACATCGAATAATCATTTCCTCTTAATTCTAATTTATAATGAAAATACTTTATAAGACCAAGTGCACTAGAATACACATTATTTCTAACTCCAATCGTCCCAATATTCAAAGTAGACGTCCTTCTGTCAAAAATATTCTCTACTACATATTGGAAACCAGCCATTTCGCTTATTCCCCCAGTTATTATTATATAACTAATTTCCCGGTTTGTTAAGATACTAATTTGTTTTTTAGCTAATTTTAGTATTTCTACCAGTTTTCCTTCAACTAATTCCGATATTTCAAGTTGATTAATAGTAATTGTATCACCATGCCTATTAACTACTTCAACAACATCATTAACATCCGAATACCTTGTATTACTAACCGCAAAACTTTCTTTTAAATTACGAGTTATTCCCCGTTTTAATTGATAGGTATTAGCTATAAACTGATCTACAATTCTACTCCCAATATCTATTTTCTCATTTTTAATCACAATACCCTTATTAAAAATAGATACCTCAGTACTATCATAACCTATATTTACAATAGCTACAACCTCTCGATCTAATTCTTTATTACGAATTTCATAATAATCTCCTATACTTGAAAAACAAACATCAACTGCTTCGATTCCACATTGTTTTAATAATGCAATCGATTGTTTAAAAAAGTATTTAGGAATCGTCGTTATTACTGCTTTTACAGCTAATTTACTACCGATTAATCCCTTTGGATCTTTTATACCCCCACTATCATCAATATTAAAAGCTATTGGTAAAATAGTAACTAATTCCATATCATCTTTTATTTTACCGATCATCGCTTCTTGAAAAACCATCAGTATTTCCTCTGAACTAATCATTTTATTAGATTCTAATACTATTTCACCTGATACAATATCAAATTGAATACCATCGCTAGGTACCGTAACAATCGCTTGTTCTAAACCAATACCCAACATGCCCTCTATATTTTCTTTTCCTTTTAGTAAAGAAAGAGCAGCTTCTTCCATATCGGTAATAAGCCCGTTCTTAATTCCCTTACTTCTAACATTTGTTGAAGCTAAAACGTGGAATTTTCCATTTACGAATTCACTAACGATAATTTTGATACCATAGCTACCGAGATCTATACTAGCATATATCCTTCTCATCATCTGCTTCTCCTCTTTCTACCTTATAGAACATTATACTATAAAAAAAACAAGAAAGAAAGAGTAACTTTACATAAAAAAAGAAAACCAGCCCTAAAAATGGCTGATTTATATCACATATAGAAAACTTAAATGAAAAAAGAGATAATTCCGTTTATTACACCTATCGCTATTAAAATTAATCCCGACCAAAGAAGTACTTCCGACCAGTTATATAAAATATTAGCTGAAATTTCTCTAAAACCAAGTGCTTTATCTTTCTTATTATCAATATTTTTATCAAATTCACCTAATTCAAGAATCCCTTTTAAGATATTAAAATATGCAGAATCAGGTCTTATTCTACCATGCTCCCACATTCTTATTTCTCTTTTTGACACATCTAATAAAGTAGCCAATTCTTCTCTACTTAATCCTTTATTAATCCGTGCCAATTTAATTTTACACCCAAACTTTCTACAACCCACTTCTCTTCGCTCCTTTGATAAAAAAAGACTATAAAAACATCAGTCTCTACTAGCCCTATAAAAATTATATCACATAAAATTAACTAAATGCAAACTTTATTTTAAAATAATAACCTATCTCTTTTTCCATAAAATACGTACCGTATAAAATAAGAAAACCGCAAATAAAGCTACATATACCCAAAGTAAGATCGTTGATAATACCCCATCTGTATATTTATTAATAATCTGTGGGATACTTTCTGGAAAATATTTACTTATAAAAGTACTAATTTCTGGTATTCCTAAATTATTCTTTAGAAACGTTAAAATACGAAAGAAAATATCTAGAGCTGCTATAAAGTATACACTACTAGAAAAACTTCTAAAAAAACATACCCCCGCAATAATTAAAATTAATAATAACATTAAATCAAAATTCATACTTACATCTCCCTACCATAAAAAAATGATATCATATTTATCTTAAAAAGAGAAGAACAATGACACCATTTTACTTTCAAATCTGTAGAGTAAAATAATAATTTAATCTTTTTTATCTAATAATTTTACGGTTCCACCATCAAACCTATATAAAATATCAGCTAACTCTTCAATATCATCTTTTATATGAGTAGCGATAATGATTATTTTCCCTTTTTTCTTTTCTTGTGTTAAATGCGTTCTTATCTTTTTAGCGGTTTCATCTTCTATTCCATTAAAAGGTTCATCTAAAATCATAACTTTAGGGTCTTCCATCAAAACTTGAGCGATACCTAATTTCTGTTTCATTCCAAGCGAATATTTACTAAACTTTTTATCTTTTTCTGAAAATAAATTAACCCTTATTAAAGCTTCTTCAATTTCTTCTTTTCCTATTTGACCTTGAATATCAGCTAGTAACTTTAAATTATTGTATCCTGTTACATCCGGTAAAAAATTTGGTTTTTCAATTAAAGCCCTTGTTGATGGTGGAAAAGAATTATCAGAAAAAATATCTTTTCCATCAAATAACACTTCACCTGAACTCGGTTTATAAAAAGCACAAAGTATCTTCAAAAAAACGCTTTTACCACTACCATTTCTTCCTACTAAACCATAAATATTGCCTTCTTCAAAAGTAACATTGATGTTATTCAGAATCTCAATTCCTTTAAATTTCTTTTCCAAATTTTTAACTTCTATCTTCATCTTAACCTCCATTTTCTATTTCTTCAAAAATAGTTCTAAAATTCTTACTAAAAATAACTATTACTATTCCCAAAACCACTATATTTACTAACCCTATTATCGATATCTTAAGTGTTGAAATCTTTATTACATAACCTAAAAAGATTGGGATAACACCTAATAAAAATAATGTTTTAACTTTTGGGAAACTGTATATCATAAAGATTAAACTAAAAAATATTAATTGAATTGAAATTATATAAAGTAAATCTTTAGTAAATAACTCTATTACATAAACTAAACTTACATCCGTATTAACCAGTAAAGAACAGCTACCTATTATCATATAACTACATAATTTAACTACCGTTACTACACTAATTATTGATATTAACTTCTTTATAAAGAATGGTCTTGATTTAATCCTAAGAAACAAATTACAGTACTGCATCTTTATATCTTTTAATAATAGATTAAACGAAATATAAAAATATAAAAACACATTTAATAATAATGTTAAAAAACCAAAGAAATCGCCTCCGGATCTATAATTTAAACCTAATATTAACGAAAATATTTCATTAGTTAATATCCATTTATTATTAAGCACAAAATAAAACAATAAAAATATTAATGAAATTATATATCCTAAAATTACTTTCTTATAAGAAGAAATTAATGTCTTAAAATCATTTAAAATTGTCGCTACTAAATAATTAATTTTGATAATAACCACCTCCAGTAACTTTACTAAATAGATAATTAAAGATTCTTAATCCAAGTATTACTATTAAAACATAAAAAACACTGATTACTATTTCAAACATGAAACTACTATATGGCATTGGAAAAAAGAAATAGTATAACTTAAAACCAATATCCATTATTGAACTAATAACCAAGTTTGGCGATAACGTAATTCCATAACACAAATAAGTATAAAAGATAATATTTACAACCAAACATATTGGTTTAGAAAACTTCTCTACTACTAAAATATTAAAAACTGATATAAGTTCTATCCAAACAAATAATCTAGTTATAAAAAACAAAACATAAATAAAATTATAGATATTATAATGATTTAAAATCTTAATATGAAAATCATTAATATGAAAAATATTTAATAAAATTACAAATAACATTATAGTAATAATAAATAGTATTAAATTATTAAATAACACTGTTTTAATTAATTCTTTCTTCATCACCAACTTATTATTCATCCTAATTAAATAAAAATCATATTTTCTAAAACTATCATAATAAATAAAGAACGTTATTAGGAAAATAAAAAGAAGTATAAAGCTAAAATGGGAAAAAGTAAAAGCATTTATAATAATTTCAAAATAATCATAGTTAACTCCTAATGGTAAAATTAATACTCCATATAAAACTAATAAAATTATCCCAATTTGAGCTATCTTAAAACTACTTTTCTTACTCATATAATTAAATAGTGCTAATCTTCTTTTAATACTACTCTTCATTGGCTATCACAAACCTTTCTTTTTTGCGGTAAAGAAAGAAAACAATTGCTGAAGATATTAACACATAAACAATCGATATGATGATCATATCACTTAACCGTTCTACCTCACCATAAGTCCAAATGGTAGTATCAGTAAAAGCATTTATAATGTTACCCATCTTCAAAAATTTAGAACAGATATAACCAATTACTGTCGATATCATAATCTGTGTAAATAAATATATTAAAAAAGTATAAACAATCGTAATTATATAGTTTTTACTCTTATAAGCTGCCATATAAGCTGTATTAACATAATAAATACTATGTAGTACTAAACAAACAATAAATGTTATTAAAAAAGGAATAAATAAAGACCTGTAATATTCCGATGTTAAATAAGGTCCATAGTCATTAACTGTTTGTTGATAATTAAAATTAAAACCAGTTACACAACAGACTATAAAAAAGGAAACTATCACAAATACCGGAAAGATTATAATTGTTTTTAATGATTTAAAATAATTCCGTTTAAAAAAACTACTATATTTTTCACGAGTAAGATTATTTTTAAACATTCCACTCTTAGTTTGTTTATGAAAGAACCATACTGATGGTACTATAATAAAGAAAATACCTAGTAGCTGAATTAAAATAAATTGGTCAGTATAAAGAGAACCGTAGAAAGTAAGACTATCTGGCAAACCATCTCCATATGGTGTTTTCAAAATTTCAGGACAACTTTTTGGATGTCTAAATGTTCCTTCTTTACAAGGTAAATAATAATGTTTATGATATGATTTTGCGTTATTATCATAAACCTTCCACTGGGAATAAACAGCACTAGAAAACCAACCTACTAATAGAATAATAGAAATTATTATTAAATAATTATTTTTCCAAAACTTCTTCATTTGAACTCCTTATAAAAATAACAAGGGAATGAATTTTCCTCATATTATTTTACTACTTATAAACCTGTATTATCTAAATACCATGTAGCGTTTAAGCTAACTGAATTAGAAAGAATATTGGTAGTCCATAATCGCAAATGATATGTCCCATCATATTTAACTGATTTTTCATCCCAGCTAACTAAATCACCTATATTGGTTATTTTAGTTGAAGAAACAACACTTGTATCATCATTGACAACCTGAACTGCAATTTCTCTAGCTTTGCCTGTTGAAGTGTCATAAGCATTTAGATGTCTAAAATACTGCGGTGATTCTCTATCTTTGACCTGTTTACTAGAGTTATATCTTATAGAATGACCACTCATAACTAGACCTGAGAAGAACCACGTATTAATAGCTTGAACATTAATTGTAGATAAAACAATAGTTGCGACAAAAGCACAAAATGTTATTTTAAATAATTTCATTTTAACCTCCCAAATCCATTCCCCTGTATAATTCCATCATACACCAAAAATTAACTATTAGTTACTTTTTCTCTCGAAATGTTGTTTTTTCGACATTTTTCGACAAAAAAAGGAAATACTCCTACTTATTTCCCATTAAAATATAAATTATGCTGTTTCTCTTTTAACAAAGTTGTCTCATTACCATGCCCTGGATAAAGAATTATATCATCATTGTACCGTTTTAATCTCGCAATACTCATCTTCATTTCCATAAATGATCCACCCTCAAGATCACATCTACCTATATTTCTATAAAAAATCCGCTACACTAAATATATATAGTATAGCGGATTGATTTATAAAAGACAATTTTACTCTATTATCCTTATAGGATTCCTTTTTACAATCCCTTATGCAACACTTTCTTCTCAAGCTTATCCCCATCCAGGGTATACTCAACAGCATTATACGCACCGTTTCTGTATGCAAA
>CAYRDW010000033.1:0-11171 GCA_964423215.1 uncultured Muribaculaceae bacterium
TAGCTATCAAAATATTAAGAGGTGACTTATCTAATGATGAGAAATTTGTTCGCCGTTTTCAGCGTGAAGCACTATCATCATCATCATTATCACACCCTAATATTGTAGAAATGTATGATGTTGGTGAAGATAATAGTCTTTACTATATTGTTATGGAATATATCGAAGGAAAAACGCTTAAACAATTAGTTAAGAAACGTGGTAGTATCACTCTTAGTGAAGCAATCGATATCATGCTTCAACTAACTGATGGGATTTCTCATGCTCATGATAGTTATATTATACATCGTGATTTAAAACCACAAAATATCATGATTCGTGAAGATGGAAGCATTAAAATAACCGATTTTGGGATTGCGATGGCCTTAAACTCGACTCAATTAACACAAACTAATTCTGTCATGGGATCAGTTCATTATTTACCACCAGAACAAGCTAGTGGTAAAGGTTCAACTATTCGTAGTGATATCTATTCAATGGGAATCTTATTCTATGAACTATTAACGGGAACATTACCATTTAGAGGTGATAATGCTGTTGAAATAGCCTTAAAACAACTACGTGATGATATTCCTAGTATCAGAAAGAAAAACCCCGCTATTCCCCAAAGTGTTGAAAATGTTATATTAAAAGCAACCGCTAAAAATCCGAAGAATCGTTATAGCGACGCTAAGGAAATGCATGCTGATTTATTAACAGTATTAAATGATGAACGAACTGAAGAAAAAAGAATTGTCTTCAAGTATCCAGAACATGAAAACGACGATAATACTAAAAGCATTTCTGTTGTAAAAAAGAAAACTGATGAAAAGATAAAAGAAGACAAGGAAGATGACAAATCTTTAGATGAAGAAGATAAAATTGCTGTACCAGTTGAACCACAAGATAAAATAATTAAACGAACTAATAAAATAATTTGGATTTTAACCGCTATCTTTACAGTAATCGTTGTTGGTGTTTTATCTGTTTTCTTAGTAGTTCCTTATTTTACTAAAGTTCCTGATATTAAAATACCTGATGTTAGTGGTTTAACAGTAGTAGCTGCTGAAGAAAAACTAAAAAAAGTTGGTTTTGAAGTAGCTTTAGAAACTAAAAAAGAAGAAAATGAAAAATATGATAAAGGTAAAGTAATTAAAACAGCACCATCAGTTGGTAGAAGTGTTAAAAAGGGAACTACTATTACTCTTTATGAATCATTAGGAAAAGAAGCCTATGAAATTGAAGATTATCTTGGTGCCAACTATATTGAAATACAAACCCTTCTAGAAAAGGTTCATGGTTTAGAAGTTAAAATTGAAAAGAAAGATATCAATGAAGCTGAAGACTATGGAGAACAGGAAATAATAGCTCAAAGTATTACTAAAGGTACTAAAGTAGCTAAAGGAGATAAAATTATCTTATATATTCCAAATATTCAAGATAATTATCCAAATATGGTTGAAGATGGTTGGACTTTAGACGATGTAAAAGCTTTCTGTGATAAATATAATATCATCTTAAAAATTGATTATGAATCAACATCACAATATGTAGAAGGTACATTAATAAGTCAATCACGTACACCTAAAACACCAATTGTTTCTGGTTCCGATTTAAAAGTAGTTGTCGCTCAAGCCCCAAATGAAAATGCTTCTGGTGAGCCAACCGAAGATCCAAGTAATACAAATCAGTAATAAGGGGGATTAATGAAAGGTCAAATTGTAAAAATACTAAGTAATTTATATACTGTTAATAGTGAAGGAAGAGTTTACGAATGTCATTCTAGAGGTAAGTTCCGTAATCAAAACATTACACCAGTCGTAGGTGACTATGTTGTTTTTGATAATGAAAATAATTATATTTTAGAAATTCTTCCTCGTAAGAATTCCCTAGTTAGACCTCTAGTAAGTAATATTGACCAGGCCTTACTAGTTACTAGTGTAAAAAGTCCTGATTTCTCAACTAATTTATTAGATAAATTATTAACGACCGTTGAATATCATGACATTAAGCCTATTATCTGTCTAACTAAATACGATTTATTAACTAGTAATGAAAAAAAAGAAATAAATAAGTATCTTAAATACTATAAAAAGATTGGTTATAAAGTATTATTTAATACCAATCTCTTTCGAATTAAACGATTATTTAAAAATAAAACCACAGTTTTTACTGGCCAAACAGGAGCTGGTAAATCAACTTTAATAAATCATCTTGATAAAAGTTTAAAACTAGAAACAGGTGAAATATCTAAAGCTCTAGGCCGTGGTAAACATACAACTCGCCATGTTGAATTAATTGAAATATATGGTGGTAAGGTTTTAGATACACCAGGATTCTCATCAATTGACTTCAATGATTTAACTAATGAGGAAATTAGAGATACTTTTATCGACTTTAATAAATATACTTGTCCGTATAAAGACTGTATGCATCTTAAAGAAAAAGAATGTACTATCAAAAATAAAGTAAAAAGCGGTGAAATATTAAAATCACGTTATGAAAACTATCAAAAATTTATAAAGAAATAGGTGATATAATGAAAATAGCAGTTTCTTTTCTATCTAGTGAGAAAATAGAAAAGGATATAAAAAAGATATCTTTAACCGATGCAGACTATCTACATGTCGATGTTATCGATGGAAAATTCATCAAGGGAAGAGTAATTCCTTTTCGTAAATTAAAAAACATTTATCGCTATACCAGTAAACGTTTAGATGTTCACCTAATGGTTGAAAAACCCAGAAAGTATATTAAAAAGTTCGCAACTATGAATACTGAATATATAACTATTCATGTTGAATTAAATAAAAATATTGAAAAGAATTTACAACTTATTCATAATTATGGTATAAAAAATGGCTTAGCGATTAATCATAATACTGATATTAGTATTTTAAGACCATACTTAGATAAAATAGATATGATTCTAGTTATGAGTATTGTGCCTGGTTATGGAGGTCAGCCTTTCATTGAAGAAGCCGTTGATAAACTAAACGCGATTAGAAAAATGATTGATACTCAGTCACGACCTATCACTTTAAGTATTGATGGTGGTATTGATGATATTAATGCTAAAAGATTGCAGAATACTGATATTTTAACTGCCGGTTCCTTTATCACAAATAGTAATGATTACCAAGCCCAAATTGACAAACTAAGAAATGTCAATAAACTGTAATAATACTAAAAGGCTATTGTAAATAAGAAAAAAGAATGATATGATTATTATCATAATAGGAGGAAAAAGATATGGATAAGAAAAACAGAAGCAAACAGACCTTGATCGCACTACTTGGAATTCTTTCATTAGTGTTAATCACAGTAGGTGTAACCTATGCAGTATTTACTTATACAAAATTAGGTGAAACTGAAAATACTATTACGACAGGTACATTAAAATTCTTATATACTGAAAATACTGGAGTAGGAAACGGTATTAGTATTACTAATGCACTACCTGTAAGTGATTCAGTTGGGAAAGCATATACAACTGATGGTTATGTATTCGATTTTAAAGTAGAAGGAGCTAACAGTGGTAATACTGCTATTCCTTATGAATTAACTTTAAGAAAGAAAGCTGATAGTGCTTTAGCTGAAAAAAATATTAAAGTATATTTAACAGATATGACAGGAGATGCTGATAGTGAATTATTAGCACCAAAATTATATAGTGCTTTAACAAATACTTCAATTGATGTAGGAACTAACGTAGAAAAAACTATTTATAAATCATCAATTCCGGCAACTACTACGGATTATACTAAAAACTTCCGTTTAAGAATGTGGATTGATAGTGCTACTGATTTCTCAGATGAACAAAACAATAATAAATCATTCACAGCTACTGTAAACGTATATTCTGGTGCTATTGTTGTAGTAGAATAAAAGGGTAAATATATATAATAAAACACTTCAAAGTAAATGAAGTGTTTTTTAATTATTCAATAAAAAAATAAGTGATTATTCACTTACTTCAGTAATATTTTCATCTTTTCTAGAAGTTCTAATTTCTCTAGCACTTAATCTAACTTTAGTACCATCTTCTAAAGTAACGGTTTGTAAATTAAGTCCTTGTTTTTTTCTAGTCGCATTTAATGCATGTGAACGTTTATTTCCGAATAAAGGTTTTCTATTAGTAACTTTAACTGCCATTGTCTTTTCCTCCTTTGATACATATTAACTTGCGCTTATAACATTATCATATATTTTATTAGAAGTCAAATAAAAACCTCTAAATAAATTCAAAAAAAGGAAAAAATAAACAATTGAAATATGTAGAGATATACCACTATTTATGGTAAAATATAGACAGATAGGGGGAATCAGAATGTATGTACCATTATATATAAAAACTACATATTCATTACTATCTAGTTTAGTAGAAATAGATAAGTTAATTGAACTATGTAAAAATAATCATATGAAAGCCCTCGCTATAACTGATAATAATATGTTTGGGATGATGGAGTTTTATAAAAAATGCCTAAATAATGATATAAAACCCATTATCGGACTAGAAATAAAACTAGAAAATGATACTGTCTTAATGTATGCTAAAAATTACACTGGTTATCAATCATTAATAAAACTATCAACTATTCAAAGTGAAAGAGTACTAACGATTGATGATATAAAAAAACATTATGGAGAAACAATTATTATTGTTCCTGTTGAATATTCTAATACTTATATCGAATTAAAAGACCTAACTACCGATTTATATATTGGTTATAAAAATAAACAAGAAGAAAAAGAAGCTCATTTAATTACTAATGATCTTGTCTTTGTTAATCCTGTTTTATATTTAAATAAACAAGATAGTGATTATTTAAAATACTTATATTTAATTCGTGATGGAAAAACTCTTTCTGATGAAGTAAATTATGATACTGAAAATAAATATTTATATCTAGATGATATACATGATTATACTAGTAATGATGGTCTCTTTCAAACAACGAAGATTGCTGATAGTTGTAATTTTGAATTCCCTGAAGCTAAATTATTATTGCCTATCTTTGATGAAACTAATGGTTTAAGTTCAATTGATTATCTAAGAGAATTATCTAAAGCCGGTTTAAATAAAAGATTAAAAGGTAAAGTACCAGAGACTTATTTAAATCGTTTAAACTATGAATTAGATATTATTAATAAAATGGGTTTTCCTAATTACTTTTTAGTCGTTTATGATTTTATTAAATATGCTAAAAAAAATAAGATTTTAGTAGGTCCAGGACGAGGTAGTGGTGCTGGTTCACTAGTCTGTTATTCGATTGGAATTACGGATATTGATCCCATCCACTATGATTTACTTTTTGAACGATTCCTAAACCCTGAACGAATAAGTATGCCTGATATTGATACTGACTTTCCGGATATTTATCGTGATCAAGTTATCGATTATGTTGTCGAAAAATATGGTAAAAAACGGGTTAGTGGTATCGTTACTTTTGGAACTCTAGCTGCTAAACAAGCTATTCGTGATGTCTCTCGTGTTCTAAACGTTCCAATTTATCAAGTTGATTTAATTACTAAAAGAATTCCTAATGTTACTAAACAAAAACTAAAAGACTTCTATCATAAAGATGAACAATTTAAACAATTAATTGATAGTGATAATAAATTAACTCTAATGTTTAAAATAGCTTGTCGCATTGAAGGCTTTCCTCGTCATACCTCATCACATGCTGCGGGCATTATTATGTGTCAAAAAGATTTAGATGATGTAATTCCTCTAACTAAAAGTGATGACATGTATCTAAGTGGTTTTTCAATGGAACACTTAGAAGAACTTGGTCTATTAAAAATGGACTTTTTAGGGCTAAGAACTTTAACTACGATTATGAATATTATTTCCGATATTAAAGATGGAGAAGATATTGAAATAGACTTTAATAATATTCCTTTAGATGATAAAAAAGTATTGAATCTTTTCGCTAGAGCTGATACTTCAGGCATCTTTCAATTTGAAAGTACTGGCATGCGTAATTTCCTTCGTAATTTAAAACCTGATAGTTTTGAAGATATCTTTGCGGCTATCGCTTTATTTAGACCAGGTCCTGCTATTAATATTGATTCTTATATTAGAAGAAAATATAATCAAGAAGAAGTTACCTATCTTGATCCAACTCTAGAACCAATTTTAAATAGTACTAAAGGTATTATTATCTATCAAGAACAGATAATTGGTATCGCAAGTAGTTTTGCCGGTTATAGTTTAGGTGAAGCAGATATCCTGCGCCGCGCCATGAGTAAGAAAAAGATGAGTGTTCTAAAAAATGAAGAAGAAAAATTCATGAGAAAAAGTATCGAACGAGGGCATAGTGAAAATATATCTAAACAGATATTCGATTTAATTTTAAACTTCGCTAACTATGGTTTTAACCGTTCCCATTCTGTAGCTTATTCATTAATTGCTTATAAAATGGCCTACTTAAAAGTATATTATCCTAAATACTTTTATGCTAGTTTATTAAGCTCTGTAATCGGTAGTGATACTAAAACTAAAGACTATATTAATGAAATGAAAGCTCAAGGTTTAAAAATATTAAAACCAGATATTAATAATAGTCAAAAATACTATACTGTAGAAGAAACTGGTATTCGTTACCCCTTATCAGCTATTAAAAATGTCGGTAGTGTCTCTGTAAATACAATTATTAATAATCGCCAAGGTAGTTATAAAGATATCTTTGATTTTGCCTCCAAAACAATCATCAATGGTATGAGTAGTAAAGTAGTAGAAAGTTTAATTGATGCCGGTTGTTTTGATAGTTTTAATTATAATCATCAAACTTTAATTCATAACTTAGATAGTATTATGAACTATGCAGAACTAACTAAAGAAATAGATCCTGAATTTGTTTTAAAACCAGAATTAGAACCAACTGAAGAATTTAATAAAGATTATTTAATTCATAAAGAAAAACAATTATTTGGTCTTTATTTAAGTAATCATCCTGTTACTAGTTATAAAGCTAAACTAAATAATAAGTATTCTTTAGATAAAGTAAAAGAATATTATAATAAGACAATTGAAGTAATAGTTCTAGCGGATAGATTAAAGAGTATCAAAACTAAGAAAGGTGACGATATGCTTTTCTTAACTGGAAGCGATGAATATCAAGCTCTAGACTTTACTTTCTTTCCTACTACTTATAGTAAATACCAACATTTAAACTTAAAATCAGGAGATATTTTAAAAATTAGAGGTAAAGTCGAAAGACGTTATGATAATTTTCAATTAATAGTAGATGAAGTTGAAAAACTAAACGATTAATAAGAAGGAGTTCAGCTATGGAAAATTCAACAAAAAAACGCCCAGTATTATGTGATTTTCATGTTCACACCAACCAATCAGATGGAAAAGATAGTCCACGTATAATAGTTAATCATGCCAATAAAATAGGGCTTAAATATCTTTCTATAACTGATCATAATTGGCTTGGTAGTTCTAGGGAAGCATTAAAGCAAACAAACTCAGCATGTCAAATAATTTCCGGTGTTGAATTATCAACCAGGCATGGTCATTTAGATGTTCATATATTAGGTTATGATTTTGATATAGAAAACAAAGCTCTAAACAACAGATTGAATTCGTATAATAAAATAAGAAAACTCCGCGTGATTGAATGCATTGAAGTTTTAAAGTACGAAACAGGTATTGATTTTACCGATTGTATTTCTAATATAGAAGATAAACAAGGTGATATCTCTAGAGGTTATATAGCTAAACTGCTCCTGAAAAGAAAAATCTGTAAAACCTATGATGAAGCATATCAAAAATACTTAAATAGAATATCTAGAATATCAGGTCCAGCCCAAGATAAGATAACTAGCGAAGAGGGAATTAGCTTGATTAAAGAAGCTGGCGGTATTCCTGTCATAGCGCACCATTTTATTTGTAACCAAAATCGTGATCAAATAACTATAACGATTGGTGATTTAGTAAAATATGGTCTTGAAGGAATAGAAGTCTATCATAGTAAATCAAAACCTAAAGATATAAAACAAGCCTCTACTTTAGCTAGTATGTTTGGTTTAGTGACTACCTCTGGAAGCGATTGTCATAATAAAAATAGTTACTATTCCAAAATTGGATTTGGTTATAAAAATAATGTTAAAGAAAAATCTATAACTTTAGTCAGTTATCTAAAACAAAGAAAACACTAAAAACCATTTAAAAAACAAACTACTTGTGTTATATTTATATATAGATAAAGGAGGGATTCTATGAAAATAAATTTTCAAACTAATGACTACTTACTTACTTGGAATTTATTATATGGAGCATCCATCTCTCCTAAGATACATAGTTTTAAACAAAAACTGTGGACAACCTATAAAAAACAATACAATAAAGGAATGAAAGATAAAGATGAGATGCTTCATGATATGAAAGACTATATTCCAGATGATGATACTTTATATAATTTAGTCTTTGAAACCGATATCTTTGATACCCTTAAAGAAGAAACGGAAAGATACCGTGTTGAGTTACTAAAAACATGGGATGAAAAGAAAAAAGAGATAACTAAAAATTTAAAAGAAATTCTAAAATTTTCTGTAAAAGATAATTATAATGTTGTAGTATTACATCCTAAAATGGATACGGTTTTAAATTCAAGTTCCACTACTAATATTGGTTGGGGAAATCGTAAGGATTTAGAAAATAAATATAAAGCAATTATTAATATTGTTTATACATTAGTAAAAAAAGAATTTGATAGTTTTGAAAAAGAATACCACGAGGTAGTTCAAGCTGTTTTAGAATTAGCGATAACTAATGAACTATATACCAGAATAGCAGGTAAGTCCAACTATTTAGAAGGGGATCGAACTTTGAACTTTCTAAAAAGACAAATATATCCATATTGGTTAATGTATTTAGGTGCTGATAAAGAAGATATGACTCATTATATGATGAGAGATAAAGTAGTCTTTGAGATTGATGATTACACTGTTGAAAAACAATTAAAAAAAGTAGACTTATATGAATTTATCCGTTTCTGTATTAATAATCAAAAACATATAATTCGTATTAATAATTTAGAAATAATATAGATTTCAAATAATGAAATCTATTTTGTTAGGGGGTAAAGCATGAAAGATAAAATAAACATATTATTTGATCAAATAAATTTAGATCAAGAAACCAAAGAAAGACTAAGTACTTTATCGCTTGATAAAGTTAAAGTAAATGAAAAAACAGGTAGTTGGACTTTTGTTTTAAATAGTAAAAATATTTTGGCAGTAGATGATTACCATAAATTAAGAATTTTAAGTGAGCAAGCTTTTAAGAGTATTAAAAAAGTTATTATCTCTATCCAAGCAGTTAATATTGATAATAATTTATTAGAAGATTACTATCGATATGCTCTTCAAGATGTAAAAGATATTTTAGTCTTTTCTAGTATCTTTGAAGATAGTTTAATTACTCTAGATGGTTCATACTATATTGAAACAACTAATGAAGAAGAAGAGCGTCAAGTAAGAAGTTTTCTCCCTAAACTAAATTACTTATTAAATTTATATGGTTTTGAAGACAATATTCAGTCTTATTTAAATGAAGATAAAGAGAACTTAATAAAAGAGGAAATAACTAAGGAATTAGAAATAGCTACGACTAATGTTATAACTGAAGAAAAGGTTGAACCTAGTAAACCAGTTTATTCACCTAATGGTGAAGGTAAAATTAATTATCGTCGTCCTAGAAAAGAAAACAATCCCAATGTTATTGTGGGAAGAACTATTAACGATAAACCAATTCAGATGAAAAGTATCGTTGGGGAAACTGATAACATTACGGTAGAAGGTTATGCTTTTGGAGTTGATTACTTTGAGTCTAGTAAAACTGATTTTAAAATAATTACACTAAAGATAACAGATTATAGTGATAGTATATACTGTAAAATATTCGTTCGTGGTGAAGATGAATATACCCGCTTAAAGAAAGAATTAAAAGAAGGTAAATGGTTTTTATTAAGGGGTTATACTAAAAATGATCCCTACTCTAAAGAATTAGTTTTTAATGCTCGTGATATCTCAAAATTAGAAAAAGCAGATGAAGAAGTAACAGATAATTATGAAACTAAACGAGTAGAGTTACATGCTCATACAATGATGAGTCAAATGGATGGTTTATCTGATGAAATAAAATTAGTTAAACAAGCTATTAAATGGGGACACCGTGGTATTGCGATAACTGATCATAATGGTTGTCAGGCTTTTCCACATGTTTATACAACGGTTAGAGATTATAATAAAGGTAAAGAAGAAAGTGAGAAATTTAAAGCTATTTATGGTGCTGAACTTACTTTAATCGATGATTCAGTTAATATTATAATTAGAGGAAATGATAATAATTTATTAGATACTACCTATGTTGTTTTTGACTTTGAAACAACTGGTTTTAATGCTGGTGGTGGAGATTCTATTATTGAAATTGGAGCTGTAAAAATATGTAATGGTGAAATAATTGATCGCTTTGGGGAATTAGTTAATCCTGGGAAACCACTTAGTGCTAAGATTACAGAAATAACTAATATTACTGACCAAATGTTAATTGGTAAAGCTAGTGAAGAAGAAGCAATTAAAAGTTTTATTGCTTGGTATGGGGATCTCCCAATGGTAGCTCATAATGCCAAATTTGATGTCTCATTCTTAGAGATGGCTTATAAAAAGTATAATTTAGGTACCTTTACTAACACTGTTATTGATACTTTAGAATTATCTCGTACTTTAGATAATAATTATGCTAGACATAGTTTAAGTGTTTTAGTAAAAAGATATGATATACCTTGGGATGAAGATGCTCATCACCGTGCTGATTATGATGCTGAAGGAACAGCGCTTATTTTTCATAAGATGTTAAAGAAATTAAATGATAGAAACTTTGAAACTCTAAATGATTTAAATAATTTAGTATCCAAAGATGAAATTCATAAATATGGTCGCAGTTATCATGTTAATCTTTTAGCTAAAAATAGAGTAGGCTTAAAAAACCTCTTTAAAATAATAAGTTTAGCTAATACTAAATATTTATATAAAACACCCCGAATTCTTCGTAGTGAGATAGAAAAACATCGTGAAGGATTATTAGTAGGTAGTGGCTGTTATGAAAGTGAAGTCTTTAGTGAAGCTAGAAGTAAAGCTGATGAAGAATTAGCCAATATTATTGCTTTCTATGA
>CAYRDW010000033.1:11181-12311 GCA_964423215.1 uncultured Muribaculaceae bacterium
GATTATGTAGAAATTCAACCCGTAGAATGTTATAATCATTTACTTCAAGGTGGAGATTTTAAAGATGAAAATGAGTTGATTGAGAACTTAAAGAAGATAATTCGTGTCACTAAAGATAGTGGTAAATTGATGACTATAACCGGAGATGCTCATCATATAAAAAGAGAAGATAAAACTTATCGTGAAATAATCGTTAATCAAAAAGTACCAGGTGGCGGAAGACATCCTTTAGCTAGAAAAAATATTACTAATATTCCTAGTAATCATTTTCGTACTACTGATGAAATGATGGCAGATTTTTCTTTTCTTGATGAAGAAACCAAACATGAATTAATTATCGATAATCCTAATAAAATTTTAGATATGGTTGAAGAAATTGAAGTAATTATTGAAACAGGTGGAATACCTTTTTCTCCTAAGATTGATAAAAGTGTTGAAACGGTAACGGAATTAGTTTATGGAAAAGCTTCATCACTATATGGCAATCCTTTACCTCAGAATATTGAAAAAAGAATAGCTAAAGAATTATATGGTGATGGTATCTTTGAATGTATAAAAGATGAAGTAACCAAAGAAGCAAAATTAGAAGGTGAAGAATATAATAAAGAAGTTTTTAAAAGACTTCATAATGTTATGTTAAAAGGCTTTGATGCTGTTAAAAATAAGATTGGTGAAAGTATCAAAGAAAAAGAACCAAAGATAACTACTTCGGATTTAGAAAAAGCTATTTCTAAAAATCTTGGAGGAATCATCGGTGGCGGATTCGATGTAATTTATTTAATTTCTCAAAAACTAGTTAAACATTCGAATGATGATGGTTATTTAGTAGGTTCTCGTGGTTCTGTTGGTTCTAGTTTTGTCGCAACGATGATGGGAATTACAGAAGTAAATCCATTACCGGCTCACTATTTATGTAGTAATGAAAAATGTAAACATTCAGAGTTTATCGATGAAAATGGTGAGGCTTATGGTAAAGAATATTCTAGTGGTTATGATTTACCAGATAAAGTTTGCCCTAAGTGTAAAGAAAACTTAACTAAAGAAGGTCAAGATATGCCTTTTGCGACCTTCTTAGGATTTAATGCTGATAAAGTACCCGATATTGATTTGAATTTTTCAGGAGATAATCA
>CAYRDW010000034.1:0-11772 GCA_964423215.1 uncultured Muribaculaceae bacterium
TTTCGACTGACTTTTTTATTGAAGAAGCTGATGAATGGCGTAATCAGTGTTGGGATATGATCAAGGAAAGAAGTGATTTACAGTTTTTGTTTTTAACTAAAAGAATAGATAGATTTTATAACTGTATCCCTGAGAACTGGAATGATGGCTATGATAATGTTACAGTCTGTTGTACGATTGAAAATCAAAAAAAGGCTGATGAACGATTAAACCTTTTTTCTTCTTTACCAATTAAGCATAAATGTATAACGGCTCAACCGCTTCTTGAAAGAATAGATATTGAAAAGTACTTAGATGACATAGAATTAGTAGTAGTTGGTGGTGAATCTGATTATAACGCTAGAGTATTAGATTATGATTGGGTTTTGGATATTAGAAAGCAGTGCCAAAGAAAAAATGTTCATTTTGAATTTAGGCAGTGTGGAACCCATTTTATTAAAGATGGTAAAAGATATAAACTCAAGACAACTGACTTATGTAAATTAGCTCGTAAAGCTAATATTAATTTTTAGTAAGGAGAAAATATGTTTAATAATTATTTAGTATTAGTAAATAAAAGTAATTTATATAATAGTGATGATTTTAAAGATATAGAGTTAATCGCTGTAAAAGATGTTTTGGATGATACTATTTTAGTAGAAAGAATAACTTATAATAATTTTTTATTATTTCAAGAAAAACTTAAAGAAATGGGTATCATAGTATGGATTTCTTCAGCGTATCGTTCTTTAGCAGACCAGGATAAACTAAGGAAAGAATTTAGAAAATATTATAGTGCTGAAGAATTTGATAAAAAGATAGCTAAAACAGGTACTAGTGAGCATCATACGGGTTTAGCTATTGATATTACTTTGTCGTCTAAAGAAGATTGGGAAAACGATGAAGCTATAGAAACTGATTCTAGTAAGGTATCAAGACATTTAATTACATATAATAAGATAATTAATTTATGTGCTGATTATGGTTTTATATTGAGATATCCTGAAGGTAAAGAAAGTATTACTGGTTATAATTATGAACCTTGGCATTATCGTTATGTTGGAAAAGAAGTAGCTAAAGAAATTATGAAAAAAGAGATAACGTTAGAAGAGTATTTGAAAGAAAAAGAGATTGGATAGTTATGATGTTCTTTTGTATGAAGGTTTAAGTTAGAATTAAAACCTGCTTATATTTTAATTGAATTTTCTCTCATTATAGCTTATAATTAATAATGTTTAGATTGGAGAAAATAATATGAATAATTCAAAAAAGACAATTATAATTATTACTGTATTTGTATTTATTATAGCTTTAGTATTATTACTTAATCTTATTATAGGTAAAAATAATGATAATGAGGATAAAACATATTTATCAGGAAAATATCAAGTAGAAATTGATGTAACTGATTATGGAAAAATAACAGTACAATTAGATGCTGATGTAGCTCCAATCACGGTTACTAATTTTATTAATCTTGTTAAAGATAAATTCTATGATGGACTTACTTTTCATCGTATTATAGATGGTTTTATGATTCAAGGTGGAGATCCCGAAGGAACAGGTAGGGGTGGAAGTAAAGAAAAAATAAAAGGTGAATTTTATAGTAACGGAGTTTCAAATAATATTTCTCATGTTCGTGGTGCTATTTCAATGGCTCGTAGTAATAGTAATAATAATACTGCTTCTAGTCAGTTCTTTATCGTTCATCAGGATAGTACTTCTTTAGATGGTAGTTATGCAGCTTTTGGGAACGTATTAGAAGGAATGGATGTTGTTGATAAAATCGCTAATACAGCTAGGGTAGAAGACAGTGATGGAACAGTATTAAAAGAAAATCAACCTATTATTAAAACCATTAAAGTAGTAGAGTAATAAATGAAATTAGAATATGTAAAGCATTCCTTTCCTCCCTACTATGAAAGTGATTCAGAAATTTTAATATTAGGAAGTATCCCATCAGTTATTTCTAGACAAGAAAAATTTTACTATATGCATCCAGAAAATCGTTTTTGGAAAACACTTGGTTTGGTTTATAAAACTGATATCGGTAAAACAATTAAAGAAAAGAAACAGTTTTTAAAAGATAATAAAATAGCTTTATGGGATGTAATAGAATCTTGTTTAATTTCTGGTAGTAGTGATAGTAGTATTAAAGATGTTAAACCAACAGATATAAATAGTTTATTATCTAAAACTAATATAAAGAAAATATATACAACAGGAAATAAAGCATATCAGCTATACAATAAATATAGTTATCCATTAACCAAAAGAGAAGCTTTACTGTTACCATCAACAAGTTCGGCTAATGCTAAATGGAGACTAGATGATTTGGTTAAGGAGTATCAGGTACTACTAAATAGAGAAGGAGAAAATAATGATTAAATTAAAAGTAACTAATGATGATAAACTATTAGATTATTTAATAGCTAATACTGATTATTCACGTAATAAGTTAAAGAGTTTACTAAAGTATAAAAGTATTTATATAAATGGTAAAAATAATGTTAGCCATGATACTTTAATTAGTAAAGGACAGATAATAGAAATAACTTTAGAGAAAAAAGATAGTAAGATTGGGCGAGTAGATATTGTTTATGAAGATAAAAACTATTTAGTAGTTAATAAACCAAGTGGGATGTTAACTATTTCTACAGAGAAAGAAAAGAATAGAACTTTATATCACATGGTACGTGAATATGTTAAAAACAAGAATAAATATGATAAGATTTTTATAGTACATCGTTTAGATAGAGAGACATCAGGATTAGTATTATTTTGTAAAAATGAAGACTTAAAATATAAACTACAGGAAAATTGGGAAAAAGTAGCTATCCGTAGAGAATATAAAGCAGTTGTATTAGGAATAATGGAAGATAAGAAGAAAACTTTGATTTCATATTTAAAAGAAAATAGTCAAAACAATGTTTATTCTACTAAGGATCAAGATGGTAAGAAAGCAATTACTAATTATGAAGTTTTAAAAGAAAATAATAATAGTTTATTATCAATTATAATTGAGACTGGTAGAAAAAACCAAATTAGAGTACAATTAAATGATATAGGTCATCCTATCATTGGTGATAATAAATATGGTAATATAAAGGGGAAGAGATTACTTCTTTGTGCTAATCGTTTAGATATAAAGGATCCGATAACTAATAAAATTATTAGTTTTGAAGTAAATGTTCCTAGAGAATTTTTGAGAAATTTATAAAAGTATTAATAGAAATGAAAATATATATTATAATGTAATATATGGAGGTAATAATATGGATTATTTTAAAAATAGAGTTAAAAAGATTTATTATACATCACTGATATCATCAGTTATTATGTGTATTTTAGGAATATGTTTATTAGTAAAGCCTGATTTTATTTTAAATACGGTATCAACGGTTATTGGGATTATTATTTTAATACCAGGAGTAGTTGCCTTAATTGATTATTTTAAAACTAAATACAGTGCTAATTTAGTAGTAGGCGTAGTTGCTTGTATTATAGGAATATTATTTATTTTTAATCCTAAATTTATATCTAGTATTCTACCATTTATTTTAGGGGTATATTTTATTATAAATGGTATTAGTAAATTACAGTATGGTATTGAATTACGTAAGAATAAGATTGATAATTACATGGCTATTATAGTTACTTCAATATTAATTTTAGTATGTGGTATTTTATTAATAGTTAATCCTTTTGGGGGAGCTTTAGCACTTACTCAAGTATTAGGAATATTTATGATAGTTTATTCGGGATTAGATATTTATAATGCAGTTATTATTAAAAAAGAAGTAAAAGACTTTAAGAAGGAAATTGAAGATTAATGATGAAAAATAAGATAGAAAAACAATCGATTACTAATGAAGAAAAATATAAGAGAATAAAATTAAGATTAGTTTTATGGTATTTAATAATTATATTTGGATTAGCTACGATTACATTATCGATATTTTCTTTATTTATGAATTTAAATCCTATTTATCCATTAATATGTTTTTTAATTGAAGCATTGATAACTAGATGGCGTAATAGCATTGATATTGATGGTAATGATAAAAATAAGAAAGAAGCATAACTATTTATAGTGCTTCTTTCTTTTTATAATTAATAATTGTTTAAATTTATATATATGTTATAATATAGGAAATTAAGAGGTATTATTATGGTAGATGATAAAAATTTTTGGGATGAGTGCAGTAAAAACTTTTCAAGAGCAGTAGAGGATAGTATAAAAGCAAAAAAAAGGATAAAAGAGGAAGAAAAAACATTAGCGAGTAATGTTTCTAAAATCGATAATTTATTAGAAGGGGATTTTTTGTGTTATTTTCAGGACTTATATAAAAATTTTGAAATTAGAAAATATTATGGTAATCGACGAATAGAAAACTCATTAATTGATTATATGTTAGCTGGTAGTTTAGATAAAGAATGTTATGTTGGGAGTTTTCTATTTCTTTTAGGTCTTGATGATAACGCTAGACTGATAAGAGGAACAATAAAAGCTAATGGTAGAAGTGATGATAAACATGGATTTGTTGAATTTGAACATAATAATACGTGGTTAACTTTAGATACAACCTTTGGGGCGGTTACTTTAACAGAATCATATGATAAAATATTTAAACCTGACAAAAAGATCATATTAACTAAAAAGGAAATAAAAGATAAATATAATAATAAACAATATTGTTATTTTGATGGTAACACTGTTGACCTTTTTATTAAACAAGATTCATTTGATCCTAATATGATAACTAGTTTGCCTGTTAATGTTACTATTGTTTATGATGGTGTAAAAATAAAATCATTGACGGCAGATATAACTAGTCGTGGTTAATTACATAGATAAATAACTTTTATAGTCTAAATATTGTTATATTAGGTATAATAAAAATGTATTATATTTAATAAAAAATAAATATATACTTTTTGAATTGAATATGATATACTGTATACGTGGATTTAATCCGCAGATCTTATTATTGAACTATTATTTTATTTCTTTCTTAAACTAAAGGATAGATAACCAGTTATAAAAAGATCCAATATTCTAGTTAAGGAGGGAAATAAAATGACAGAATACAAAGATAAACAAATTAAGTGTATTGATTGTGAAGAAGAATTTACTTTTTCAGCAAGAGATCAAGAGTTTTATGCAGAAAAAGGTTTTACTAATGAACCTAAGAGATGTAAACCTTGTCGTGATAAGAAAAAAGCTGATAGAAATAATAACAATAACAGATTCAATAACAACGATCGTCGTAATAACGATAATGATCAACAAGCTGCTTAATATGCAAACAAAACAGAGTTTATGCTCTGTTTTTTATTTTTCCATAATTTCCCACAATTATTTCATAATTTAACTATATTTTTTATATATACTTAAATCATGAAAGGAAGTGATAGAAAGATAAAATAATTAACAAACATAAAATATATAATTATTCTTTTCAATTAAATATATAAAATACTCCTATATATCAATTAAGAATGGATGGTGATTAATGAGTAAATAGAAAGATTAACTAAAAAGTGATATACTGTAAGTGGTGGTGACTAAATATGTGGAATATATGTTTTGTAGAAGATGAATTAGATTTAGCTAATTTAATCAAAACATATTTATCTAAAGAAGGTTATAATGTCGTACAATTTAGTAAAGGCAAAGATGCGATAGATTATATTGGCGAAAAGATAGACCTTTGGATATTAGATATTATGTTAGGAGATGATATTAATGGTTATGATATAATCAAAGCTATTAGGGAAGTAGATAAGCAAGTACCTGTTATTTTTACTTCTGCAAGGGACCAGGATTTGGATAAAATTATTGGTTTAGAGCTTGGTAGTGATGATTATATAACTAAACCTTATTCTCCGAAAGAACTTGTTTTAAGAGTTAATAATATTATTAAACGAGTTTATAAGGAAATAGAAAAAAACCGTATTTCTTACTCTGATTATGTAATCGAAGTTGAGAAAAGAATGGTTTATGAAGATAAAAAGGAAATTAAACTAACCACACTTGAATTTGATTTATTGATACTTTTACTTACTAATATTAATAAAAGTTTTTCACGAGATGAAATATTAAATCTCGTATGGGGTAACGGCTATTTTGGAAGTGATAGAGTAGTAGATGATTTAATACGTCGTTTGCGAAAGAAGATGCCTAAACTTAATGTTTCTACGATTTATGGTTATGGATACCGTTTATTATGAAATATATAAAAAACAAGTTAAGCCGACAATTACTTCTAGTAGTTATAGTTGCCTTTAGTATTATTCTAATATCTTTAGGAATAATCTTACCCAATAGTATGTTACCAATTTACGAAAAAAACCTTTATAATTATTTGAAACAACCACTTGAGTTTGTTAATGAAGATATCGAAGATAATCCTATCTCTGATGAGATAGGATATATCTATATATATAATGATATTATTTCTGTTAGTGATAATGTAGATAAGGTTATCGGTGTTGATAATATTTATAAAGTTACTAAGCATATGAAAAATAAATATGGTAAGTTTCTTTATAAAGCTCATGTTTACTATTATTATACTAGTGATAGTGATTCAGTTAGAAGAATAGCATTAACTAATGATTCGTATATTAGACAAAGTAGGGAAGACTCTATTCATAGTATTTTTCCAATTGTTTTTATTACTTTGTTTGTTGTTTCTTTATTACTGATTTTATGGGGATCTTATGTTGTTAGAAGAATTGAGAAACTTAAATTTAAAGTTGATCATATCGATGATAATGATTTTAATCATAAAGTTGATACTTCTAATAATGATGAACTGGTTTCTTTAGAACTAGCTATAGAAGATATGAGAGTCTCATTAAAAAATCAGGAAGAATATCGTAATCAAATGTATCAAAACATATCTCATGATTTTAAAACTCCTCTAACTGTAATAAAATCTTATGTAGAAGCTCTTGAAGATGAAGTAGAAGTGGTAGATAATGCGCTACCGATTATTAAAGAACAAGTCTTCAAGCTTGAGAATAAAGTACACTCCTTACTGTACTTGAATAAGCTTGATTATATAAAAGATATGAATTTGGTAGATTTAGAACAAGTAGATGTTAATTCTATTTTAAAAGAATCGATAGAGAAATTTAAATATCGAAATAAGAATTTAGAATTTAATGTATCTCGTGCTTATAAAGCCACTGGTATATTTCTTGGAACTAAAGATTCATGGGAAACCATTATTGATAACCTCTTAAATAACGCTCTAAGATATGCTAGTAAAGAAATAAGAATAATGATTAAAAGGAATCAATTAATTTTTTATAACGATGGTCCAAATATTGATTCTAGTTTATTAGAAGGCATCTTTGTTCCTTTTAGAAAGGGAATTAAAGGTGAATTCGGACTTGGTCTATCAATTGTTAAAAAGACTTTAACAATGATGGGTTATGATATTTCTATTAAAAATCATAATAAAAAAGGTGTATCATTTATTATAACGAAGAACTAATTAAAGAGTTCTTCTTTTTGTTTGTTTATTTAAATAAATGTGGTATAATATGGACGTTTCGAGGTGGATTATGGATAAGCAGCAAATAATATTAGATAGTGAAGAAGTAGTATTTCACATTGCGAAAATGTTTTACGTAAATGCTTTTTCTGTAGGAATAGAATATGATGATTTAGTTCAAGTTGGGTATGTGGCTGTTTTAGAAGCGATAGATTCATATGATTGTGATAAAAAAGCAGCATTATCTACTCATATATTCAATATGATTACTTATAAAATTAAGAATTATATAAATGAAAATAGTTATATTACTCATGTACCTATGGATTATATTTTATTGATAAATAGGGTTATTTCTATATATATTACTAGTTATAATGAGACAGGTAATTTTTTAAGTGAAAAAGAAATTTTGAATAAATTAGGACAAGATAAAATTAAAACAAGTCGTTTAATTGATGAAAATAGTATAAGATTAATGTTAGATACTTATTATCAACAACATAGATCAAGTGTTTTATTAAGTATTATTGATGAGAGCTTGAAGGATCCTAATTTTGAAAATAGAGGTGTAATTAGTGTAACTTTTGATGATATTAATGAGAGTAAGAAAGCTAATGTTGATGTTGAAGAAGAAGGAATTAAGAGATACTTTTTATCGGAAATTAATACTATTATAAATGGTAGTGAAAAGAATGATTATACGATATTAAGAGAAAAATTTGGATTAGATGGTGACGAGCCATGTACTAATTTAGACTTAGCTCGAAAGTATGGGAAAACTTCAGAAACTCAGCGTAACAGATGTATTAGAGCAACAAAAAAACTTAGAAAACAATTAAAAATATAGGTGATTTGGTTGTAAATTACTTTTTTAATGTGTATAATCTAATAGAGGAAGTGAAAATATGAAGTATTATTGCTTAGGTGTAAAGGGTTCCGGTATGGCAACCTTGGCTAATATTCTTTATGATTTAGGTAATGAAGTAATTGGTTATGATGATGGTAGGGAATGGAAGTTTACTGAAGAAGGATTAGATGCTAGACAAATTCCTATTTATTATAATAGCGAACATGAATTAGATAGAGATATGATTGTGACTTATTCTAAGGCACTACGAGAAGATCATCCAGAATTAGTAAGAGTTAGAGCTTTAGGTTTACAGATAAAAGCATATAATGAAATACTAGGTGATTTAACTAGGCAGTTTGAAACAATATCAGTTGCGGGTACTCATGGTAAGACAACTACTTGTTCTTTAATTAGTCATGTTTTAAATGAAGTATATGGGTGTAATTATTTTATTGGTGATGGTAATGGTTATGCAGATGATAAAAACAATTATTTTGTGATTGAATCTGATGAGTTTAACCGTCATTTCTTAGCTTATAATCCAGCATATTCAATTATAACTAATATTGAATTAGAACATACGGAGTGTTATAAAGATATTGAAGATACAATTAGTACTTTTGAACAGTTTTCTAATAATACAAAAAAAGGTTTAATTGTATGTGGTGATAATGAAAATGTTCGTAAGATGAAATTTGATAAAGAAGTAATTTATTATGGCTTTAATGATAATAATGATGTGACTGTAGAAAATTTAAAATTAACAGAAAATGGTAGTAGTTTTGATTGTATAATAAATGGTCAATTATTTGGCCACTTTGATTTACCTCTATATGGGGAACATATGGTATTAAATGCTTTAGCTTGTATAACTATTTGTGATAAACTAGGGGTTACTAAAGATCAAATTCATGATTTGTTAATCAATTTTAAAAATGCTAAACGTCGTTTTGCGGAAGAGACATTTGGGGATATAGTAGTAATCGATGATTATGCTCATCATCCAACTGAAGTTAAAGTAACTTTGGAAGCAGCACGACAAAAGTATCCAGATAAGGAATTGGTGGCACTATTTAAGCCTAATACCTATTCTAGAACTAAAGATTTTTATAAAGAATTTGCGGAAGCTATGAATATCGCTGATAAAGCTTATTTAACAGAAATAGATAGTAATAGAGAAAGTGAAAATGATTATCCAGGAGTATCTTCAAAATTAATACTAGACAATTTAAAGAATGGTAGTATGATTAATGAAGATAAAGTAAATCTGTTATTAGAACATCATAATGCAGTAATATGTTTTATGAGTTGTGCTAGTATAGCCCATTTAAAAGAAAAGTTTGAAGAAAACTTGAAGGGAAAAGGACTATGTAACTAGTCCTTATCTAATGGAGTTAAAATAGATAAGGGGATTTAATTGATGGAAATAAAAATACTAGATAAAAAATACAAAGTACTTAAACCTTCACTTCAGCAGTTATTACATCTAGATACAGAAAGTGAATTATATATGATACTTAATATTGAATCAATAATAGAACATTTAGTTTATAGAATGTTTGTATTTAATAATATTGATAAGATTTGTATTAGAGTATGTAAATTAGGTAAACATAAATATAAACCATTAAATAAAAGTAGTTTATTAGAACAGGTTTCTGCAGCTCAAAAGTTAGGTTTATATAATGATTATGAAACTAAATATATAAAAATGATATATAGATTAAAAAACAAATATATACAAGATGTTCTTTATGATATAAAAATTGAAGAAATTGAAGAGTTTGTTGAACTTAATAAGAAAATGAATTTTTTTATTGAGAAGCAACAGGTAAATAGTAATATAGAGAAGTATTATTTAGGAGAAGGTCCTAAAGAATGTAAAAGAATGTTATTATATTATATTTTATTCGATGGTTGTCTATATTTTAATAATTGTTTGGAACATTATAAGGGTAGATATAGTTTTGGTTTTTCGGGACGCGATTTAGAAAAAATAAGGAATTAGAAAGTATTTTTATAGGAGGTGGATTATGGCAATCGATAAAGTAAGAAGTTATTTTAGTAAATATGATATGGCTGATAAAATTTTAGAGTTTTCTACTTCTTCAGCTACAGTTGAATTAGCAGCTAATAGTTTGGGATGTAAACCAGAAAGAATTGCGAAAACACTTGGTTTTATGGTTGGAGATAAGCCAATATTAGTTGTGACTGCAGGGGATGCGAAAGTGGATAATCTTAAGTTTAGGCAATTATTTAATAAAAAAGCTAAGATGATTGGTTTTGATGAGGTTGAAACAATTATTGGTCATGAAGTAGGTGGAGTTTGTCCTTTTGCGATTAATGATGGTATAGAAGTTTATTTAGACGAGTCACTAAAAAGATTTGAAACGGTTTATCCTGCTTGTGGTAGTAGTAATAGCGCTATTGAGGTTAGTCTAAGTGAGTTAGAAATTTATTCTAATTACATTGCTTGGGTGGATGTTTGTAAAGCATGGCAAGAAGATAGAGTAATTTAACTATCTTTTTTACTTTATTTACACTTATTTTGTCTTTTTTTAATAAATAAGTTAGATTACTAGATAATAATGGTAAAATATAACTATGATTTATAGGTGAGGTGTACTATTAATGAAAAAACATATATTATCAATTATGGGTATTTTTTTGATTTCGTTATTATTTATAATGCCATTATTTATAGAACCATATCATGCCGGACATGATACTAAATATCATATAGCTAATGCTGAAGCGATTAAAGAACAAGTACTTGATGGTAATATTCCTACGAGTCCGATTTTAGATAAAATTGGTTATGGTTTGGGATATGGTACAAGACTTTTTTATCCGCCACTTGCTCATACTGTAACTGGTTATTTGGCAGCAGGCTTATCTGAATTTGATATTGGTATATTAGGTAGTTTTAGGGTAGCCCACTTTCTTACTTTGTTTTTATCAGGTGTGACGATGTACTTTCTTGTTTATAAACTTACTGATAGAAAACTTATGGCTTTTTTTTCAGCTATTATTTATATGAGTTTTCCTTATCATCTATCAGATATTTATGTCAGAGATTCATTAGCTGAATGTTTCTTATTTGTTTTTTTACCAATGATATTATCAGGTGTTTATTCGTTACTTAAAGAGGATGTGCATAAGTTTTATCCATTATTTGTGGTAGGTTATGTAGGGGGTATTTTATCACATTTTACAATGATGATTTATTTTACGATGATATTAGGTATTTCTTTAATGTTATCGAGAAAACAAGTATTTACTAAAAAGTTTTTAATACCATTTTTGATAGCTACAATCAGTGTTATAGGAATTACTTCTTTCTTTACTTGTAATATGATTGTGCATAGGTTATTTGGTGATTATGTGGTTTTTGAACCAGGTGAGATGACTAAAAGAATAGCTACTAGTGCA
>CAYRDW010000034.1:11812-12038 GCA_964423215.1 uncultured Muribaculaceae bacterium
TTGAGTATTTTAATGTTATTCCTATATTACAGGGTGATATTAAATATTATTTTCCAATAATTGTATTAATACTTTTAGGTATTACAATCATTTATAGAAAGAAACTAAGGTTTCCTAAATATACGGAAAATTTAGTATTATTTGGCTTAATTGCTTTTGTTTTATCTACTAATGTTTTTCCATGGGGTTTTGCGCCATCATTTTTAAAAATGATTCAGTTTCCATG
>CAYRDW010000035.1:0-11995 GCA_964423215.1 uncultured Muribaculaceae bacterium
CAAGCTTCAGTAAAAGAATCACAAACAAAATAATTTGAAGAGACTAAGATTAATTTTCTTAGTCTTTTTGTATTACTATACTCGTTTGAAGTATTATTTCAAATAATGTATAATATTATATAAAATTAATATAGTTAGGAGGTATATTATGAGACAACCACATCAAATTTTAGCATTTCCATATAAGAAAAATGAGGAAGGTATTTATTTATATGGTGTTTTTTGTAGATTAGGAACAACCGAAAGATGGCAAGGAATCGCTGGGGGAGTAGAAGAGGATGAAACTTACCTAGAGGCTTGTAAAAGAGAGGCAAATGAAGAGGCAGGAATAACCTATGATGCTCCAATAATTGAATTGAAATCTTTAAGTACTATACCTGTTGTGAATGTTACAAAAGAATTTATTTGGGGAGAAAATGTATACTTAATATATGAACACTGTTTTGGTATTGATGCAACAGATGAAGTAATTAATATTTCTCATGAACATAAAAAAATGGAATGGTTAACATATGAGGAGGCAAAATTAAAATTAAAGTGGGATAGTAATCGAAATGCCTTGTGGGAGCTTAATTGGAAACTATTAAACAACAAAATTGAAATTTGATTTAATTTTCTTAGTTTTTTTTTGTGTGATATATGGGTGTTGCTAAAAGTTTAGAAAAATTGTAGAATTAATTATAGAGGTAACGATTATGGAAAAAATCAAAGAGAAGTTATATAATAAAGATAATTTAACTAAGGAAGATATAACGGAAACAGTAGTAAGAGTTAAAATGTTATTAGTTAATTCAAAAAATGAAGTTTTATTAGGTTTTTGCCATAATACTTATCAGTTTCCAGGAGGTCATCTAGAGAGTGGAGAAACTTTAATCGATTGCATAATAAGGGAGGTTAAAGAGGAAACAGGAATTGAATTAGTATTAGATAAAGTTAAACCGTTTTTTGTTATTAAACACTATAGTAAAAATTATCATGGAACGGGGGAAAATCGTTGTTCAGAGATTTATTATTTTGAAATTGAGACAGATGAACAGTATAATTTATTAAATGCTGATTATACAGAAGATGAAAAAGATGGAAAATTTGAATTAAAATATATAGATTTAGATAATGTGGAAGAGGTTTTAAATGATAGTATTTCTTGGAATGAAGAAAATGAAGTTATCGTACAAGAAATGATTGCGGTTTTTAATGAATATAGAAAGCTTAAGGAATTAAAAAATTAAAGGAGTGGATGTATAATGAAAATTATTGTAGCAACAAAAAATCCTGGTAAAATCGAGGGTGTTAAAAAAGCGTTTTCTAATTATTTTGAAAATATTGATGTTCAAGGAATACCTGCAAGTTCTGATGTGGGTGAACAACCAGTTAATGATGAAATTTATAACGGAGCTAAGAATAGAGTTAAAAACTTAAAACAATACTGTAAGAATAATAATATTAAAGCTGATTTATATGTAGCAGTTGAAAGTGGGATAACTAATCAATTAGGTAGATGGCTAAATATTAATATTGCAGTTATAGAAGATGATAATGGTTTTGAGAGTCATGGAACAAGTCCAGGATTTCCAGTACCTAGTAAATATGTAGAAGATATAATCAATACTGATTTAGGACAGGTTATGGATAGAATTTTTAGTGAAAGTGATTTAAAATCTGGAACTGGTGGTGTTGGATTATTAACTAAAAGTATAATATCAAGAATAGATTTAACTGAGTCTGCATTTATAATGGCCTTAACACAATATATCAATGGCAATATATGGTGTGATACTGAAAGTAATAGATAATATTTTAATTAAACTAAGATGACTAATAAGTTGCATATCTTAGTCTTTTTTTTATCTACATGACAAAAATTTTGATTTAATTAGTTTTGTAAAATAGTTTAGGCTTATGATATAATTCATTGATAAAACGGTTGTTTTTTATTACTTTATTAGTAATAAAGGAAGAGATATTCTTATGAAAAAGTATAAGGAGATAGTTATTGATACTAAACAAAAAACTGATGAATTTAAGAATTTAGAACAAGCAGTTAAGGATAAAAAAATTATAAAATAATCTCTTAATAGGAAGCCAAGAATTATTACTTACGCTACAATGTAGTAGAGGTGATAACAATGCCGAGAAAATATATTGAAAAATGATTGATAACTTAAACAGAATATCTAGAGAACTACACTCAGTAAGAGAAGTGGATAAAAAGGGCATAAGGAGGTAAAAGTGAACGAAATAGAAAATAACAATCAAATTTTAATCTATAATAATGATGAAGATATTAAAGTAGAAGTTTTATATGCCAATGAAAATGTTTGGTTAAATGCTAATGCGATTGCTGAATTATTTGAGGTTGATGTAAAAACAATATATAAACATATAAATAATGTTTATAACGATCAGGAACTAGATGAAAATAGCACAGTCGCAAAAAATGCGACTGTGGGTAAAACTGGACAAAAATATAAAACTAAATATTATAATCTAGATATGATAATTTCAATTGGATTTAGAACAAATTCTAAAAAAGCAATAAAATTTAGAACTTGGGCTAATACGATTATTAAAGATTATATGATACAGGGATTCGCTTTAAATGATGAACGATTTATGCAAGGAAAAAAAGGCGATCAAGAATATTTTAAAAGATTACTTGAAAGAATAAAATTAATACGCACAAGTGAGAGAATGTTTTATCAAAAAATCACAGATATATTTGCAGAATGCTCTATTGATTATGATAAAACAAGTTTAATTGCTAGAGATTTTTATGCTACCATTCAAAATAAATTTCATTATGCTATAACAAAGAAAACTGCAGCAGAAATAATTTATAATCGTGTGGATAGTAAAAAAGATAACATAGGTCTTACAAATTGGCAAAAGTCACCTGATGGGAAAATATTAAAAAGTGATGTAACTATTGCTAAGAATTATTTAGATGAAAAAGAACTAACCAATTTAAACAATATTGTTAATATTTTCTTAGATATTGCAGAAGATAATGCTATTAGAAATATAACGATGAAAATGACTGATTGGATAAAAGAAGTGGAAACAGTTTTAAAGTTTCTATATAAATAGGTGCTAGAAGAAGCAGAAACTGAATATGATAAATTTAAAGTTATCCAAGATAAAAAGTACTTATCTGATTTTGACAGATTAATAAATGGAGCAAGTTCAATTGTTGATAAAAATGATTAAGGGTAATAAAAAGACATCCTAGTCCGTTTCGTAAGGTAAACACAAGATGTACGATTATATTCATTTGTAAGTACTTAAAATCACTTGGAGTTGGTTTTAATAATGAAATATTCAAAGAGAACTCATCATAGGTTAGAAAACCATTAGTGGCAGCAAGTTTTGAAGATAAGGAACTTGATATAATAGCAAACAAGGAATATCTATTAGAAGTAATAAGGGATATATTTAAGTAAATTGGTAAAATCAATAATAAGTGTTACTTTACTCTAATACAAGCTAAAGTAAAAAAGGATATAATATGAGTAGACATTGTCTACTTTTTCTTTTTTCTCTAAATGACTTTAAAAAAAGATGTTTTTTTGATATGATATATAATATCGGAGGGATAATATGAAGAATCAGAAAACAGGGTTTCAGAAATTTAAAGAACTACTAAGAGATAACACAAGAAAAATATCTAAAATCGACTGGATTATAATTGGTGTATTTGTTGTATTTTATGCTTGTTTATCATTTTTTAATCTAGGAAGTATGGATAATCCTCAAACGTTTTATAAGTTTCAATATGCTGGGGAAGAAGTAGGGGTTGAACTCAAGAATGGTCAACAACAAGTATCAATTCTTCGTGTTTATGCAGGTCCTGAAGTTGGAGGATATGATATTTTTGCTTCTAATGATGATGAGTCATATCAATATGTAAAAGAAATTAATCAAGATACTGTCTTTGCTTGGAATGATTTTCAATTAGATGCTAATTTTAAATATATGAAAATTATTTCTAAGAATGAAGGAAGCTATATTGGAGAAGTACAGATGTATAATCAATATGGTGAAAAGATCGAGGCTATCGCAAGTGATGATCAAAGTGCAGTAGTTATCGATGAGGCTAAGATGGTGCCAGCTACTATTAGTTATAAAAATAGTGCTTATTTTGATGAAATATATTTTGCGAGAAGTGCTTATGAATATCTACATGGGATTCCAACTAATGAGTGGGTTCATCCACCACTTGGTAAATTAATCATGATGATACCAATTATGTTGTTTGGAATGAGTACTTTTGCCTATCGTTTAATGGGAAATATTGCCGGTATTATGATGATACCAGTAATATATGTTTTAGCTAAGAATATCTTTAAAAACCGTAAGTGGGCGATATTAGCTGCAACATTGATGACTTTTGATTGTTTCCATTTTGCTCAAACAAGGATGGGGACAGTCGATAGTTTCTTAGTATTATTTATAATGTTAGCAGCCTTATTTATGTATAAATATATTATTTTAGAAAAGAAAGATAAACTTAAACCTAAATTGATTAATTTATTTTTATCCGGCTTATTTATGGGCTGTGCTATTGCGACTAAATGGACTGGTTTATATGCTGGTTTAGCATTAGCTATTACTTTTTTCGCTCATTTTATCTATCAGAATTATAGTAAAAGAAAAAAGAAAGATGAAAATATGTTGAAGATAATTGGTGCTTGTTGTATTTTCTTTATAGTAATACCACTGGTTATTTACATTTTATCTTACGTATTATTCCCTGTTATATATCCAGGCAAGGTAGAGGGTATAGGTGGTATAATCCAGCAAACTAAAGATATGTTTACTTATCATTCTGGTTTAACTGCGACACATCCATTTAATTCAGATTGGTATACATGGCCAATAATGTATAAGCCAGTTTGGTATTATGTTGGTTACTTTGGTGAAACAATTAAATCGACGATTGTAGGAATTGGTAATCCAGCTATCTGGTGGTTTGGAATTATTGCGACTATTTATGTACTCTTTGCAGGGGCATTTAAAAGAAATAAGGAAAACTGGTTTATATTCATATTTATAATATGTTCGTGGTTGCCTTATGCTTTTATAGGTAGAATAATGTTTATGTATCATTATTTTCCAGTGTTACCGTTTATAATGTTGGCGATAGTAGCTTTTATTAAATTTATAACGGAAAGAATAAAAAATAATAGTGTTTACTTATTCTATGTTGGGGTAGTTATTCTAATGTTTGCTTGTTTTTATCCAGTAATTTCAGGAGCTCTAACAGGAGTTGATTATATAAAAAGCTTACAGTGGATAACAAGTTGGGTTTTTTAATAAAAAGTAAGGAATTGTCTTTAAAGATGATTCTTTTTTTGATATAATTACTATAGGTGGTATAAATGTTAAAATATATGTGTATTGGTCATGCGGCTTATGATATTACATTGCCAGTAGCTCAGTACCCAGTTGAAAACAAAAAAATGAGAATAGCTCCTGGAGTTGAGTGTGGTGGTGGTGCAGCAGCTAATGCAGCATATTTACTATCTAAGTGGGGAACTAATAATTATTTTGTAGGAGTAGTTGGGAATGATCTATATGGTGAAAGAATAAAAAAAGAATTTATAGATATTGGAACTAATATTGATTACTTAGAAACTTCTGATGAATTTGATACAACAACAAGTTATATTTTGGCTAATTATGGAAATGGGTCTAGAACGATAATAGTTAGTCGTAATAAAGAAACAGGAGTTAAAAATCAAAATATACCAGTTAAACCAGATGTAATACTGGTTGATGGTGAAGAATTAGAAATTTCTAAAAAGATTTTAAAAGATAATCCAAATAGTATTAGTGTCTTAGATGCAGGTAATTTAAAACCTTCAATTGTCGAACTTTGTGGGTATGTTAAGTATTTAGTTGGCTCTAAAGATTTTGCGGAAGAATATACTAAAATGAAAATAGATGTTTCCAATATGGATAGTTTAATTAAAGTTTATGAAAAAATTAAGAAAGATTTTAATAATATTGTAGTAATTACGTTAGAAGAAGCAGGTAGTTTTACAGAAATAGATGGAAAACATACTATTATTCCATCAATAAAGATAGCTAATCCAGTTGATTCAACAGGAGCTGGTGATATTTTCCATGGTGCTTTTACATATTTTATTAGTAATGGCTATTCTTTATATAGAAGTTTGCGACTAGCTAATATAACAGGAGCATTATCAGTTAAAAAACTAGGTGGTAAAAATTCAATGCCCGATTTAGAAGAAGTATTAGAATTGGGTGATGAACTTGTTATTTAGTAATGCGCCAAGTTTGGATTTACATGGAATGGATAGAGAAATTACAAGAATATTAGTAAAAGATTTTATTAGGGATAATTATAAGATGGGAAATGAAAAAGTTATAATTATTCACGGTAGAGGGACAGGGATTTTAAAACAAGCAGTTCATGAAACATTAAAAAAAGATAAGTTAGTTGAGAAGTTTTATTTGGATTTTTTTAACATTGGTAGTACAATAGTAAGTATCAAGCGAAACTTTTGACATTTAGTATGTTTTATGCTATAATACGACGCATACGAAGGGGGAAAGTATATGTATACTGAAGAAAGAAAAGGAAATTTATTAAAGGATTTCTTACTTAAATTAATATTAATTATTATATTTGTGCTATTACTTATTTGGTTAGTACCATGGCCTAATATGAATTCTTATATGGATGCTTTAAATCCATTAAAGGACCAAATATTTAATGCAAATTTACAAGAAATGAAAAAAGCGGCTATTTCTTATTACACAACAGAAAGATTACCAGAAAATATTGGAGATAAGAAATCGATGACTTTACAACAAATGTTAGATATGAAGTTACTAATACCGTTTGTGGATAAGAATGGTGAATCTTGTGAAGTAACTTTATCGTATGTATCTTTAGAGAAGATGGATACAGAATATTTGATGAAGGTTAATTTGAAGTGTGGAACACAGGAAGATTATATTCTAGTTCATTTAGGATGCTATTCTTACTGTACGGCCGATATTTGTGAGAAACAAGATGAGGTAGTTGTAAAACCAACTAACCCTCCTGTTAAACCAACAGATAAGCCGAAGCCATCACCATCACCAAAACCATCACCATCGCCTAAACCATCGCCTTCACCATCACCGTCGCCTTCACCATCGCCTTCACCTTCACCATCGCCATCACCGTCGCCTTCACCATCGCCATCACCGTCGCCTTCACCATCGCCATCACCGTCGCCATCACCGGATCCAGTAAAAGAGTATCAATATGTGAAACCAATAGCTGCATATTGTGCTAACTGGTCAAGTTGGACGACTAAGATGTTGAAGACTAATGAAAGTTTAACTACTGTAAATAATATTTATAAAGTAGTTGAAGATTTAGGTATTAAAAAAGTACAAGTGGGTGTTAAGGCCCCTGTATACGTAAACTCTTATATTGAACATACAGTACAAATGAAATATAAAACTATATCAGTAGAATTGTGTGAAGAATATAGTTATGTAGCTGATGTTACGACAACTTATAAAGTTGGTAGTGGTTGGCGATATACTAATGAAATTGAACAAGGGTATAAAAGTGATTTAAAAAGTTCTGGAAAAATAAAAGATACTTTAGGAGTTTTCTGGGACTTACAAGGAATGAATTCTAATATGTGTGGGACTAACTGTGCCAACAATCCATATCTTATTTATAGAAAAATGGTTAGGGACATTGATGCAGTAAAAGATTATTCTAATGTTACAGCAACATGTAAGAAAGTTGTTAACAAAAATGTTGATGTTTATATTCCAGTACCGGTAGGAGAATGGAAACAATTTAAAATTTCTGATGAAGTACCAGTATATGGTAATGTCCATTTCTATAGAGAAAAATTGTGTGCTGATGTACGTCAAGCAACTAAAACATATACATGGAGTTCATATAATGATAAAAACCTATTGTCAAATGGATATAGTTACACAGGAAAAACAAGAAATAAAAGTTAATAAGGAGGGTATAAGTGATGAATGAAAATAGAAGCGAAGAAATAAAAAGAATTTTGAATGGTATTAATACATCCGATGTTTCTGAAATGAGATATGTAATAATTCCCAAATCTGAATATCCAGATGTTGATACTAAAAAGAATGCTATAGGTAGCGTTGCTTTAAGATTAAATAACGGAAGTGTTGTCGCTTTAGAAGCTTCAGCTCTTAATGATATAAGATCGAGAGAAGCTTTAACTAAATTTACTGCAGCAGTTTTAACTGAACAAATGAACAAACGTAATGTAGAATCAATTAATGGTTTAGAAGGGTTTGAATATGTACTCTTGTCAGATGAAAAAGGTATTCGTCAATATGATGCTACAGTTGATGAATGGAAGGAGAAAGCTTCTTCTAATTCTAAGTTTTTGAAACATGCAGTTATTACTGCAGGTGTTATTGGAGCTGGAGCTCTTGCTACTATAGGTGGTAAGAAGTTATATGATGTGTTTTCACAAAACAAGGCAGAAATAGTCGAAGAAGTTGAGGAAAAAGAGACTGAATTTGATATGGTTCCTTTGGGCACTGATTTATCTGATAAAGATATTGAATGGGTAGAAAAAGAATTTAAGAATCCAATTCAAAGAAAAGACTTACTTAATAATTATGATATATTGATGTCACTTAACAAAGAAATAAGTTTAGATGATAATAATACCGTTATTGCTGGATTAACTGGTGATCAATTAACAGCTATAACTACATATTATAATTTTGCTGATATGTCTATTGCAGAAAGATATTTCTTAATAGGTAATATGGATATAAATACTTTACAAAATGAAGCTAGTTTAGGATTACAAAGTCTAGTTGCTTATTGTGCTGATTCTAATAATAGTTTAGAAGATGTGAAAGATGCTTTTGCTAATATGATTATAGATCCAGAAATGAAAAAATTAATGCTTGAATTTTGCGATAGAAGAGATGAGCTAATCAACGCTTCTTCTAAACAAAAAGATGAAAAGTGGGCTAATTTTGAAGAATGGATTATTCAAACATTTATTGATGAGAAATCATCTATATACGTGGATATAAATGAGCATCCATCTGCTTCACTTTTATTAAATATATTTATTCCTGCTTTACACCATGCTGGATTTAATAATACTGGTGATTATATTTATGATGGTTTAATGCTTATAGAAGAAGCTAATCTTAATCCTTTAGTTAATGATGCTTGTATTGCTATAAATGGAGCAGTTGAAGATAGTGATTTTATAATCTTTAAAGAAAAAGCAGATGTACTTATTAGTAAATATCAAGAAATTCTTTTAGGAAGTATAGTAATAGATTTAGGTGACAGTGTAGCTATAGCAGAAGCAGCTACCTTTGATGATTTAGTTAATAGAATGTCAGAAATAGATATATTTGTAGAAAGATATGCTCCTGATTTTAAAAATATAATAAATGGGGCTACTTATCAAGATCGTGTTGAGTTACTTAATAGAGAACTTAAGGATAAAGAATTATATCCAACTGATAAAGATCAAAGTCTTTATTATACTCATATTGCGGAAAAAAGTAATGCTATTGATTTTGATAAAATACAAGGAAATGCGGCGAAGGGGACTCCTCTTGCTAAAACAACAGAAAAAAATGTAGAATTTTCTGCGGAAGAAGCTGAACAAGTTATGCCTGAGTCAGTGTTAAAGCAAGCTGTTGATGATGCAAATTTACCACCTTTGGTTGGTACCGCGGAGGCAGATGAAAAAGTAAAAGAAGAGACTGAAAAAACAAAAAACGAGGGTATAGATTATGTAAACAAGGTAATTGATTATTACGCTAAACATGGTGGTAGTATGGATGATAGGAGTATCCCGGGAAGTTTACAAAGCGCTTATGATAACCTTGGTAGTGATATATTCTACACCTGTAAGCAAACTGGAATTGGAAGATATAAAGAAAATAATAAAACTGGTGGAAAAGTAACGATAGATGATGATATGAAGGATAAAGTTACAGATATAACAACAGATTCTACTGGTGCTATTGATGGAGACAAATTTATTGAAGAAAATAATAAAGAAGATTCTAACAAAGATAATACAAACACCAATGATAGTAACGATGGAAAAGTTGACACCAATGATAATAATATAGGGAACGAAATAGGTGATGGTTTTGCACCAGTATTACCAGGTGAAGGTAATCCTAATAAACCTGGTATAAGTGGAGGAGAAATAACGACCTCAAATGAAGAAGATATTTTGAATCAATTGAACTCAACTATTAACATTCAATCTGAACCTGTTGGTGAAACACAAACTGAAACTGAAGATAAAACTATTAGTGGAAATACTGCTAGAGTTTCAAGTGCTGTATTTAGTATTGACGATGAGGCTCTAAAATTTTATTTAGCTTATTTAGAAGATTCATCAAAAGATTTAACCAATTTAACAGATAGTTATCAAAAAAGAATATAATAAAATATTAAAAAGGTGAAAATCACCTTTTTTCTGTTTTTATGCATATTTCTATTGACATTTAGTATATTTATTAGTATGATGTAGAGGAATTAAAAAAGGAAAGAGATTTTGATATCCACCCGATTACGAGATAGTTTTGGGTAAAGAGCCATGAGAAATATACATAATATTTATATTATGCAATTCTATTGTGGTTTTTAGGTGGATACAAAGGTGTCCACCTTTTTATATTTAGTGGAGGTGTTTCATATAGCAAACAATAAAAACAATTTGCCTATTAATGAACAAATTAGGGCAAGTAGTGTTCTAGTCATTGGACCTAATGGAGAACAAGTGGGTGTTAAACCTATTAAGGATGCATTAACACTTGCAAATTATGCTGGACTTGATTTAGTATTAATCAATTCGAATGGTAATCCGCCAGTGTGTAAAGTTATGGATTATAATAAGTATCGCTATGAAAAACAGAAAAAAGAAAAAGAAGCAATAAAAAAACAAAAGGCGAATAATTCACAACTTAAGGAATATCGTTTATCTCCAGTTATAGATGTGGGAGATTTTGATACTAAATTAAAAAATGCTAAAAAGTATCTTGAAAAAGGCGATAAAATTAAATTATCGATTCGTTTTAAAGGTAGACAAATGGCTCATACAGAATTAGGTAAAAATGTATTAGACAAGTTCGCTTCTCGTTTAGAAGATATAGCTGTTATAGAACAGAATGCTAAACTAGATGGTAGAAGTATGACAATGTTATTAGCACCAAAAAAGGAAAACTAGGAGGATATTTATGGGAAAAATAAAAACACATAAAGGAACTAAAAAAGTATTGAACGTAAGAAAAAGTGGAACGGTAACAATGGGACATCCTGGGAGTAGACATAATACAGGAGGTAAATCTTCTGCTTTTAATAGAAAAGTAAGAAAGAGCGTACGTTTAAGTAAAGGTGACGCTAAAAGACTAAAAAACATTATTTAATCATTTAAGGATTATAGGAGGAAATAGACTATGACAAGAGTAAAGAGTGGAGCAGTTAAGAAAGCTCGTCATAAAAAGGTATTAAAACAAGCAAAAGGTTACTTTGGTAGTAAACATAGATTATATAGAACAGCTAAAGAACAATTAATGCATTCAGGACAATATGCATATAGAGATCGTAAACAAAAGAAGAGAGATTTCAGAAAATTATGGATTACAAGAATTAATGCAGCTTGTCGTGAAAACGAAATTAGTTATTCAAGATTTATTGAAGGTTTAACAAAAGCAGGTGTAGAAGTTAACAGAAAGATGTTAAGTGAAATTGCGATTAGTGATCCAAAATTATTTAGTGAATTTGTTAAAATAGCTAAAGATGGTAAAGATGGAAAAATAACTAAACAAGAAGTAGTTAAAGAAGAGAAAAAAGTAGTTAAGAAAGAAACTATAGCTGAAGAAAAGAAAGTTGTTAAGACAGAAGTAAAAGAAGAAGTTACTGAAACAGCTGACTTATCTAAAATGACTGTAGCTGAATTAAAAGCTGTAGCTAAAG
>CAYRDW010000036.1:0-3054 GCA_964423215.1 uncultured Muribaculaceae bacterium
TAATAAAGCTATCTTTAATCTTCCTAAATCTCCCGCAGGAGATAATAATTCTATTTTCTTACTTATCATTTTTCTTCACCTTATAGATTGTTTTCTGATAATAAAAACCGGTATAATCACCAATTAAATTATTAGTATAATCAATTATCTGTTGTTTTTCTAAATTAGTTATTTCTTTTTTACTAATTTCTAAGAAAGTAGTTAGAACTTTTAAACAAATATCAGTATCTATTAACTGGGTATCTAATACGCCATACTCTATCTTACTATTAATTAATGAAAACAAAGGTTTAGTTCCGTTTATTATTTTTCTAAATAGTACTGAGGTTCCAGTTTCATTTTCTTTGATTATATACTGTCCTAAATTATCTTCTAACTTATACGTAGTTTTATCTTTACTTTTTTCTTTTGATTTAAAATAGTTGGTTAAAAGACTTCTTCTGGAGTTAGCCATAGCTGGATAACCAAAAACTTGAGTCATTAATTTCATCTTTGTTTTATTAGCTATTTCTAATTTCTCATCTAACGTTATTTCATTCGCTAAATAACCATATTTAACATTTTTATCATAATAATAATTACAAGTATTATAATTGGTAACCATATGGGTTTGATGCCATACTAAATCAATATTTATATGATTTTCAATAACTAGATTTAGCAGTCCTAAATCATAGAATAAGACTCCTTTAATATTTAGTTTAGATAATTCTATTAACTTTTCTTTAAGGTCAGTTAATTCATTATTAAAAATATTTTTATTAATGGAAATAAATAGATTATTATCTTTACTTAATTCTTTTATTTCTTCTAAAGAAACTTCAGGATAATTAACAGAATAGCTTTCTAAACCAAAAATAAAGGCTTCAGCACCTTTATTTTTATATTCTGTAATATCTTTTTTTTCTTTAGGTATTATTATATACTTCATAATAATCCCCTTTCCGTGCTTATGTTTTTATTATACTATAAATTATCCTTAACAGTACGTATTTTATTTTTTACTGGCAACAGCGATACCATCACCTATTTTAAAAAACTCAACATGATATTCAATGTTATTAGTAAGAAACTCAACATATTCTTTTATCTTGCGAATTAAACCTCTTAAGTTTCTACTTTTTATTTCCGTTTCATCTTTGTCTATTAAGCCATGAAACTTTATGTTATCAGTAATGATATAACCTGTTTCAGTAAGATTATGAGAAAACTTTTCAAAGAAATTAATATTCTGACCCTTAGCGGCATCAATAAAAATTAAATCGAATTTACCTTCAATATCAACTTCTAAAGCATCGTTAAAGATTAAAGTAATACGGTTTTCTAAATTCATCTTCTTAATATTACGAAGTGCTTCTAAGTATCTTTCTTCATCTCTTTCAATCGTTGTGATCTTTAAATTAGGATTTGATAGAGCCATCATAATGGCTGAATAACCAATAGCTGTTCCTATTTCTAAAACACTATTTATTTGATTTTTAATAATAAAAGTAGTTAGAAAATCAATTCCTTCATCAACCATAATAGGAACTTTATTTTCTAAAGCGTATTTTTTTATTTCTCGAATTTCAGTATATATATTGGTGTTTGTCATTTTCTAGAATCCTCCATTTACCGATTTTAATTCTTCTTTCTTTGCCTCAAAACCACTATAATCTTTAAAATAGAATACTTCCAATGTTTTTATATTAGCTATGAAATATAAATAATCGGTTGTTTCTGGGTTAAGGGCTGCATCTATACTTTCTTTGGATAATAAACAAATTGGTCCTACTGGTAATTTACCATTCATACTACCATCAGTTAATCTAGTATTATAAGGACTTGCGATTTGAAATTCTTTCTTATTCATAGCCTTTTTTTTATCAAATTTCCAGGCATAAAGAGTTGTTACATCACTACCTAAGGGCATTTTTGCTTCAATGCGATTTAACATAACACTAGCTACTTTAGTACGATCCTTATTAGTAGCACTTTCTTTTTCTACAATCGATGCTAAAGATAAGATATCGTGAACACTTTTATTTTGTTTAGCTATTTTCTCTTTATAAGAAGATAAGACTTTATCCATTTCATCAAGCATTTTCTCAAATATTATTTCAATACTTACTTCTTTGTTTTCAAAATAATAAGTATCAGGAAATAAATAGCCCTCTAAACCATAATATAGATTAGTGTTTTTAACTTCTTCAGTAATAAACCAGTATTTATTAATAAGCTGATCTAAATATTTTACATCATTAGTTTTAGCTATGACATTATCATATTCATTATTAGTTTTATTACTGATTACTTTGGCTACATCACGAATAGTAATTCCTTCTTGAAAAGTAAGTTTAACTTCATTAGGGTTTTTTAAACTACCGTTTTGAAGTGATTTAACTATTTTTTTAACTCCCATATTTGGAGTAAAATCATAGTAACCTGCTTTTATGTTATTTACTTTAAATATTTTTAAGTAAACTAGAAAAGCTTTATCGTCGCGTATTAATTTATTATTCTTTAGTATTTTGGCAATATCACGTGATGAAGTGTTTTTAGGAATCTCTACTTCAATAATTGTTTCTGATTTACTAACAGGGCTGATTAAATAGTTGTAGGTAATACAAGTACCTAAAACTATGATCGTAGCCATAATTAAAATGATTAGTGCAATATTTTTAAAATTCTTCATTATTCTATTCCTTCTTTATTATATTAATAAATAACGAGCAAACTATTGCCCGTTATTTTCATCACTTGTTTCAGTACTATTATCAGCTTCTGCTTTTTGCATTTTATTACGTACTTCTTCTTGAATGGTTTCTAGGATAGTTTCTACTACTTTCCATTCTTTATCGGTTTCTATTGGTTCAAATCCGGCATTTAAGTCATCAGGATTATAAACAGCTGCATAAGCTTTAATACTTCCATCTGCTTCAAAAGTATTATCAGTATAAGCTATATAACTCTTTTTTGTTTCCTCACTATCAAATGTAAATAAAACATTACATGTTATTTCTTGACCATCTTCTGTAACCATTTTAAATGTACTTTCTTTCATATTATCTACCC